>JACOUX010000012.1 GCA_016177615.1 Candidatus Woesearchaeota archaeon | reverse complement strand
GCTTCCCATCAATATTGGTGATGCCTTTCCTTATCATATTCTTTGCCTCGCCTTTATTGCAAAAACCCAAGTCTTCATAGGAGATAAGCTCAACAGAAGTAAAAGCGTCATGCAGCTCTGCAATGCTTATATCCTTTGGCCATATCCCTGCCTGCTTATAGGCATCTTCTGCAGCTTTTCTTGAGGCTTCCCATGAAATAAGGTCGTCCCGTTCAAAAGGTGCAAGGTAATCGCTTTCCGATGCAGAAGCAACTAATTCAACATCGCTAGGGTCTTTGGACAATACAAGTGCCGCAGCACCATTAGCCGGAATGCTGCAGTCAAAAAGCTTTAGCGGAGAAGCAACAACAGGGGAGCTTTTGATGTCGTCAATTGAAACTTGTTTCTTATAAAACCTAGCCTTTGGATTGTTGTAGGCATTCTGGTGGTTCTTGTAAGCCACCAAAGCAAGATCATCGCTTGTAGCCCCATATCTGAGCATGTATTGCTGCGCAACAAGGGCGTTTTCAGCAGGAAAATTCATTCCCTCAGCCTGCTCATAAATCCTTTCTGTTCCCATAAGCATCTCATCTGTTACTCTTTTGCTTAGGTTTGAAACCATCTTTTCATATCCAATAACAAGCATATTTCTGTAATTTTCAGACTTTTGGATATTGGCCGCAGCCCAAAGCGCTGTTCCACCGCCTGCACATCCTGCCGGCACAGCTATTATCGGCATCTTTTTCTGAAACATGCTGCTTACCATTGATGCGCTGTGCCTTTGCCTCTCTCCATTGCTTAATATATCATTGTTTGATATTACAACAGCATCTATATCGTTCATGGATATCTCAGAATCATCAAGCGCTTCCATAACTGATTCATAAACCATATGAGGACTTTTATCATCCTGCATTCCAAATTTTGTCATGCCAACTCCTTTGATGAACATCAGCGAACCACCTTCGAAAGAAGCATCTGCATTTTTGACTTAACCTTGTCTATGGAGCTAATCTTTGGCACTCCTTTGGTTGTCAGGAGCTTCTTAAGCAGAACAAGCTGCTCAACATGGTCCATATCTTCATTTATTTTCTCAATATTATCCAACTTCAACTCCTGCAGTTTTCTTATAGAGCAATCGCCAAGCGCAATTACCCTATCTTTGCCTTTCAAAACATCTTCTGTAATCATTGAGCCTATTACTATGCTCATCTGCTCCCCCCTTAACCCTACAAGCCTTGATGTAAGCCCATACATCAGGTTCAGGCATGCAGGGCAGGCTTTGCCGTCAATAACCTTGATGTCAGGATGCGGAGTTTCATCAGCCACAGGAGCTTTTATCGGGTATTTCAATGAATCTATTTCATTTCCAACAACTTCAATTTCTTTAAGCGGCAGGCTTGCATTAACATAAAAAGGAGCTTGAAGCATTGCAATGTTGCAAAAAACCTTGTCAAGCGCAGCAGCATTCTTGCCAGATAACACAAGGTTAAGGAAAGCAGGCTCGCCCAAAGAAAGCGGGCCTTGGCCTTGCATGCCATTGCTTGCATCCGCTATTGTAAATGCATTGATGGCCCTTGCCAGCTTTGGAATTGCCTTAGTAATGCCATCATAGTACATTTTTCTTTGAGTTTGCTCATCAGCGAGCCTTGAAAGGTTCTCCATTGCTCCAGAGATTCCAATCTGAAAATTAGTCTTCATTACAGGAACATTAACCAGCTTTCTCTTCAACGCTTCCTTGAAAATTTTGAATGGGTAACCATCAAATTCAACTGCCTCAAAAGGACCTTTTGAAATATCAGCGAATTCAATTCCGTGCCTTTTGCATACATCGATTATGCCTGCTTTGGAAGCAGAGTCTATTGAATTTGAGCCTATTAACGCCTGTTCTGCAACAATTATGTTCTCTTTTTTTATTCCATACTCGAGAAGAAGAATTAACAGTGCATTCAGGAAATCCGGATTAGTGTTAACAGTTTGATACGGGTATGCTGCAGCTATGATGCTCGGCTTGATTAGGATCTTATCATCTTTATCAAATTTAAAGCTGTTAAGAAGCTCAACAGACTCTTTGATAGCTTCGTAAATATCATATTTTATCTTGACCACAGAGACAGCTTCATCAGTTTTTGCCTTTTGCTCTATGTAGTTATCCCCTATTTTAAACTCCCTCATTGTTTTTTTTGGCAACCTGTTGCCAAATTCGTCTTCAAGAAGAATGATGTTATAAGGAATTATAGGATGCATAGGAGATGGAATAGTAACTTTGGTTATGCCAATCACCTTTAATCTTGAGCCCTTCTGCTTTATTATGCTGCCTTTACAGTAAATACATTTGCTTCCCATCAATATTGGTGATGCCTTTCCTTATCATATTCTTTGCCTCGCCTTTATTGCAAAAACCCAAGTCTTCATAGGAGATAAGCTCAACAGAAGTAAAAGCGTCATGCAGCTCTGCAATGCTTATATCCTTTGGCCCTATCCCTGCCTGCTTATAGGCATCTTCTGCAGCTTTTCTTGAGGCTTCCCATGAAGTCATGTCCTCGCTTTCAAATGCAGAAAGCCTATCGGTGCATAATGCGGAGCCGGCTATCTCAATATCCGTTTTTTCTTTTGTAATTATAGCTGCCGCAGCTCCGTTGACAGACAAGCTGCAGTCAAAAAGCCTCAAAGGAGAAGCAACAACAGGGGAGCTTTTGATCTGCTTTAACGTAACTTCTTTTTTATAAAACCTAGCCTTTGGATTATTGTAGGCATTCTGGTGGTTCTTGTAAGCCACCAAAGCAAGATCATCGCTTGTAGCCCCATATTTAAGTAGGTACTGCTGCGCAACAAGGGCGTTTTCAGCAGGAAAATTCATTCCCTCAGCCTGCTCATAAATCCTTTCAGCAGCCATCATTATCTCATCAGTGGTCTGCATTGTAGTGGTTGTCAGGAGCTTCTCTACCCCAACAACAAGTATTGTGCCATAATCAAGCCGGTTTGCAGTCCATATTGCGGCTCCTCCGCCACCGCAAACGGCTGTAGGGTTAAGCATAGGAACTTTTTTTCTTAAAATGCTAGCCACCACATTAGGAAAAAGCCTTTGCCTCTCTCCGTTCTTTTCAGAGTCTATTGAGGAAATTACTATCGCATCTATGTCATCTAAGCTGCACTCAGCATCATACACTGCCTCGTTTACAGCTTCGTAAATAAGTTCTTGGCTCGGAGCCTGCTGAGCCCCGAATTTTGTCATGCCTACGCCTTTAATGTACATCAAGAACACCGCTACTTTCCAAACTTTGACCTAAACTCTTGCCTGTTTACGATTGCAAGCATCATAAGGGCTTCTGCAACTAATGCATCTTTAACAAAAGCTTTGCCTTGCATTATTGCACTTCTTTCATCTTGGGCTATCGATTCAACTTCAAACCTTATAGTATCATGCGGGAAAATCGGCGCTGAAAATTTTACTTCTTTAAGCCTATAAGCAAGAACGTCCTTTTCATTATGGTTGGGGATATTGCCCCTCGCAAGCAAAGTTCCAGCTTGGCCCATGCCTTCAACAGTCAAAGCACCAGGCATTATCGGAAACCCCACAAAATGGCCTTTCAGGAAATCTTCTTTGCCACTTAGATCTTTTATGGCCACAATTTTATTTCCTTCCAGGCTGAGCACTTTGTCAATAAAAAGGAAATGCTCATTATAGGGAATTATCTTTTTTATCCTTTCTTTGTCTATCTCCCCGTCTTTATTTTTTAATTCATTGAATTGGCTCATTTGGCAGATTTTATAACTTTTGTCGCTTTAAATACCTTTCTGCTCTAATGGTCTCTGATATAGATTTTCTAAACTATCTGTTTTATTATATGGTTTTTACACTAAAATCAGCGCAATCTTTATAAAAAGTTAAGAAAATAATGGATTATGCTCAAAAGCAAGAAAGGGCGCCTTGAGCTTACTTTAAGGCAGAAATATATTGTTGACCTATTGAATAAGTCATTAATGCCTATGGAGCATGTTTATTCACTTTCCAAGGCATCCTTTATTAAAATAAAGGAAAGGTTCCCGGTAGTTTACAGATACTTTGAAAGCCTGTTTAGGCAGCATATAGTTAATCCCGGCAGGAGCTTTTTCAATTTATCCAAGGATTGGGATGTTGGCAGCTTTATAACAACTAGTGTCATAAAAAGACTGCCTCATGTTGATGAGTCTCACGTTGACCATATATTAAATCATCCTTCAGGCAAATCCTTTCTGGAAGCGCTAACCAACGGATTTGGAATCAACAGAAGCGATAAAAAACCCACGGGCAATGGCCGCTTTAAGAGAATTCTGATAGCAAATAGGGGAGAAATAGCTTTGCGTGTCATAAGGGCATGCAGAGAATTGGGAATCGAAAGCGCTGTTATTTATGCAGATGATGAAAAAGATTCCTTGGCTGTAAAGTTTGCAGACAGGGCATACAACATAGGAAAGCCAAAAAACTACCTCAACATTAAAAAAATCCTGAAAATATCCATAGAGGCAGGATGCGACGCTATTCACCCAGGCTATGGATTTCTCTCCCAAAATCCGAAATTCGCAAGATTATGCGAGAAAAAAGGCATCAAGTTTATTGGCCCTTCATCAAAAATGATTGAAAAGCTAGGTGACAAGGTAGAAGCTAAAAATGCAATGGACAGGGCAAATGTCCCTATTATAGAAGGCTTACGGCAGGACCTAAGGAGCAGGAAGCACGCTTTGGACATAGCAAGAAGAATCGGGTTTCCAGTCATGCTAAAGGCATCAGCCGGCGGAGGCGGAAAGGGTATGAGGATCATTACAAAGGAAGAAGACATTTTTGATGCTTACGATAGTGCTTATAACGAGGCAATAAATGCCTTTGGAGACGGCTCGTTATACATTGAAAGATACCTCGAAGAGCCGAGGCACATAGAGTTTCAGATTCTGGCTGACAGGCATGGCAATGCTATCCATCTTTGGGAAAGGGACTGCAGCATACAAAGAAGGCACCAAAAACTTGTTGAAGAGGCTCCAAGCCCTGCGCTTGACAATGAGCTTCGGGAAAGAATGGGGAATGCGGCTGTTGAGGCTGTCAAGGCAATTGGGTATGAAGGTGCGGGAACAGTTGAATTTTTGCTTGACAAAAACAGAAATTTCTTTTTTATCGAGATGAATACAAGAATACAGGTTGAGCATGGGGTTACAGAAATGGTAACAGGCATTGATCTTGTTAAGGAGCAGATTAAGCTTGCTGAAGGGGCCAAGCTGGCTTACAGGCAGGAAGACATTAAAGTGAGCAGCCATGCAATAGAATGCAGAATAAATGCAGAAGACCCGTCAAATGAGTTTGCACCTTCTCCAGGCACAATTGTAAATTACCTTCCCCCAGGCGGTCCTGGCATAAGGATAAGCAGTTCATGCTATTCCGGCTGCCAAATCCTGCCGCAATTTGATTCCTTAGTTGCCTTGCTTATCTGCCAGGGAAGCACAAGGCATGAGGCAGTTGCAAGAATGAAAAGGGCATTAGGCGAGTTTGTAATTGACGGAGTCAAGACAACAATTCCTTTCCACCAATCAGCCCTTAGCAAGAGGCAGTTCTTAAGGGGCAATGTGACAACATCATTCATAGAAAACAACAGCATCATGGAAGAGCTGAAAGGCATGAAGCCGCAGAAAGAGGCACTGACGAAGGAAAAAAAGGTTTTGATTGTAACAACAGCGGTTGCAAAATATCTTGCAAATAATCAGCAATTAATCAACGGCAATGGAAAGGTTAATCCCTGGATAATGGCCGCAAGGCAGGAAGCGATGAACGAAGGAATGTTTGAGGAATAGATTTAAATTATTGATATTTTCATAAATAAATCAAAATGAATTACAAACTCTTTCATTTCAACTCCTTAACCTCGACCCAGGACAAGGCCAAAGAATTTGCCAAAAAAGGGTTAAGCAGCGCAGTCATTATTTCAGATGTCCAAACAAGAGGAAGGGGCAGATTCAAAAGGAAGTGGCATTCCTCGAAAGGCGGCTTGTGGATGTCGGTTTTGTTAAAGCCGAAAAATGCTCAACATCTCCAATACCTCACTTTTGCGGCTGCTGTTTCAGTCGTAAATGCAATTAAAAAAATCACAGGAATAAATGTAAAAATAAAATGGCCAAATGACGTTCATTACAAAGGCAAAAAGCTATGCGGGATTCTGACAGAAGGCATTTTTGGAAAAGAAAATCACGTTGTTGTAGGAATCGGGCTGAATGTCAATCAAGATAAATTCCCTGAAGATATTAAAAATATTGCAACTTCGCTAAAACTGATTAAAAACGAAACATATGCCATCAAGAAAATATCATTACTAATTTTAGAAGAATTTAGCAATATCTATGAAAAGATATATGATAAAAATAAATTTAACGGAATTTTGGAAATATGGAAAGAGAATTGCGATACCCTCAATAAAAATATAAAAGTTACAACGGGCAAAAAGAAAGTTCTTTACGGACAGGCAGTTGGAGTTGCCGAAGACTGCAGCTTATTGCTTAAGCTAAATAATAAGAAAACCATAAAAATCATTGAGGGGGATGTTCATATAAGATACTAGCCAACCTTTAGCCTTTTCCTCACATCTTCAGGTATTTTGATGGACTTCATCTTTTTTGCATCAACGAAAACATTAATGGTGTAGCCTGATGCAAGCAGCTTTTTGCCCTTTTTCCTGAAAACCATGTTTTCAAACTTTACACTTTTCTCTTTGATATCGGCGATTTTCGTCTCAATAATTACAATATCATCATACTTTGCCGGATGGAAATAATTGCAGTGCGATTCCACGACAGGGCTTACTATCTCTTTTTCATGGAGTAGCTTATAATCAATGCCAAGGTTCCTGAACAGCTCTCTTCTACCGCTTTCAAACCACCTGAAGTAATTTGCATAATAGACAACACCGCCTGCATCAGTGTCTCCGTAAATCACGCGATGCTCGATTTTGTGCATGGCATTATAGCATGGACAGGTTGTTTATATTTATTCTCCCGCAACCTTTAAAAAAACCCGCGATTTACCCAAATTAATGTCCATAATCAGGAATATACCAATCCTTAGGAAGCTTATAGACACAGGCTATGCAATCCTTCTGATAATTGTGATCAGCGCATTAGTCGGCTTAATTCTTGCGTTTCCTGTAATGTGGCTCTGGAATTTTGTATTTGGGAGCCTGTACAGGATCAATGTGTTCCAGGCATGGATGCTTAACATACTTGCCAGCATCCTGTTCGGGCAGAGAAATGCTAGTAAATAATAACAGCAAAGGCAGCCACGGCCACCATAGAGATATAGTCGTTTATTTTTAATTTCGGCATTTTATTGATTTCCATATTCTCATCATAGAGCCTGGCATACACCGCATCGCTCAAGCAGGAAGCGGACTTGAGCATTTTTTGAAGCATAAGCAAAACAACGACTTTTATATGCCTGATCCTGCGAAAGTCTGCAAGCCTTGATGACATTGCCTCCCTTGACCTTTCAAAATTGATGAACATCACAGGGATGAACCTCACAGCTGCAGAAACCATAAGCGCTACATTTCTTGATTTCACTCCAAAAACCTTCAGCGGCTTTGAAAAGAATTCAACTGCAGCTATTAAATCCATTATCGTGGTTGTAAAAGTCAATGCAAGCGAGATTATTATAAGCATCAAAAAGCGCCATAAATAAATCATTCCTTTTTCAATCTGGCTTCTTGAAAATATCAGATACATAACAACCAGAAAAATGAAAACAGAATAGAATGGCCTTAGGTTTTTGCTCAGCTCTCCAAGCCGCATCTTTGCAGAATATACCAAGCCAAAAACAAACAGGGAAAAAATAAGCATTTCAAGGCCGAATTTCAGCCTGAATGACAGAAATCCCAAGACTACCACGTAAAAAATCTTGATTCTCGCGTCAAGCCCGTGAATGAAGGAATATCTTTCCCTGTACTGGCCTATTGTCAAGCGCTTAATCATATAACCCCGCCACTTTCAGAATTTTATTATTCAATTTTGATTTTTTATCGTTGAATATAGTCCTGCCTTCTTTTAGCACAACAACATTATTCACATATTTTAAATCATCAAGCACGTTTGTCACTAATATTACTGTTATTTTATCCTTTTTATTTAATTCCTTGATAATTCCCATTATACTCTTCTTGTTTCTGGAATCAAGCATTGTAGTTGGCTCATCGAAAACTATGCACCTTGGCTTCATGGCAAGCACTCCGCTTAATGCAGCAAGCTGCTTCTGCCCAAGCGACAAAGTATTGACATTTCTTTTTGCGAGGTGCGATATGCTTAGCCTTTTCAGAGTATCTGCAGCCCTTCTTTTTATTTTATCCTGCTCCAGCCCAAGATTTTCAAGCCCGAATGCCACATCCTCCTCAATAGTCGAGTAAACAATCTGGTCCTCAAAATTCTGGAATACAAAGCCTATGTTTTTTCTTGCATTAAGCTCGTCTTTTCTTGTGCTGATTCCATCAACAAGGACATCGCCTTTTGCAGGCAGAAGAATGGCATTGAAATGCTTTGCCAAGGTTGTTTTTCCAGAGCCGTTTGCGCCTATTATTGCGGTGAAGCTGCCTTCATATATTTCAAGGCTTATATTTTTCAGGATAAGCTCATCCTCGTACTTGAAATAAACATTTTTTGCCTGTATCATTGGAACGAAAATGAATAAACTGCCATATCTGATCTTGGCGTTATTGTTAATTTATTTTTCTTTCTCTTATCTAGCTTTGCAATCTTATATAATCGCGGCATGCCAACAGATAACACTTTCTTGCTTTTGTTATTTATTTTTATATTCAAACTAACCGGCCTTTTATTAAAGGATTGTGCTACAAAATTAACCGCTTTTCCTTTAGCCAATATGGTAACAGGAGAGTCTTGAAATAGCTTCAAAAATTCCTCTTTTTGGCTGCAATTTCCATCAGAATAAACAACCCCGAATTTCAGATTCTTGTTTAGCCTTTCTATTCTTCCTTTTTTTCTTTTTCCGCAATATACGGTTTGGTATTTGCTATAATTTGGCTCTTTTGCAAATATTTTTTTTGATATTATTCCAAGGGACTTTGCTATGAGCCTTTCCAGATTTTTATAGCTGCCTTCACCTATATGCCTGTAAATGATTTTCCTGCCATTAACCAGAATCTGAGCCGGCCAGAAATTTATTCCAAATTTTCTGATTATCTTTTTATTCCGGTCAATAATGATTGGAAACTTGATATTATAGCGTTTTATTGCAGCAGATATATTCATTCCATTTTTCTCAAACTTCCACTCAGGAGGGTGCACAAGAACAGCCCCTAAGCCGGATCCCTTATATGCACTGTCCAGGCTTTTAATAAACTCCAAAGACCTCATGCAGTTCATGCAGCTATAGGAGAAAATATCCAGCAAAATGAGCTTAGGTTTCATTGCATATATCTGCCAACATCAATGTTTTTTGATATCCAGGCTGCAAGCAGCAGCTTTAGTGTGTCGCCTATAATGAACGGCAAAACCCATCCAACAAATACAGCGCTCCAAGGCAACCCTGTTACGAATTTCCCTTGAATTGAGCCCATTAAATAAATTATCAAAGTGCCTGCGAACATGGCAAGAATGGTGTCCAAGGAAAATGACTTTGATTTTTTTGAGTAATATACAAGGAATAAAAGCCCGAGCAAAACAGCAGCGCTTACCGCAATTAGGATAACCCTCTGCTGCTGGCTTAGTACATTGACCATGGCATCTTTTCCAAGCTTCATTATTCCTATTTTTAGTGCAGAATCAACAAATACAAACATGACAAAAACCAGCACTGCAGCAAATGAAAAGTATTTTAGGAACGCGCTTAGGTTTTTCTTTTCAATCATCTTCCCAACCACAAATGCTGCAACAGGATAGCTGAGCAGATAGCCTCCGGTAGGCCCAAGCAGCGCAGGAATTCCTGAAGAGCCGCCTGCAAAGACAGGCAATCCAATTACCCCTAGAATCAGGTAAACTATCATTGACAAAGCGCCGTAATAAGCGCCGAGGGCTGCTCCGCTCAGGAGAACCATCAAGGTCTGCAAAGTAATAGGGACGGGCGTGAAAGGAAGAGGGATCTTAAACCACGCAACCGCGCCTGTAAGTGCAGCAAACAATGCAGCAAAAATCATTCCTTTTATCTTGCTTCTTTCCATTTGAAATCACCTTTTAAATTTATTCAATCACTGCCAAAACATCTCCCCTATTGACATTGCTATTCTTCTTGACCTTAATTTCCTTGACAATGCAATCCCTTGGAGCAGCGACTTCATTTTCCATCTTCATTGCCATAAGCGTGAACAAAACATGGCCCTGCTTTAATTTATCACCTTCTTTGGACTTTATATCATAAATTATTCCGGGCAACGGCGCAACTATCTCATTTCCTGCTTCCGCTCCTGATTTCCTATGCAGCCTTTCAATTGCAGAATGCTCTGCATCCTTTTTTGTCTCAACTTCATAAACATCAGAGCCGCAGTGCACAATTACTTTTCCTTCTTCATTTTCCTCTACAAAAACCTTGTATTCCTTGCCGTCAACCTTGACAATTAGCTCTTCCATTTGGTTTAATATTTTTTTCTAAACAAAAAATTATAACGGCATATTTCCATGCTTTTTGGCAGGCCTTTTCTCCCTCTTAGACAAAAGCATCTCAAGGCATTTTATAAGCGCATTCCTCGTTTCCTTTGGTTCAATTATCATATCGATTTTGCCCAGCTTTGCAGCAACGTAAGGGTTGAGGAATCTTTCCCTGTACTGCCCAGCAAGAGCTGCCTTTGACTTTGGGTTTTTGGCAATTTCATCCCTGTTAATGATCCCAACGGCCTGCTCTGCACCCATTACTGCGATCTCTGCATTCGGCCATGCAATGACCTTGTCAAATCCCATCTCTTTCGAGACAAGTGCAATATATGCGCCTCCGTAAGCCTTTCTTAATACAAGCGACATTTTAGGCACAGTTGCTTCTGAATACGCAAAAAGTACCTTCGCGCCGTGCCTAATGATTCCGCCATGCTCCTGAAAAGTGCCTGGGAGGTAGCCCGTAACATCAACAAGATTTACCAATGGGATATTAAAGCAATCGCAGAATCTCACAAATCTTGACACCTTATCAGACGAGTTTATGTCAAGGCAGCCCGCAAGAACTTTAGGCTGCGTCGCGACAATGCCAACAGCATGGCCGTTTAGCCTTGCAAACCCGACAACTGCATTTTGGGCATAATGTGCATGAATTTCCAAAAATGTTTTCCTGTCAAAAATCTCTGAAATGGCTTCTTTGATGTCATAAGTCTTTTTTGGATCTTCAGGAACAATTGATTCAAGCTTTTTTGTCTCCCGCATCGAATCAGCGGCATAATAAGTGGGGTTTTCAAGATTATTCTGGGGAAGATAGCTTAACAAAGCCTTTATCATATCAAGGCATTCCTTTTCATCATCTGCGGCAAAATGCGCAACCCCGCTTTTTTCTGAATGGGCAGAAGAGCCTCCAAGCCCTTCAAAATCAATAGATTCGCCTGTGACATTCTTTATAACTTCAGGCCCTGTGATGAACATGTAGCTGGTTTTCCTTACCATCAAAATGAAGTCTGTCAAGGCAGGGGAATAAACAGCGATTCCGGCGCAAGGTCCCATAATAGCAGATATCTGAGGCACAACTCCCGAAGACAAAGTGTTTAGCTGAAATATCTTTCCTCCTGTGTCGAGCGCAGCAACCCCTTCCTGGATTCTTGCTCCCCCGGAGTCAAGCAGCCCAATGCATGGGCATCCTGTTTTCAGCGCCAGCTCCATGACATGGGCTATTTTCCTGTTGTGCATCTCTCCCATCGAGCCGCCCATGAAGGAAAAATCCTGGGCATAGACATAAACTGGCCTTTTGCTTATCTTGCCATGGCCGACAATGACACCATCACCTGCCTTCTTTTTGGCTTCAAGCTCCTTGCTCTGCAATTCCACAAGGGCATCAAGCTCTACAAAAGAATCAGCATCTAGAAGATACTTCAGCCTTTCTCTTGCAGTCAACTTTCCTTTCTTGTGCTGCAATTCGGAAGCAGCCTTGTCACTAGAAGCCTCTTTTTTGATGTCGAGAAGCTCTTTAACCTTACTGACCCCCATAATCAAGGATTATATATAAGTGTTTAAAAAGGTTTTGACGTCCTTCGTTTTGTTAAAAAATCAATCAATGACTGGCGTAGAATTCAGCTATAGCTTCAAATGATTTTTTTGGAATAATGTGCCCATCCCAGTAGGATTTCGGATGCTCCTTCGGATAAACTTTGATGATATTGAAGCTTGCCATGTCCAGGTCATGTTTTGGATTTTTATCGTCATGTGTATAGCCCGGCTCGACAAAAGTATATACAAAGGCCGCATACATCCCTCCTGCAGCATAAATATTCAGCAAATCCAGGATATATTTTGCCTGAACGCCTTCATTTGAGCATTCCACCAGCCTGTTTATGTCTTCTCCGTATATCCTGACTGCATTGCATTTCAAGCTGTTTTTTATGACATTAAGCTCCCTTTCCATAATTGACCTATCAAGCTCAGGCCTTGTATCGGATATAGGTGAAGGCCTTCTGCCAACATCATAATTTACTCCCTTGACAGGCAATCTTCCATTGTAATTTGATTGATAAGGCTTATCTTTTTTTATTGGCTGATCATGGTCTTTTGTGATTCCGGCTGCAGCAAGAATAGCTGCAGCTGCCGCGCCTTTGACAAAGTTCCTTCTTGACTCTGTTCTTGCAAGGTAATTTGTAATATCCTTTATATCCCCTTCACCTAAATATCTCACTCCAATTTTTTTCAGGAATCTTTTATCTTTGGAAAATTCTCTCAGGTTGTCTTTAAATTGCTCCCTTAATTCAGGATTTTTATAATCATTGAACCATTCAAATAGCTTGCCTATCCTCTGCCAGTCTATTTTTTCCAGTTTTTCTTTTTTCATCTAAATTTAATTCCCTTGCATTCATCCATCTCTTTCAGCAGTCCCTATCACGCCCCCTTCAACAATCTTCAGCAGCAATTCCTTTTCATCCTTTATTGACCTGTGCTTTCTTATCACCAGCTTTCTGTTGTTGCTTGGCGTTATCTGCAGCTCCAGGAGGCATTTGCTGCTGTACTTCAAAATGTCCCCTCCCAAGATATGCACCTTGCCCCTGTTGTCAAAATCAGTATAAACGTGGCTTGTCAGAATCACAGGAATCCTGCTTTTCCTTGCGATTTCTGTCAGGAACGAAATCTGCCTTCCCAATTCCCTGTTGGTTTCCTGTATTTCCTCATTCTGCCCAAGCTCAAGCCTGTAAAGCATGGCTATAGTATCTACTATTATCATCCCTATCTTGTCATTAACGATGTCTTTCAGCTTTTCAAATGAGCTTTTCTGCTCTTCAAAGCTTGTTGGCTTAAGAAATATAATATTCTCAAGGATTTTTCTGTAATCCTGGGAGATATGCGCGCAGATCTGCCTGACGCGCTCAACTGAGAAGCCGCCTTCGGTATCGACATAAATCACCTTTTTTCCCATCCTCGACATGTTGATTGAGCAAAGAAGGCAGAGAACCGTCTTGCCTGAGCCGGCAGGCCCGTATATTGTAGTGACTATACCTCTTTCATAGCCTCCTTCAAGCATTGCATCAATTATCTTGCTGCCTGTAGGTATCCTAGAATCTTCCATAAAAATAAGAACTTTCAATCTGCTTATAATCTTTTCTGGCATTAGAAAACTTTATATTGCCATTTCCTATTCGGCAGCCAATATGAAACTGATAAGGCAATACATCAGAAAAGGGTTGAAAATACTTTCAAATCCCGAAAAGGAATTCAGCAGCCTAGGCAAAACTTCACTTGAGGAATGTGTTGGATATTACATGCTGATGCTGGCAGCAGTTGCAGTAGCCGCAGGATTGGCAAATCTGGTCCTTTCAGTTATTAAGACAATTTACCTGGACATAGCGCTTAGCCTGGATGTGAACTATCTCAGGATGATTAATTATTCCATGGGCGTCTCAACATCAATAATATTTTTGTATATTTTTATCGGGACATTTGGGGTATTTGCTGTAAGCGCCATTGCAAAGCCATTTTTTCCTAAAATAAAATTTGCTGATTTCCTGAAAATCACGCTTTGCTCATTATCCCCGTTTTTGCTTTTCGGTTGGGTGCCCTATGGGCAATTTTCGCTTCTTGTTTGGAGCCTATTTCTCTTCGTTATTGGAATAAGGTCTTATAGGCATGAGCATGTAAAAAGAACATCAATAGGCCAGAGGTACTGATGGCAGCAGGAAAATTTTACAAAATGAGAAGAAAGATAATTATCTTTACCATAATCCTTTCAATAGTGCTTTATCTGGCTGGAGTGCTCAGCGGCCTGTATGCAAACAAGTTTGTCAAGGAAGAGACCAAGCAGGACATCCAAATCTTCAAAAAAGAGACTGAAAGCTCTCTCGGATCACTTCAAAGCTATGTCCAGTTTCTCGATGCTAACCTTAAAAACATGCAGCTGGAGCAGACTTTTATTGAGACGCTTGGCCAAGCGCAAGTGTGCGATTTCCTGAACATATCCCGCGATGAGATGATCAGGCAGCTGCGTTATTACTGGAGCAAGCTTCCTTACAGAATTGAGGATTACGAAAAAAACATAGCCTCAGAAGAGTACCTGCTGCTGAAACAGCAATACGAGCACCTTTCAATCAGGACATGGATTATAGCAAGAACCCAGTACAACAAGTGCAACATAAATATAGCACACGGGCTTTATTTCTATGCCAATGACTGCCCTTTATGTGTGCAGCAGGGGCAGCAGATAGACCAGTTAAACAAGAAAATACTGGCCAGCAGCAGCGATCTTATCATGTTCCCGGTAGATTTCAATTCAGAAGAAACAATCACCAAAAACCTTAAGAGCTATTACGGCATAAATTCAGTCCCAGCCATAATAATAAATGATAAAGTCTTTCAGGGCAGGCTATTCACTGCACAGGAACTGATGAACTTTCCAAGGAGAAGTGGCGGCAATGGCAGCTAAGAAAAGAAAAAATAAAGCAATCTTTCCAGCCTTATTGCTGGTTATATTCCTAATATTTTCAACCGCCAATATTTATGGTTTTTATAAAAAAGGGTACGCAAACAACAAAATAATAAAGGAGGGCCTAAAGCCATCCCCAAATAACTTTTATGGGCTATATGTATCAGCGCCTTCAATTTATGGCCGCAGCTATTATGGAGACGGAAATGCAAGCATAACTGTGACAGGATTTTTGGACCCTGGCTCAGAGTCTTCAAGGGAATTCATGCTTGATGTGTTCCCTGGATTTGATAAAGATTATGTAAGCACAGGAAAAGCCAAATTCTACGCTAAATATTACATTACTAATGATGACATAGCAGCCAAAAATAATAAGTTTATATATGCTGCAAGCTTGCTATGCGTATCTTCGCTGAATAGTGAAGCATTTTATGGGCTTTATTTTGATGCACTCAGGTTAAATGTGCAGAATGACGGCATAAGAAGCCTTTTGGACAAACACAAAATTTCAAAAAAAGAATTTGACGAATGCATTAATAATCCGGATATGAAAGATATAAAGATGGATGCTGCCGAGGTTGAAAACTTTGGGATTGTGGGGATAAGCCCGAGGTTTTACATAGGGCTAAATGGCAGGTCCAATATAGTAATTGACGGTGTTCCAAGCTATGCAAAATTCAGGCAAGCCGTAAGGGAGCACGAGTACACAATAGGAAACTAAAATGACGCCGCACGAATTAACGCTGTTTTTGTATAACCTGACACTCATGCCAATAATATTCTTCTCCATACTCTTCATTTTCCTTTCTTTTGCGAACCTGTTCATCTATAAGGAAGGCAAGCGTTACAAAAAGCTGAAGGAGCTTCCGTTTATCAGCGTTCAGATACCTGCTTACAATGACCCGGTTGCAGACAGGTGCGTCAATCAATGCCTAGGCTTCGACTATCCAAAGGAAAAATATGAGATAATAATAGTTGATGACAGCACAAATGCCAAAACAAGGCAGGCGCTGAAAAGGCATGCTGCCGAGAACCCGTCTTTAGTTAAGTACCTGCACAGGAATAACAGGGAGAATTTCAAAGCAGGAGCGCTGCAAAATGCAATGAAAATTTCCAAAGGAGATATCATAGTGATATTTGACGCTGACTGGATCCCAGAAAAAGATTTTCTTAAAAAAATTGTAAGGCCGTTTTCTGACCCAAAAGTGGCCATAGTGCAGGCTGGCCAGGGCTTCTACAACAAGGACAAAAACCTCATTACGAGATTTGGAGCGTACCTGCTTACTATATACCATTCAATAATAATGCCGATAAACAACAGGATTGGTTGCGTGTTTTTTTGCGGCACTGCAGGGGCAATAAGAAGATCTGCATTCCTGGAAGCAGGAGGATGGAATGCCGAGAGCCTGACAGAAGACTCAGACTTGACGATAAACCTATTGCTGAAAGGATGGGATTCCGTATACCTTGATTTTGAGACCCAAAGCGAGGTGCCTGAAACCTTTGAAGGATTTATCAAGCAGCAGATGAGATGGTGCTATGGGAATGCAAGGGCGTTCTTTGACAATGCATTCAGCATACTATTCGGGAAAAAACTCTCATTTGGCAGGAAGATGATGGTGGCATACCTGACACTTGGAAATATAGTAGCTCCAGTAGTCGTTTTGATGACCATGTTCGGGCTTGCAGGCTGGTTCATCGGCGACTTGAACCTGTTCACAATCAGCGACTTCATAACACTGTTATCAAGGCTTTTCTTCACGTCCGGTTTCCTTCTTATCGGGATGCTTGCTTTATACAGGAAAGGACAGCTGAGCGAGTTCCCATACCTATTATTATCTTCAGTAACTTTGGGCATCGTGCTGGCAGCAGCCAACAGCATGGCATTCTTCAGGGCAGTCATAAACAGCAAACCCAGATGGTTCTGCACGCCAAAGGCAGCCAACTATGGCATTATTGAAAATGGGAATTCTTGAACAATTAGCATATGTTATAACAGTCTTATTTTTGATAGTGGTAGTGTCTTATTATGTTTTGCTCTTCATAAAAAGAAAAAAGCCGGAAAAAAAGAAGAAATTTTCCAGCATAACAATAATAATACCCGCCCACAATGAGGAAACTTACATAAGGGAATGCATTGAGTCTGTAATTTCAGCTGATTTTAGCGGCAAAAAGGAAATAATAGTAGTTGATGACGGCAGCAGAGACAAGACTTCTTCTATCGCCAGAGAATTCAGGAACGTCAGGCTTATAAGGACAGCGCATAGCGGCAAGTCAGCTTCCATAAACAAGGCGCTTTCAGCTGCAAAAGGCGAGATAATAGCTATTGTGGATGCAGACAGCACAATCAACAAGAATGGCCTGGCAGAAGTGGCAGAAGAGCTGTCACGAGACAATGTTGCAGGGGTCTGCAGCGTGGTAAAAGTCAGGAACAGAGACAAATTTGTATGCATGTGGGTTCATATAGAGCAGCTCTACAATTCCCTCATGCGCCTTTTGTTCTCGAAGATAGGCGCCAATATAACCACACCCGGGCCATTAAGCGCCTACGTAAAAAAGAATTTGGTTGAGATAGGGGGATTCAGCGCAGAAGGATTTTCAGAAGACATAGATGTTGCTGTAAGGCTGATAAGAAAAGGCAGCAGGATAAGCTTTGCAGAAGGCGCAGTTTCAGAAACCAACATGCCGTATGACTTAAAGGGATTTTTCAGGCAGAGGACAAGATTTGCAAGAGGCGTGATAAACATACTTAAGAAGCATGTTCAACTGAACAATACAATAATAGACCTTTATACTTTGCCTATATTCCTCTTTACTTATGTGCAGGCAGTTGTAATGGGATCATTCACATTATACCAAATAATTTCCGGATACATCACGTACTTTTTCTCGAAGGGTATTTACTTTAACATCTATGTTCTCAGGTTCTTTTTTGAGTGGCTTTCAATCGTTGGCTTTATAAGGTGGACAGTAAGCGTATTCTCAGGCCAAACACCATTGACGCTTGCAGTTATGGCAGGACTTGCCTCAACATTCTTGACATACCCGTTGATTCTTTTGGCAATATTCAAGTTTGACAGGAAGTTTGATTTTAGGCACCTTATACCATTTGTTTTCATGTTTCCCTTCTGGCTCCTTATAATGTGCATCTACATAACCTGCCTGCCAGAATATTTTAGGAAGAGGCAGCCAAATATCTGGAAGAAGAATGAATAAGATATTTATCAGGAAAAAGGAACAATATTTTGACTGGCTTTTTATTCTTGTAGCAATATTATCAGCCATATCGAGGATATTCTCTTTTTCGGTTGAAAGCGACATGTGGTGGGACTCGTCAGTTTACATCGGAATGGGCAAGCATATCTATTCTTTTGGCCAGTCAGGGCTGTGGGAAGCTTCAAGGCCGTTGGGATGGCCCCTGATGCTTGGATTTTTCTGGAAAATAGGCTTAGACCCGATTCTGTTTGGGAAGATTACAGTGGGCTTGGCAAGCCTTGGGTGCATCATACTGACTTATTTAATATCCTCAAAGCTTTTTGGCAGAAAAACAGCTTTTTTTGCAGGTCTTTTTTTGGCCTTTTCGCCAACATTTTTTCTTTTCGGAAATATCCTCTATTCAGAAATAATATCAACATTTTTTTTACTGGCAGGAATATATTTTTTTGTAGCAAGAAAGCACGCGTTTGCCGGGCTATTTTTGGGAATATCCTTCATAACAAGGTTTTTCCAGATATTTTCAATAATTCCCGTAATTTTTGCTTATCTATACTGCCTGTATAAGAAAAAATATTCTGTAAAAAACATTATTGTTTTTGCAGCTTCATTTTTGGCTCCTGTGCTTCCTTACCTTTTACTTAACCTATACCTCTATGGGAACATTTTCTACCCATTCCAGCTTCAGGCATTTATGACAAAATATACGGGCTGGATTTACCATCAGGGCATTTATTTCTATTTCATCGGGCTCGCAAAAGAAAATTTCGTTTCAATTTTTTCAATTATAGGAATAATAACCATTTTCAGGAGTAAGGATGCCATGAAGAAGTCATTTGCTTTGATGCTATTGCTTCCCTTCCTGCCTTATATTTTGGCCAGCCACAAGGAAATGAGGATCCTCATACCGATTTTACCGTTTCTTTACATAGCTGCAGGCATTGGGCTCCTTTATTTTGCCAAACTTTTCAAAAAGCATATCAATTTAGCTTTGGCTATAATTCTTGCATTGTCAATATTCCAGGTTGCGCCTCAATTAAGATTTGACAGGTTATGAAAGCGGACGAGCTTATGTATTATCCTTTATATGATTCAGGGAAATCAAAAGGGCTGCAGGCGAAATCTAATGATGCCGGCACAGTCCTGTTCAACAGCTGCGATTTGCTCCCGTGCCCATTGCATGATGACAGCTGTATAGGGGAGACAAAAAAGCTTGTTGCCATGATGAACAGCAGATTAAAAATTTTATATAGGGAAAATGCCGGCAGATGTGAATACCTGATTTTTGGCAGATAGCCTAAGAATTTAGAATTCATTATTTTATCTTTATAAAGTCGCCTAATGTAAACCCATCATATTTTTTCTTTTCGACTGGCGAATGTCCCTCTTCGTGCTCCTCGACAAGCTTGATTCCTAATATCTTCCCAAGCCTTTTTGCCACTGCCAGCTGCGGCTCAAAATGGCCAGTTTCTATCTTGTGAACAACAGATTCCTTTTCATTAATTCTAAGCGCAAAGTCCTTCTGGCTTAGCCCCATTGACTCTCTTTTATTCCTGATTATTTCAGCATAATTCTCAACCAGCAGCTCAACTTTTTCTTCCTTTGGAGCGGCTGCAGCTTTCTTTGGCGCAATTTTATGGCTAGCCAGATTTCCAATAATTTTTCCAAATTTGCTGCATCTTGGGCACACATTAAGCTCGACACTTTCTATTACGGCCCTTTTCAGGCTTTCATCAGATTTGCCGCACAAGTCGCAATTCATTCTTTATCACCCATTACTGTCACGATTATTTTTCTATCCCTTCTAGGACCGTCCAATTCACAAAATTGAAGCGCTTGCCATTGACCCAATGCCAGTTTGCCGTTATTTATAGGTATTGTTTCTGAAGGGCCCAGAATTGCAGATTTTATATGTGCGTCTGCATTTCCATCAATCCTGTCATGCCGCCAGATTCCAGCCGGAACAAGCTTGTTTAAGGCATCAATCATGTCAAGGCAAATATTCGGGTCATAATTTTCATTTATGATTATTGCTCCTGTGGCATGCGCCGTGAATATATTGCAAATGCCATTCATTATTTTTGATTTCTTGACTATAGAGTTCACTTGCGTGGTTATGTCTATCAATTCCTGCTTTTTCCTGGTTGATAAGGTAATCTCTTCCACATCTTAGGATTTGTTTTTGGATATAAAAAGTTTTTTAAACAGCAAAGCCAGTTTAACTGCAAAAAGAGGTTATTATGGCTGATTATATAGATTCAATTCTGAAGGAAAACAGGGTTTTTTATCCGTCGCATGAGTTCAGCAGAGGCTCCCATATCAAAAATATGCAGTCTTATGCAAAGCTGTACAAAAAATCCATTGAGAATCCAGAAGCATTTTGGGCAGGAAAAGCAAATGAGCTGGAATGGTTCAAAAAGTGGGATGTTGTTTTCAGGAACGACATGGGGTTTTTCAAATGGTTTGAAGGGGGGTACCTCAATGTTTCATATAACTGCCTTGACAGGATAATAAAATCAGGTAAAAAAGACAAGCTGGCTTTTATCTGGGAATCAGAATCAGGTGAAATAAAGAATTACACCTATAAGCAGCTGCTTCAGGAAGTCTGCAGGCTTGCTAATGTCTTAAAAGGAAGGGGCATTTCAAAAGGGCACATAGTTGAGATTTACCTTCCAATGATTCCAGAATTGCCGATTGCAATGCTTGCATGCGCGAGAATTGGCGCAATCCACTCTGTTGTTTTTGCAGGCTTCAGCTCTGACGCATTAAAAGACAGGATACAGGATTCCAATGCAGAAATTTTAATAACTGCTGATGGAAGCTTTAGAAACGGAAAAATCTTTCCGCTGAAGGAAAATGCAGATGCCGCATTGCAAGAATGCCCTAGCATAAGGAATGTTATAGTTGTAAAAAGAGCGGAAAACAAAATTAATATGGTTAATGATAGAGATTATTGGTGGCATGAATTGATAAATGACAAAAATATTTTAGATGAATGCGCCCCTGAATTCCTGCATGCAGAAGAATCTTTATTTATACTTTACACTAGCGGATGTTGCCACGCCAATTCTTTAATACAGCTATCAAATGGGGAAATTGTAAAAATAAAAGACATTAATGATAATAACCTGAAAACGAGTATAATTAATTTAGACCCAAACCATTTTGTTCAAACAGAAGATAGTATTACACATCATCATAAATATCCTAGCAACTCTCTTTTGATTAAGGTGAGGACACCTTCATTCGAAGGTATTTTTACCCCTAACCATAGATTATTTTCTTTAGATGAGTATGGAAACATAGTAGAAAAGGAAGCTGGCAGTCTGAATAAAGAAGATAAAGTATTTGTGGTGTCAAAGATAAACATAAAAGGAGAAATGCAAAAATTGCCTGATATCAACCAAGAAAAGACTTACAGAAACATAACAACCTATAGACCAAAAAATATCCCAAAAATTAATAATTTCCTTACAGCAAATTTTGCACAGATTATCGGATATTTTTTGGGTGATGGGCATCTCGATAAAAGAAGCATAATATTTACTGACAAGGATAAAAACAACCTAATGTTTTATAGGGATTTAATAAAAAATGAGTTACAGCTAACAGGTAATATAAGAAAAATAGAAAGGCAAAGATTACTGGTTAACAGTTCTATCCTTGCGAATTACATAAAATATAATTTTTCTGAAATTATTCGTAAGAGCAGAAGCAGAGGCGTGCCAAAAATAATTCAAAGAAGCGAGAATGTTTGTATTGCTGGGTTTTTGAGGGGAATATTTGATGCAGAGGGCACAATAGGGCGTAGCTTTGTTAAATTGTCAAATACCAGCGAAGAACTCATTAGGATAGTGCAATTATTGCTTAGACGTTTTGGTATTGTGTCCAATGTTTACCATGGAAAAAGCAGAGAAAGGCAAATAAGAAATCGTAAAATAAAAGAAACGAACTATTTTGATTTGATTATATCCCAGAGAGAATCTCTTCATGTGTTCTATAATGAAATTCATTTTTCTGATATTAATAAAGGTGTCAGGCTCAAGAATTTAATGGACAAGCTCTTATCAAGAAAAATAATCCCAAAAGAAAGATTTACCATTTTTTCCTTACTAAAAGAAGTCACTAAGGTGATCAAAGTAGACTGGAAAGGCGAATTTAATAAAATTATCAAATTTGTTTATTATAATGAGACCGATAAAAATGGATTAATAGCAATCAGGACTTTCTTAGATGCTAAGATTAATAGTGCAGAAGGGGATACATCAAGAAAATTGGAATTAATTAGAAATAAAATTCAGGCATTAATTGGCATTAAAGGAATGGTTTTAGAGAAGATTTTAGAAATTAACGAGATCGGCAATGATTCTGATTTTGTTTATGATTTAACAGCAGGAAAAAATCATAATTATGTAGTTAATGGTTTTATTACCCATAACACAACAGGAAAGCCAAAAGGTATTTTACATACACAGGCAGGATATTTGCTTTATGCAAACCAGACATTTAAGTATATTTTTGACATTAAAGACAAGGATATTTATTTCTGCACTGCAGACATTGGATGGATTACCGGGCATTCATACATTGTTTATGGCCCTTTATCAAATGGGGCAACTGTTGTGATGTATGAAGGCTCTCCGACTTATCCCAAGCCAGACAGGTTTTGGAGAATAATTGAAAAGCATAAAGCTACAATTTTTTACACTGCGCCTACTGCAATAAGGGCACTGGCAAAAGAGGGCGATGACTGGCCAAATAAATGTGATTTAAGCCCGCTAAGACTGCTGGGAACGGTTGGGGAACCGATAAATCCGGAAGCGTGGATGTGGTATCATAATGTGATTGGAAAGAAAAAATGCCCGATTGTGGACACATGGTGGCAGACAGAAACAGGGGGCATTTTAATAAGCCCCTTGCCAGGAGCAACCCCATTGAAGCCAGGCTCTGCAACATTGCCGTTTTTCGGGATTGCTGCCGAAGTCTTAAGGGAAGATGGAACAAAGGCAAATTCCAATGAAGGCGGCTATCTTGTCATAAAAAATCCATGGCCAGGGATGCTGAGGACAATCTGGAACAACCCAGACATGTACAAGAAAACTTATTTTGAAAAATTCGGAGTTTACTTAACCGGAGACAGCGCAAAGATAGATGAAGATGGCTATTTCTGGGTAATGGGAAGGATTGATGACGTCATTAAGGTAGCCGGGCATAGGATAGGAAGCGCTGAAGTTGAAAGCTCTTTGGTTAGCCATGAGGCAGTTGCAGAAGCAGCGGTTGTTCCATATCCGCATGAAGTTAAAGGGCAAGCAATCTATGCATTTGTCGTTTTGAAAAAAGGCATTTCAAAGGATGAAGCACTGAAAGAAGAGTTGAGAAAGTATGTTGCGCAGCACATTGGACCAATCGCAAAGCCCGATAAGATCCAATTTGCAGATGAGCTGCCGAAGACAAGAAGCGGGAAGATAATGAGGAGGATACTGAAAGCAATTGCAGAAGGAAAAACAGATTACGGGAATATAACAACATTGGCTGATCCGGGTGTGGTAGAGATTATTGCAAAAACAAGGGTAAACTAGCAAATACGCCTATTTTTCCAATTTTTCCCAAAACATTTAAATATCAGCACTTATTATATTGTTCTAACTAGTCAGTTATAATAAGATGGTGCCATTTCGTAATGGAATTACCACTTACTGATAAAAAATAACAACATTTTAATAGTAGTGATTTTTATCCCCTTTTCAATAATAAAAGGGGGGTGTGTTTGCATGATAGTTAAAGAAGAATTTTTGAGCAAATTGAGAAGGTTTTTTTCATTGAACCTGTACGAAGTTAAGATATGGACTGCTCTTTTGAGCAGGGGTGTTTCCACGGCAGGGGAATTAAGCGACATAGCAAATGTTCCCAGGTCAAGAAGCTACGACGTTCTGGAATCTTTGGAGAAGAAGGGGTTTGTAATAATGAAACTTGGCAAGCCAATCAAGTATATCGCAGTCCCTCCAAAGGAGGTTGTCGAGAGAGTCAAGAAAAATGTTCAGGAATACGCAAAGGACGAGATCAAGAAATTAAGCGATTTGAAAAACACCGAAATCATCGATGAGCTAAGCACTTTGCACACACAAGGAGTTGAGCTTGTAGAGCCGGCAGACTTATCAGGGTCTTTAAGGGGAAGGCATAATTTATACAACCACCTTGAGCTGACGATAAGGAATGCAGAGGAAAGCGTCACTTTGATGACGACTGCGCAAGGGTTCATAAGGAAAATGGAGGGCCTTAAGCCTACATTCGAGAAACTGAAAAAGAGAGGAGTCAAGATAAGGATCGCAGCTCCAATCACAAAAGAGGCAGTGTCTGCATTGAAGGATGTCCAGGGGCTTGTTGAAGTAAGGCACACAGACAACAAGGCAAGGTTCTGCATTGTGGACGGCAAAGAAATCATTTTTATGGTCTTGGATGACAATGAAGTCCATCCGACCTATGATGTTGGCATCTGGGTTAACACGCCATTCTTTGCAAGCGCCCTTGAAAACCTGTTCGAGCTTGCCTGGAAAGGAATGAAGCCTGCAGCAGAAGTTGTAAAGAGATAATTCTTCTATTTTTTATTATTTTTAACCAAAGATATAAAAAGCAATATATTCTATACAATCCAAAATGCCGAAGAAGGATTTAATCCATGAATTGAAGCAGAAAGCTAAGGGTTTCAGGAAGGAAATAATTGACTTAGTCTTCAAAGCGCAGTCTGGGCATCCAGGAGGGTCATTAAGCGAAATTGACATGCTCACTGCCCTTTATTTCCACAGGCTGAAAATTGATCCTAAAAATCCAAAATGGGAAGACAGGGACAGATTTATTCTGAGCAAGGGGCATGCAAGCCCGGGATTATATGTTGTTCTTGCTGACAAAGGATACTTCCCAAAATCAGAGCTTGACGGGTTCAGAAAAATAAACAGGATGCTCCAAGGCCATCCTGAATTAAGCACGCCAGGAATTGACTTTGCAGGAGGCTCACTGGGACAGGGATTAAGTTTTGCGGTTGGAATTGCACTGGCATTAAAATTGGACAAGAAAAATTCCAGAGTGTATGCAATGATAGGGGATGGCGAGTCACAGGAAGGCGCAATATGGGAAGCTTCAATGGCAGCAGCATTTCATAAATTGGACAATCTTATTGCAATTCTTGACAAAAACCAGGTTCAGGAAACAGGAAAGACGAAAGATGTTATGGACATTGGCGATGTTGTTGGTAAATGGAAAGCGTTTGGATGGAACGTGATTGAAATCAATGGTCATGATATGGGGCAGATTGTTGGCGCTTTAGATAAATCGTCCAAGAATAGAAACGGAAAGCCGACAATGATAGTTTCAAACACTATAAAGGGCAAAGGAGTTTCGTTCATGGAATTAAATTACAAGTTCCACGGCAAAGCGCCGAATGAGGAAGAATACAAAAAGGCAATGGAAGAGATTGAAAAGATTGATGTTAAGAAGTTTAAATAAAATGGAAACAAGCCAAAAAATAGCAACAAGGGAAGGCTACGGAAAAGCGCTGCTCGACCTTGGAAAGATAAACCCTAATGTTGTCGTCGTAGATGCCGATCTTGGAGATTCTACAAAGGCAGAGCATTTTGGAAAGCAGTTTCCTGAAAGGTTTTTTACAGCTGGAATAGCGGAGCAGGATATGATAGGGATTGCTGCTGGACTTTCTGTTTCAGGAAAGATTCCATATGCAAGCACATTCGCAATTTTCAGTGAGAGGGCATTTGAATTCGTGAGGAATGTTGTTGCAAGAAACAAGCTTAACGTTAAGATTACAGGAAGCCATGCCGGCATAACAACAGGAGAAGATGGCAAGTCAGCTCAGGCAATCGAGGACATTGCAATATACAGGTCTTTGCCAAATATGGTCGTGCTGCAGCCATCTGATGCAGTTGAATGCGAGAAAATGGTCTTTGCCCTTGCTGGCTATCACGGGCCTTCTTATATGAGGGTGCACAGGACGGCATTTCCGGTCATTCACGGTTCAGACTATAAATTTGAAATGGGAAAAGGAGAAGTTTTGAGGCAGGGAAAAGACGCAGCCATATTTGCGTCTGGGACTATGGTTCACGAATCCCTGAAAGCTGCCGCAATCCTAAAAAATGAAAATATAGATGCTTATGTTGCCAATATCCATACCATAAAGCCGATTGATGAAAAATTAATAATTGAGCTGGCAAGGAAAACAAATTGTGTAATAACAGCAGAAGATCACAATGTGATTGGCGGATTGGGAAGCGCTGTTGCAGAAGTATTAGGGGAGAATTATCCTTGCATTATGAAAAGAATCGGAATGCAGGATAAATTTGGAGAGTCTGGAAAGCCTGAAGAATTGTACAAAAAATATGGGCTGGACGCAGAATCTATAGCTGAAGAAGCGATGAAGTTCGTCAAGAAGAAATGAAAATGGAAAACTGGGTCATTTACGGGTTGATAGCATCTTTCTGCTTTGGAATACAGACAATCATCTACAAATATGCCTACCAGAAAAGCAGCTCCACTCCTTATTATGCTGCCTTTGTCTTTGCGCTCGGCATTGTTTTAACTTACGCGGCTTTTTTGCTCTTCAAGCCGAATGTTCAGTTTGAATGGAAGTCAAGCAGCCTGCTGTTTGTTTCAGGGATAATATGGGCTGTTGGATTTATTGCAGTTGCAGTTGCCATTGCGCAAAAGGCAGATGTTGCAAGGCTTGCGCCAATATATAACACTAATACCTTGATTGCTGTAGTGCTGGGAATAATTTTCCTTAAGGAGATTCCTGATGTTTCTCAGATGTGGAGAGTGATTTCAGGCGCTGTGATGATTGTAATAGGGGCTGTGCTGGTGAGCGTTTGATTGGCAACCTAAAATGACAATATCTTTGAAAACAATAAAATCAAGTGAGATAGCATCTTATATTTTCTGCCCCGTTTGCTGGTGGACTGAAAGAACTACTGGGGTTAAAGTAACTCCTGCAATAAGCAAGGGGGAGGCGTTCCATCAGGATATCGCAAGAAACCAATCAAAGGCCAGAACTATCTATTTTTGTATAAGAATTACAATCTTCATAATTGCAACTCTAATTATTTATAGATTTTTAAGATGAACACTATTGATATACTGATTGTAGGGGCTGGCGCAATATTATTAATTTTATTTTTATTACTGCGATTAACAAGAGTCCCAACCCAAGTTTATAAAAATAAATCAGTTTATTTTGACCATAAGGAAAAGCCCATAGAAGCTCTTTTTTCTTCAAAATACGGGCTTGTCGGGAAACCAGATTTTATATTACATACAAAAGATGGTCTTCTGCCTTTGGAAATAAAACACTCAAGGAAACCCCATCAACCATATCCTTCCCATGTGATGCAACTAATTTCCTACTGTTTGCTTATAGAAGAAACCAAAGGCACAAAACCAAGGTATGGGTTTTTGCAGTACCGAAATGGAAATCCTTTTTATATCCCTTATACCGAAGAAAAGAAAATATTTTTAATAAAAACAATGGGGAAGATGAGGGGCTATATAGACTCTGGTGAGTGCCCAAAACAGACTGGATATTCCAAATGCAAAAAGAGCCATGGCAATCAGGATAAAGGGCAAATCTTATAAACAAGAATTCTTTTCTAAATGAACTACTAAGGTGATAAAAAATGCAACTTTTCATTGATTCCGCGGATACTTCGGAGATAAAAAGAGCAGCAGAGACATCTGCATGCGACGGCTGCACAACCAATCCATCCTTGGCTGCCAAGGCTGGAAGAGAATACAATGAAGTTTTAAAGGAAATCTGCTCAATAATAAAAGGTCCTGTAAGCGCAGAGACAGTTTCACTGGATGCAGAAGGGATGGTGAAAGAAGGAATAGAATTCTCAAAGATTGCAAAGAACATTGTCGTGAAAGTCCCGATGACAGTTGAGGGAATGAAGGCATGCCAGAAACTAACTAAGAAAGGAATAAAAGTCAATGTAACCCTTGTGTTTTCAGCAAACCAGGCATTGCTGGCGGCAAAATCAGGAGCTTTCATTGTAAGTCCTTTTGTAGGAAGATTAGATGACATAGGTGAAGTAGGAATGGACTTAATCAAAGACATAAGGCTGATTTACAACAATTACAAGTTCACAACCCAGATACTTGTCGCTTCAATAAGAAACCCGATTCACGTTTTTGAAGCTGCAAAGATAGGCGCAGAGATAGCGACAATGCCTTATTCTGTCTTTGAGCAATTATTTAAGCATACATTGACAGATGTCGGGATTAAGAAGTTCCTGGAAGACTGGAAAAAGGTTCCGAAGAAGAAGTGAGTTTATTGTGTTTGTTGTAAATTATTATTTTCCATTTTTTGGCAAATGCTTTCAAAAATTTTCTTAAACACTTCTATTTGTTCTGGATTTAATCTAATAATGTTAAATTCTGGGTAAGCAGATTCCAAATTTTTACCTTGTGGGATGTTAATACCAATCCTTCCAATTTCATGAGCCAACCATTTCCCTACCTCTAGGTTTATTTGACTTATCCAACCAACCCCAACCCATGCTCTTCCGCTAGAAAAAATAGTGAACAAGTTCTTTTCAAAAGACTTTTCCTCCATCCTAAATGTGGCAGTAATTCCTGTTCCAAAAGTCACATCTCCCATTTTTTTAGCAAAGTTATAGATATCTTTTAAGATTTCCAGTTCGCTTTCATTTAAGATACTTTTTGCTTGTTCAAAAAAACTTTCTTCGTCCCACACTTTAGTAGTTCTTGAAGATACACTTACTTCTTTCTTAACCTCAGTTCCATATAACCTAGGAATAATTATTTCATAATCTTGATATTTATAATATTCCATTTCCACAGCAAAAATATCAAATTGGCTGTTTTGGTTTAAGAAAAGTATCAAATCTTTTAATTGATCATGCAATTTATCCATTAGTACAACAAACTTAAAGTTACCTGTGTTGAGATTTTTCTTTACATTATCTAAAAGCAATTGGCTTTGGTCATCATCAATACTAAAAAATTCGCTTAATTTTTGGTTTAAACTGATTTTAAACTGCTTATTTACATGTTGGTCTAGAATCCTTAAAAATTCACTGAAATCCGTATAGGTATGCCATATTGAAGCCCCATAGTCAAGTACTTGTGCTACAACTAAACGCTTGTCGCTGTTTTTGTAAAGTTTTGTTTCTATGATATAAATAGTTCCGTCTTTATCCACACCCAAAGCATCTATAGGTCCGCTTTTTGTGGAAACTTCGCGCGCCAAAATCAGAAGACGTATATTCTCTTTTATATTGTAAAGAGGTATGCTTTCAGGATTATCATAAATATACTTTTGAAGTTTGTCCTCTTGACCAAAATCCGATTTATCGATTCTTTTCGCTTCTCTTCCATTTTTTGAAATGATAATTGACATTTAATTAAAAAATAATAGTGTGTTAATAAAACTTTCCCGTCAAACGCCAACCACAAACCTTTTTATACACTTTTCCTTAACTTTATCGTTATGCAGCAGCTTAATCTCAAAGACGCGAAAAAGCACGAATCCTCTTATGACAGAAAAGTAAACGAGCTGGAAGAAGAGCTTTCAACTACGAAATACAACAAGAAAACCCAAGGACACATAGGCTTGGTAAAAGCCAAACTTGCAAAGCTGAAGGAGGATTACCAAAGAAAAGCCGCGTCAAAAGGCGGAGGCCAGGGATTCAGCGTAAGAAGGACAGGCGATGCAACAGCTATAATGGTCGGCTTTCCGTCAGTGGGAAAATCCACTTTGCTTAATGCAATTACAAACGCAAACTCCCCTGTTGGCGCTTATGCGTTCACAACATTAACATGCATTCCAGGCTTGTTGGAAATAAATCATGCAAAGATACAGGTTCTTGACGTTCCCGGAATAGTTGAAGGCGCTGCAACAGGAAGAGGAAGGGGCAAAGAAGTTCTTGCCTGCGCACAGAGCGCTGATTTGGTGATAATACTGCTTGATGTCTTCAGCCCGGAACACCTCGAAGTTGTAGAAAAAGAAATATTTGAGACTGGCTTGAGGCTAAACCAAAAGCCGCCTCAGGTGAAGATAAGCAAGAAGATGAAAGGAGGAATAGATATTGGATATACTGTCAGGCTTACAAAAATAAATGAAGACACAATAAAGGCAATCCTGAAGGAGTTCAGGCTGGAAAATTCCAGCGTTGTTATAAGGGAGGACATTAATGACGACCAGCTTATTGATGCAATAGAGGGAAACAAGAGGTATGTGCCTGGAATAATAGTCCTGAATAAGATAGACATGGTTGATGAAAAAGAGCTTGAAAGGGTAAAGTCAATAGTTAACCCGGACATATGCGTTTCAGCAGAGCGCAAGGTAAACACAGAGAAGCTTAAAGAGCTTATCTTCCAGAAGCTTGGATTTATGAGGGTGTTCTGCAAGGAATCCGGAAAAAGGGCAGATAAGGAAATACCTCTGATAATGAGAAACGGGGGCACTATGAAAGACATGTGCCTGAAGCTGCACAAGGATTTCGCTTCAAAGTTCAAGTTTGCCAGGCTCTGGGGGAAGTCAGCAAAGTTTCCCGCAATGCCTGTAAGGAGGCTCGACCATGTTTTGCAGGACAATGATGTTGTGGAGATACATCTGAAATAGCTTTTTCGAAGTTCTCTATATCTCTATTATTTCCTAATAAGCAAATTACAATGAAAAATCTTGATCATTTCATAATCCTTAAAAGCTTTTGATATGGGATATTGCTCCTTATCCCCTCTCCTTTGAAATGAGTTTCGCTTGCAGAATACCTCAATTTCCTTATCCCCTCAATAATGGCTGATTTTTTTTGAAGATTTCCTATTTTATTTTTTTCGCATATATCATGGGCATCATAGAACCCGACTGCATCTATTTTTGACTCTTCTTTTATTATTTTCAGGAATTTTATCAACTCTTTGTCCTTATTAAAAAGCTCATTTTTTAATGCTTGGCTGCAGATTTCCGATGCCAATTTATCATACCACAATCTGCCGAGCCACATAGGGCCCGCATCGCCAAGCATTCCATGCAGTTTTAGGATTTCATCAGCCTTATTTTTTCCCTTGTTATTTTTCAAAAAAACCCTCATGTAGTGCTCCTTTGCATAGGAGAATATCGGCACCAGCGCCTTGTCAAACTGCGCGGCAACCAGCTGGACTTTCCTGATAAGGATTCTCAGCCCGATTTCGTGCATCAATGCGCCTTTTTTCGGAACAGCCCAGTATTTTCTGACGCAGGCATTTGGAAAAGTGCCGCACAAGGCAGAAGTGTCTGTCGCAGTCACAGCAAGAATCCCGTTCCTGGCAAGCCTGACAATGGCATTGTTAAGGAGGAAATTCGGGCTCCCAAATGGGTCTATATCAATGTAGTCAAACCCTTTTGAGTTTAGCAAAAACAGGTTTGCATCCTGGTCTTTTATTTCAATTTTATTATTTTTAACATTTATATTATTCAAAGATAAATTTTCTTTTATTGATCTGACAGCAGCTTTATTATGGTCATTGATGAATATTTTTTTCAACTTGCCTTTCTTTAGCTCTTTAAGGAATCTTATGCTTCTTACGCCGCTTGCAGCCAAAGGGTCTGCTATCTGCATATCACTTTTGTTTATGGAATTCAATAGGAGGATTGATATGTCCCTGTTCAGGCTCATGACATGATTGTAGAAAACGCCCATCTCTTTGGAGACTATTTTCGGGCTTTCTGCCCTTATTCTTGCCAAGCATTCATTGATAATTAATTTCATTAAAGCTGTAAATGCCAGTTTAATTAAAAAACTTGTGCTGCGCAAAACATTTATTTTTCTATATTGAAAATAAGCACTGGACATCCCTGCCTAAAATATATAAAGTAAAACTTCTTGTAAAACTGAAAAAGAGGATACGCTTTAAATTCTCTTTTTTCTTTTATTTCAAAATCTTGATAAAATTTTGGGAGATTGATTAAGATGAAATTTAAAGCAAGAGTGTATATTATGAATAAAAATAAGCAGTATCACTCTTATTTTGCAACTATGAAACAAAATGAGTCTAAGCTTTTAAAATTAAAAGAGAGCAGTGCTATTTTATTAAGAATTAATGGACACATATTTCCAACCATAATCAGAATATTACATACAAGTCATAATAGATTTATGTATGGTTTTCCTATTCCGCAAACTATTGGTAAAAATTTGCAAATCAAATCTGATATAGATTTTGAGTTTTTAACATTTAATTTAAAACTGGAAATTGGAGAAATCAATGGAGAAATAAATTTGCCTAATATTTTACCTCAAAAGACCATCAGAGATAAAAATTTCTATGTGTTTGAATTAGGTGATAAAGTATTAATTTGGATATACTCTACTGGTAACAAATGGTGCATATTACCTAAGTGTATACCATTAGCTAGGAATGATTATGATTTCTTAGAATTATTTGGTGGTTATTTTTGCGAAGGATTTAAGGCAAGAAAAATCAGAAATCATTTGGACAGGTTATCATATTCCAGTTCAGAAATAGACCAAATTATATGGTTTATTAATTCCGTGGAAAATCTTTTTAAGATTGAAAAATCAGAATGGACTGCACAGGTATTAGTTCGTAATTACAATGAGAAAAATCGCGATAGTCTAATCAAATATTGGGCAGATTCTGGGCTTAAAAAAGAAAAAATTAAGATAATAAATAACAAGTTGGTTAATGATAAATTTGGAGTTTGCCTTGTAAATATATACAATTCAGCTTTAGCAGAAACAGTGTATGAACTATTTCTTCATAGTAAGCGAATGGCTCTCAGGAGCAAGGAAAATTCCTTAAAATTTTTCAGGGGGTTATCGAGAGGCGATATGGGCGTTAGCATCAATAATACCGGAAATACTATTAGTTTCACTAACAACAGCAAGAATAATATTGCATTTTTTAAGAAAATCTGTAACAATCTGAATATAAGGACAAGCAAAATAATAGAAGACAAGAGAGCTAAAAAAGGCTGTTGGTCTGCTTTAATTCACGATTTTAACAGTTTTGAAAAAATAGTAGCTCTTAACGCCATCACTCACAAAAGAAGGAAATTTTACTTTTATTCCAAATTCCTTAAATGTAGGGGATGTCGTGTGCCTCTGAAATACCTTAAGGCGGTTTATATGGGTTATGATACTAATCAAAAAATATCTGAGCATCTACAACTTTCTTTAGTTACAGTTATTACAATTCTATCAAAACATAGAAAAATCGGATTATTAAAAACAAAAATTAAGACTACTGGTCAAATACATAGAATTCACTATTCGCTTTCTGAAAAAGGGAAGAAATTGTTGGACTTCTATAACAGTATAGAAAGAGAAATCAAAGATAACAATATTTAAAAATCATCATAACTTCTTACTGGAAGATTGATATGGAACTCAGAAGTTTAATTGTTACGGTTATGGGCAACGTCGATAGCGGCAAAACACAGCTTCTTGATACGATTAGAAGCACCGCTATAGTTGAGTCAGAGCCGGGAAAGATAACTCAGTGCATCGGTTGCTCTTTCATACCTCTTGAAACGATAAAAAAGGTGTGCGGAACCCTGCTTGAAAAGCGGAAGATAGACATCAAGATACCGGGTTTTGTGATTATTGACACTCCTGGCCATGCTGCCTTCACCAACCTCAGGAAAAGAGGCGGAAACCTTGCTGACATCGCAGTCCTTGTCATAGACATCAACGAGGGCGTGAAGCAGCAGACTGTTGAATGCATCGAGATACTGAAGCAGTACAAGACCCCGTTTATAATAGCCGTGAACAAAATCGACCTGCTGCCCGGCTGGAGTTCTAATCCGAAAGAAGGCATTCTCGACTGCATACAGAAGCAAAATGAAAATGTTATGCTTCTCCTTGAGAAAAGGCTTTATGAGACTGTCGGAAAGATAAGCGAGCAGGGCTTTAATGCAGAGAGGTTTGACAGGATTGAGGATTACACAAAGCAGATAGCCATAATTCCGGCCTCGGCAAAAACAGCCGAGGGGCTTCCTGAGCTGCTGATGGTGCTTGCAGGCCTTTCCCAGAGGTTTCTGGAAGAAAGCCTGAAATTTGACGTAACTGGGTTTGCAAAAGGGACTGTTCTGGAAGTTAAAGAGGAAAAAGGGCTCGGAATGACTGTGGACGCCATCATTTACGACGGCTCTTTAAAACAAAACGAGACTATAGTTATAGGGTCACTTGGACAGCCGATTGCAACAAAGATAAAAGCGCTTTTCATGCCAGACCCGCTTGCGGAGATGCGGGACAAAAAGGCGAAATTCATGCCCGTAAAAGAGGTAAATGCGGCATCTGGGGTGAAAATATCGGCACCCGAGCTTGAAAATGCAGTTGCAGGCATGCCTTTGAGGGGATGCCTGCCCGAGGATATTGATAAAACAAAGGAAGAGATCAAGAAAGAAGTTGGGGAGGTGCTGATAGAGACTGACAGGCAGGGCATCGTAATCAAGGCAGATTCGCTTGGGTCCTTGGAGGCGCTGATTAAAATGCTCAAGGAAAGAGGGATAGAGATAAAAAAGGCTTCCATAGGAGACATATCAAAAAATGACGTCTCGGACGCTGAGATCAATTATGAAAAAAATCCACTTCAGAGCGCTATCCTTGGATTCAATGTGCAGCTTATTCCCTATGTCAAAGCCCCTGAAAATGTTAAGGTTATATGCCACAACGTAATCTACCAGCTTATAGACGATTTCGAAAAATGGCAGCTTGATGAGAAGGAAAAAATGGAGGGCAAAGAGCTTGAAAATCTTTACAGGCCATGCAGGCTAAAGATATTGAGAGGATACGTTTTCAGGCAGAGCAATCCTGCTGTAGTCGGCGTTGAGGTTTTGGCAGGCACCCTGAAGGCAGGAACCCCTTTGATAAAGCAAGACGGTTCTGCCACGACAGAAGCCAAGAGCATCCAGCACGAGCAGGAAACCATCGAAAAAGCGGAGAAGGGCAAACAGGTAGCAGTATCATTGCCGAATGTGACTGTCGGAAGGCAAATCCATGAGGATGATGTATTGTATTCGGCTATCCCCGAGGAACATTTCAGGAAATTCAAGGAGCACAAAAACCTTTTGTCACATGACGAGATTGAAATACTGAAAGAGGTTGCTGAGATCATGCGAAAGCAAAACCCGATGTGGGGAGTCTGAAAAACTGATTTATATTAATTGACAAAGCGTTGATAAAATGCCTGAATTAAAAATACTGAACAATAAGGATATAAAAGAAATTTATGAATTAATCGAGGAGCAGTGGGGCACAAAAATAAAGCTGGATTGCGGGTTTCTTCAAAACAATAAGAACAGGGTTTTTATAGTAAGCAAAGACATCTCAAAAATAGACACTTCAAAACTTCGTTTGAACTCTGCAGGCATGTACTTCTGCGAGATGGACAAGCTTGGAATAAGGCTAAGCATTGAAGGCAGCCAGATTATCGGACTTCATGCGACGAAAAATATAGTTGAGCTTGACGAAGAAGAAGCTAAAAGATGGTTTAAAGGTGAGAATTTGGAGAAGGAATGCAATGATTGTAGCGGCTTTGTAATCCTTAAAAACAAGAATGATTTTCTTGGAAGCGGGAAATATTCCAATGGGAGGATATTGAATTATGTGAGCAAGACTAGAAGGATTATGGTTTAACTATAACTATGCACTATATACTGGTCTTTTTGCTCTCCAAATCTCTTAAAATCCGGAAGCCTGAAAATTCCGCTTCCGTAAATGTCAGACAACACTGGCTGCAACATCAGGGTTCTTTCGGAAACGCTTGCTCTATGATTGTCTACTATTATTTTTCTTGTGCCATCATGCAGCGCATGGTCTATCGAGGAAGGCACACAAAGCAAGTCTACTTTGCGGTTGCTGGGAGCAGAGCCGCTATAGATTTCGCTGCACTGCCTGATGATTGCCAGAATTGGGTCATTGGTGGGAGAGACATCATGCGGCGCTTCAAATTCTGCATGCATTCTTAATATGCCGGATTTTGTAGTTTCTCCCAGCCCTTGGAAGTATATAGCCACAGGTTTTACTGAGCCGCCCTTCAACAAATAAGCAACATCATAGCCTTGCCCAGTGCACATGGTTCCAATTATGCTCACACGACGCTCACGTGTTGCATCTATAAATTCATCAGGAACCCTTTCATTTCCATCCCAACAGCCTTCTGGCAACACCACTAGCCCTGGCTCATTTCCATTTAGCTCAGCAGCAATCATGTCTATAGATGAATTGGAAGTTATTATTAATTTCATTTTATTTTGAATGATAAAAATTAAGCTTACTTCTTCAAGTATCCTTGGAATATCCGATATATCCTCTCCATATTTCCAATAGTCTCAGCATCAAACTGCATCAAAGGGCTCTCTGCTGAGACATCAATTCCGCCTTCAGAAATCAATTGCCTGGTCTTCTGAGGGCTCATATTTTTATGAAGTTTATGTGGCAAATGCCCCACATTCTTGCCTCCAAATTTCAAAAGCCTCCATCCTGCCGATTCGAAAAATTCCTGCATCCTTTGCCTATATGCGTTTTGCACGCTTGTAGGAACATGATTTCCATAACGTTTATTATAATTCATAATCAGTGTTTCCAAAGCAAGCGAGGTAACGGCATTGTGCTCGCTCGCACTTGCGGACATCTGAATGAAAGAATTATACAGCATGTCGATATGCCTTCTGTGCATAACCTCGTCCAAATCTGTTATGGCAGCAAAAACATTAAGCTTAGCGCCAAGATCTGCAACTTTCCTGAATTTTTCATTGATCTCCCAAAGGCTGTCATGGTAAGAAAGTATGCCAATGCCACGCTCCCTTACATATTTAACAAAAACTGAGTTTATGGACGAAGATACTAACTCAAAATCATTTGGGTTTACCCGGTCTTTGGCCTCGGCGTATAAACATATGATTCTTTCAAACAAATCTTTAAATTTCTTTTGCTCTTTTGTTATAACCTCTATTTTTGCAATCTCTTCTGCAATCTCCAAAATAGATCTCGCGTAGAAATCAGAATAAATTCGGGAAAACATTTGATTGTTTTCTTCCCCAGAGAGAAAAAAAGCATTGCCAAATTCAATATCCTTATCGCTAATAACCGCAACGCCTCTTTTTGACCTTCGTATCTTTTCGGATATGTGGCCTTCCACTGTCCTGAACTTGGATGCCACTCCAAATTCGGCATCATAATCCATTATCGTGTCTCTTATCTGGCACTCCCCGCTTATCTCTTTTGTAGTTGAGTTAAAAGACAGGAAAAGCTTCAGATTTTCATACCCATTTGACTCGGCATTTGGCCCAATTCGATCTTTGATGAAAGTATCGAAGGTATGCGATTCGTCAAATTTCATGTCAGGATACTTGCTCATAAGATCAGTTGTTGTTGTTTCAGGAAAAATAAAAAGCCCCAATGGAATATTCTCCATGCCAATTCTTGTATACTCCATTATTCTGGTTTCTCTTTTCCCCATATCTTTATCAGAAAATCTTTTCAATGCGGTTCTGTAGCGTTTATCAATGATTTCTGATAAGTTTTCTATATCCAAGCCTGAAAATGAATCAGAGCTTTCGTAAAAATGAAAATTTACTACAAGATTTCCAAGATTTACAAGATATGCTTTTCTTCCTGCGAGATCAATATATTCTGCAGTTCTCCCGTTTTTGCTTAGTACCTGCTGGGAAGCTTTTTGGAGCAGATGGAGCAGAGTTTCATAAAACCCGATATCGCTGCCTTTACCCCTGTTCAATAAGTATTCAAATTCAAGAAGCATTTTTCCGTTGGGATCACCAATAACCTGCCTTTGGACTCTCATTTCAAGATTGTCCAGTCTCATGTAATGCGGGTTTATGGGTATAGTGTCGTACATTCTGGCTCTTGCAATCCTGCTAGCAAGATCCAAACACATTTTTCTGTGTGATTCCTGGAAATTGGCTTTGTATTTTCTCTTTTCACCATCTGTCAGGCCCATGTACTCAACTGTAAAAGCTTTGTAAAATTTTTCCTTTTCATGAGATGAAAGCTCGGAGAATTTTAATCCATGAAATAAGGCTTTGAACCTTTCTTTTTCTTCTTTGCTTAAATCTTCAAAGCCCCTCCTGGACCGGAACTCCCTTGCTTTAGGGCTTTCAACAATTATTCTGAAGCCCTTCTGGTCAAATGCGCCCGTTTCTGACTGGTCGTTTATCGTTGCGATGGATTTAAGCCAAAAATCAGCTTCTTCCTTTATCCTCTTTAAGATATAATATATGTTTGAAGTATGACCATGCTCGTACGAATCAGCTTCTTTTTCACCGTCAGCAGTCAAAACAGTTTTCTTAGTCCTGGATTTTGTATCACGGCTCACCGCGCTGACGGCAAGCTGTATTATCCTTTCAAGATTCTTTTCGCTGTGCCTGGCTTCCTCTGCATAGGCTTCTGAAAGGAGTCCTGCTTCTCTCCATTCATAAAGAAAATCCATTAACTCTTGAGGCGGAAGCTCCCCTCTTCTAAATGCTTCCCTTACTACATGGAAGCTAATAAGATAGTTTTGTGCATCCTCGCTGATCAAAGCAAATGGCGCTAGCATTTTTTTAAAGCTCCTCAAATCATAGGAATTGTGACATTCTTGTGATTATTCCACGAACTCTTTTTCGTGATGGCCCCCCAGTGCTAAGATGTTTCATCCGTTTTACATCAGACCTCATCTTTTTCAGTTTCTTGCTCATTAAGGAAAAAGCATTAAGATAAATGTTCCAATCAGTTTCTCCTTTAGCATCTCTCCTGAATGTACTAATGCTGCTTTTTATCCTGTCTTCTAGAGTCCTGTACTCATAGTCAACAGCAAGCCTCAATGTTTCATATGGCACCCCTAGCCCGCTTAACTCCTTAACTAATTCGATGCCAACATTTATTTTTCCTCTTGCCTTTCTGTAAATGCTTGTTGCATGATGGAGATTATTGACATCCATGGTAGCGATAGTTCCGATGGATTCTGAAATAGACTGTACCATTGTAGAATCGTAAGAATCCTCGATGACCTGGCATCCTGCTAATGCAAGCTTCGCGTCTTCCATGGCCTTTTTCGCCATTTTTCTTAATGAAGCGTAATAAAGCGTTTTTTTAAGCGTCAATAAAAACACCGGATCCCTTTTCAAGAGAAGGCTTTCATCAACAGGTATGTAGTCATGTCTTGCCATCAAATCTAATATCTCATCATAATTTTTAGTTAAAGTGCATTTCAAACTTGCGGCATCCGGCAATTCTCGGGCTTTCATTTGCATATTCACGCCGCTGTATAATTTCATTATGATATCCATTAACAGTTTTTTTTCCTGAGGCGGCATGCTTTGCGGAGACGGCACGCCTTCAGTTTTGGGATTTACATTCAATTCAACGTAATCCTTAAACTTAAGCAACGAACCCAATACTTGATTGTAATGATAACGGACGCTACCTTGCTTAACATCTACTTTACCCCGCTGTGTATCCAAAAGCTTAGAGACATTTTCGTGATTGATTGGGCTGAATTCCTTGAGCCTATCTTCTATTGAATCCACAATTAAAATTCCATGCTTTGTATGCAAATCTGCGTCAGTCCCGGCAGTATCCCCAAGCAGATACCGTATTATGGCTATGTCTATCAGAGCTCCAATAGGTGTTTGGCCGTGCTCTTCTGGAATATCATGTATCAGATTGCCTACAACCCCTCTTGTTGTAAGCACATACCTTGATGGAAATGGTTTACGGTTAAGCCTGTAATATGGCTTGAACGCTGCGCTGAATGAGTGCTTTTGTATGGCTATGTGGTCCCTTCTGGCGTAGTCAAAAAAGCCCCTGTTTCTTCCAAACCCGCCTTCCAAGGCATGAAACAAGGCATGCATAAAGTAATATGAATCGACAGCAGGCTCTCCTAATACTTTTGCTATATGGGACGGCTGTGGCGTATTCCTAGAAATAATTCCATTTTCAACAACAATCCCAAGAGCAGCTTTCTCTTCATAATCCTGCGGCAAACTGCTTCTAAATCCGAATAACTCCATGACCTTTACGTTCCTCCTAAAGCCTTACATATGCAGGCTCAAATCTATAAGTTTCACCTCCTTTTTTGTACAGAACAGACCAGTACCCAACGGACCATATACGAGGTCTTCATTTAAAAAACTATGCGTCTCGAAAGCTCGTGACCGAATAAAAAGCCAGAGACTCTGTTGCTTTAATCAAGTTCAATCATTCAAATTGGCGTTCAGAAACCATTACAACACCTATCACATTCTGTTTTTCTTTTAAAAACTCAATTAACTGCCTGTTTAAATCAAATGCAGCCTTGTTTGCTTTTATTGCTAAAGTCCTCTGAGAAATAAAATTAGTCTTTCTTATTACAATCTCTTCGTTATGGCTGAAATCCAGATTCAATTCTGCATTTATCATTTCTTTTATTTTTTTATCTCTTGTATGGACATTTATTGTTATCTTTGTGGATCTGGCCTTTTTAATAAATTCCGTCAGCTTATCAAAATCAAAATCTGCACAAACTCCGATGATGCAGTTCCCATTCAGGGTAACCTCTTTTTCTTTCGTGAACTCCAGTGTTGTTTTATGGGTCCCGAGAATGTCAGGATGGCCGTATGCATGGAAGGTGTATTGCATTTTTTATTCCATCAATTCAATTTTTTCAATAAAATTCAAAATTTAAAAATAAATTCATTTTTCAAATCAAGCTCTGCAAATAATCCTTCTTGTACTTGAATCCGTTCTGCTTTGCCAGCTTTTCAATCCCGTTCACAAAATTGCTCCCGTACTGCGCGGCCTGCTTTTTTCTCCATACGAATTCCTTCTTCAGCCCTATAAGCTCGGCAGATTCCCTTAAAATTATCTTCTTATTTTCCTTATCAAGTTTGTACATAGGATGGATATTCATTGCAACCTTTATAACATCTTTGTCAAGAAAAGGAGTTCTCAAGTCAAGCCCTAGCTTTTTGGCAATCGCAAAGTCCCTTGCCAAGTCCCTTGCCCACATTTTCTTCAGGCCATTCCAGCATTCCCTGTGCAGCGCCTCAAAATTATTCTTTCCAAGCGCTTCCTCGTGCCTTTGGTATCCTGCAAATATCTCCTCGCTTCCAATGCCGCCGAACACTATATTATTCCCGTCTGCAAGCGCCATCTTTCCGGCAACATAAAGGACAGACCCGACGCTGACTTTTATAATATCAGGATCATTCAATATTTTCACAACCTCTTTCACGGCATTCTCTAGCTCAGGAAGGCTTAATATCCTGAATTTGAAATTAAATCCGTACTCATTCGCGGCTTTCTGCGCCCATGCAATATCGTCAGACCCCCCTATGCCGACTGTATAGCAGGTGAAGTTGCACTTAAGCTGCTTTGCGACAAATGCTATAAGGGCGCTGTCCACTCCTCCTGAAAAAAGAATGCCGAATTTTGGAACAATTCTTTTTTTAATCGCTTGGACTATTGCCTCTGCAAGCTCCCTCTTTGCCCGCTCATTGTTTGTCTCAAGCGAGTCAAATTCATTTTCAATACCGCTTATCAGCTTCATCCATAGTTCTTCCGGAATCAGCTTGCCTTCTTTTACAATTCCTAATACCTGCGTCATAAGCTGCTGACAATGCCCTATTTTAAAAATGTTTATATACTGATGCATTTTTTTTGCGCACAATGCCAAAAGACAAGATAAGCAAGGACGAGCAGGTCGGGTTTCACAAAGGCGCATTGACAACGCTTGCAAAGGAAAGGGAAGAGATGCTAAAGATACTTTCAATTGTAGAGCAGCTTATGCAAATGCACATCAAGAGCCTGCAGGACCTGGGAGTTGACCTTCAGAAAGAATCGCAAAAAGCCAATGCAAAAAGGCCTATTGAGGATACATTAAGGTAATCACAGCAGCTTGTTATAAACCTCCATAAGGTCGCTGTAAACTTCCTTCTTTTCATCATATTCCATATCAACATAAATATTTCTTGCTTCCATGTAAAGTTGTTTTGCTTTTTGCACGTCATTCTTCTTTATCGCTTCAAGCGCTCCCTCAAGCGCTGCGCGGAATTTGTCTATGCTTTTGCCGCTTTTTAGCTTCCTGAATTTGGTAAAGAGCCCAAATGTTGCTGGCTTGGATTTTTTCAGCTCTGATTCAAGCTTTTCATGCTCTGCATCAAGCGCTAAAATCTCATTTTTTATATTTTTAGCATTTCTTTCCATACTGGAATGCATATCCGGCAAATGCTTCTTTTCAACAAGCAAGTGCTCTTTCCGGCTCTTTAGCTCTTCAAGCTCCTGCCTTAATCCGCTTAACCTGCTGTTCAGTTCCTTGACGGCTTTTTTGTATTCACCCTCTGACTTTTTGGTTTCGTCCTCTTCTTTTCCCTCATCAACCTTCAGCTCGTCTTTCAAGGCCTGCTCTTCCAGCTTTATTTTTGCCCTGACCTCCATCCTTTTCCATTTTTCCGAGGTTTTCCTTTTTTCAGGGCCCAGTTTTTCCAGTTCCTCCTCGGCTTTTTTCATCAAACCAATTTCTTTCTCGGCCAGCATTTCCTTTGCCTGTTTGATTTTTGCGCTTATTGCCTTTTTTTCCTCTTTGAGCCTGTTTTCAAATTCTTTAATTTGCGCATTGCGCTTTTCAAGCAAAGAGCTTTTCTGCAGCTTCAGGTCGCTGTGAGCTTTTGACTTTGTTATAATATCGTGTTCTATCCCTTCAAGCCTGTCTTCAATCTCTCCAAATTTGCTGCCGTATAATTTTTCGTCAGCCTCAATCCCCTCCAGCTTTTTTCTAAGGATTTCTTTATCTGCCCTATTCTTTTCCAGCCTTGACCCAATCTCCTTGGAAATCTCGAGCTGCATGGCTTTTGCCTTTTCTTCAGCCAGCCTTTGTGATTCCTTTTGCTTCTCCTCTCGCTCTCTCTGCTTTTTCTCCCTTTCAATATCATCCCTCTTTCCCTTTTCCTCCTCCAAAGCCAGCTTTTTCTGCTCTTCCAGTTTTCTTGCTTCCCTTTTCTTGCTTTCTTTTTCATCCTTTAGCTCTTTTCTCTCCTCTTCCTTCTTTCTTTTCTCCTCAGCCTCTTTTTGCCTCTGCAGCTCATTTTCCCTCTTCAGGCTTTCCAGCCTTTCTTTCTCTTTCTGCAATGCTGCCTGCTTTTTTTCTTCAGGAGTCTTATACAGGCCAAACCTGTGCAAGAATGCCTTGGCTTTTCCCCGCCTTTTTTTCCATAACTTTGCTCTCTCAAGCTTTTCCTGCTTCTTCAACCTTTCTTCCTGCTTTTTTCTTTCCTCTTCATCCTTTCTATTTTTCACATCTTCTTTCTTTTGAAGCTCTTCCTCAATCTTCTGCTGCCTAGCAAGCCTGTTTCTTTGCTCGTATAGCTTCATCAAGTCAGCATAAACCGACTGTTTTTCCCGGTTATCCAAAGCCGTATAGAGCTCGCTTGCCTTCAAATAAATCCTGTCTAGCCTTGAAATATTTTCTGTTTCTACAGCTTTTTTTGCTTCGCTTAATATGGATTGGAATTTATCGAGATTTTTTGACTTCTTCAAGGCAATTTTAATTCGTCCAGCCTTTCTTTGCCTCTGCAGCTCATTTTCCCTCTTCAGGCTTTCCAGCCTTTCTTTCTCTTTCTGCAATGCTGCCTGCTTTTTTTCTTCAGGAGCCTTGTAAAGGCTAATCCTGCGCAAAAAGTCTTTGATTTTCTTTTTTCTTTTCTGGCGCTTCTGCCTTTTTTCTTCCTCTTTTTGTTTTTCCTCGATCTCCCTGAGCTTTTTCTCCTCAAGCTCCTGCTTTGCCTCTTCCTCTTCTGCTTTTTTTCTCTCCAGCTCCTCTTTTTTCCTGAGCTCTTCCTGCCTTCTAAGCTCCAGCAGCTTTAGCCTTGCATCCTGCAGCTGCTTTTTCCTTTGCTCTTCTTCAAGCTTTCTTAATGCTTCCTGCCTTATTCTTTCCTCTTCTAATGCACTCTTTTTCCTTTCAATCTCCAACCTTCTTTGCCTTTTAAGCTGCTCCAATTCTTTCTTGATTTCCAGCTTGTCCTTCTCAGCCCTTCTTTGCCTTCTCTTTTCTTTCCACAGATCAATCCTGTCTTGGACCCTATTAAAGAAGCCTGCCCTTTGTTCGGCTGCATCTTCCCTAAATTTATAATCCACAAATCTTTTCGGCTTCGGTTTTTTTGCTGTCGCTCCAGTGAACTTTTCGTAAAGATAGGCTCCAAAGAAGAAATATAGGTAGGCCATCAATGCGAACATCAGCAGTATTGTTGTAAATGATATTCCCATGCACAGTATGCTGCTCTTGCAGAACTGGAGGAAACCCTTCTCCTCAGGCCCGATTACCTCAAACATATAGCTTGAAGTCCCTACTGATTTGCCGAATTTTGTGATTGCCGCAAAAATATATGGGCCCGGCTTCAGGTTTTTTGGAATGGAAAGAGTCTTGAAAAAGGATGCCTGGGTTTTTACAACGACAGTTTCGCTTTCTGAAACTATGGTATTGCCGTTGATGTCTTTGACAAAATATTCCACATCAACATTCTGGGACTCTATACTTTCCAGGTTAAAAAGGCGCACCTCAATTGTTGTGTCTGAGCCCTGCTTTACCTTTCTCTCAATTGCAACAGGATTCAAGTTCATGTCAAAAAGCACGTTCTTTGTTTCAATCTCGGCGATTATCGGAATTTCCTTTGATGCCTTGTCAGATGAAACAATCAATTTGCCAATGTAAACTCCTGGCTGCTGCTCAATCTTGTCCTGCGGCAGGTAAGATGAGAAATTCAGGCTTATAACCTTAGTCTGCCCGGGTTTTAGGGAGAAGGAAGAATCATCAATCTTCACTATATCAGACAAGCCCGAAACTTCGACTTTTATGCTGGAAAGCTCATTTCCTGTGTTCATGATTCTTATCTGCTTATCTATGAATTCACCGCTCCTTACAAGCACTTTCAGCAGGATCTGGTCAATGTCAAAATCCGGCTCCTGTGCGCTTGCCTTACTGAAGAGATAAGATTTATTTTGCATTACAAAAAGAACAGAGCCCAATATCAAGATCAATACCAGAATTAGGATTACAAAAAACAACGGCTTCCTGACTTTATGCTTAACATGGTGATTCGGGTTTACCCCAAGATAAATAGATTTTACTTTGCCGTCATGACCCCTGACGTTCTCGTAGTAGTATGGCCCTAGCTTTTTGCCGTGCTTTTTTATATATCTCTTAAATACCAAAGCCGGTCACCCCGCAAAGGAATTAGATGCATGGCAAGAAAAATGGCGCAAGAATGCATAAGACATAACATCCACCTCTTTTTTTGTAGTGTAACGCGATTAAGAATCTAAATTTGTATGTTTAAATAGGTTTCGGAAATTATCAACTCTTTTTTCAGTTTCTGCCCTTGCCCCCTAGATTGAATATCCTTTTTAAGAACCTGTCAAGGGGCGTGAGCGCCAACACCAATAAGACTCCAATGAGCAGAGCCAGAGCAGAAATATATTTGAATGTTGAGCTTGATCCCAGTGACTTTTTAATTGAGGTTTGCTTTGGAATTATCTTGAACAGCTCGCTGGAAACTGCGAATAAATTTCCATACCTGACTTCAGCAATGACTAAATAGTCTTCGGGCCCGAACTTCTCACCAAGCTTGAAAGACTTTACATATGAGGTCTGCTTTTCCACAGCGAATGTCTCTGAAGACTCATGGATTACGTTTCCGCGAGTGTCTTTAATAAGATATGTTACTGCAACATCCACCTTTTTTGGAGATCCCACATTCAACAAAGTAATCTGGGCCTTAAGCTCTCCGCCCTGCTCAACCTCCTTATAGGCAGGAGGAATGTCAAGCTTTGCATCAAATAGCGCCTGGTCAGATGATATGTCAACAACAGCGATAATGGATTTTTCCTCTTCATCACTCCTCACAAGAATCTTGCCGATGTAGGATCCAAGCTTCTTTCCGATGAATCCAGCCTCAACTACTTTTTCCTCGCCTGGTCCAATGCTGAAGCTTATATCAGACAAAGCCACAAACCCTCCAATATCCATCAACTCCAAATCAAAATTCATTGGTTCGCTGCCGGTATTCTTTATCCTGAATGTTCTTGTGCTTGCAGCGCCCAGCGCCAACTCTTCCTTTATCGAGCTTGGAGAGACACTAAACTCTTTTACAGGAATTGGTGGTTTTGCTGACGGCAATGATCCACCACCTCCACCACCACCTCCGCCCCCTCCGGTTCCGCCGCCACTAGTACTAGTTGTGGTGCTCACAGGGCACGAAGAGCTTGAGCAGAGATTGCTGCAGCAAAAGCCCCCTTGGCACTGGCTGGCTGAGGCGCAAGGCCGACCATCTGCAAGAAGGAACAGATTGAAAAATCCAAGCCTGTTGATGTAAGATGAGGAAGACACGACTTTGCTTATTATTCCTGCTGCAATGCCCATGTTATAAGAAGAGCTTGAGATATTTTCTCCGCCGGCAGAAACAATGACGACCTGCTCATAATTAGTGCTGTTTATTTGCGCGGCAAAGACATAATTAATTAGGAAAAAGAATGCAAATATCAGAGACACCCAAAATTTTTTATTGCTCACAAGAATGCACTACTCCGCCTCTTTTTCTTTTTTTCGGTTTATGTGTCAAAAATAAACCAGCGATCAGAAGATGCTCTGGAAGTCTTCCCTCTTAATATCGCCCATCAAGGCAAGCAGCAGCAGGTAAATCAGGGCAGCTATCGGAATTAGGGCAATAATGTGGACGCTTCCTCCAAAAAATACAATAAAGAGCGCCATCAATGCCGATGCGATAACAGGCCTTATGGCAAATCTCAGAATGTTGTCAAAATAACCGGCTTTCACTGTGAAATAATAGAGGACTGCAAAGTTAAGGGCTGCGGTTGCAAGCGTGGCTGCGGATGCCCCAATGTAACTAAATTTTGGGATAAGCAAGGCATTTAGGATTACGTTCATTAAAAGGCAAAATCCCGTTGAATATGCAAACACCTTTTGCTTGTCGATTGCATTCAAAAACCATCCTATGAGATAGCTGAAAAACATGAAAATAGTTGTCCATATCAGTATCTGGAGAGTAATTGTTGACTTTTCAAACCCGGACTTGTATATGAACAGGATTATCCTGCTTGATATAACTGTGATTCCTGCTGCAATTGGGAAGCTTATGATTGAAAGAAGGTGCATTCCTTTCTCCAGAGTTCTCTTCAAAAGCTTTTTAGAGCTTGCATGCAGCTCCGACATGACCGGAAACAATACCATGCCAACTGCCAATGGAATCTTGTCTATAACAAATATCAGCTTATAGGCTGCATTGTATATTCCTGTCGCCTCGTAACCTTTAATAAAAGAGAGCATAACAGTATCAATCTGGAAATAAATCTGCAGAAATACCCACGTGAGCCAGAATGGCCATGAAGCATAAATCATGCTTTTCCACAATTTGTAATCAAACCTTAATCTGAAGCCAACAGATATTTTTTTCAGCAGCAATATCGATATGGCAAGCGCAATCAGGTTTGATATTGCCAGCGCTGCAAGAAAGCCAACCAGCCCGTATCCGGCAAGCAATGCATAAATTCCTAATATAAATGCAAATACGCGCTCTGCTACCTTCACAATAGAATCATATTTCATTTCCTGGAAGGCAAGAAAAGCATTCCGCGGGACGTAGGAATATGTTTGCATAAAGAAGATGAATGACGCAAGGTAAACTACTACAATAACCTCATGAGACCTTTTTAGAAACAGAATAATCACCAAAGGAAGAAGCAGGGACAATATGCACAATATAAGCCTCATGGCAGCATAATTGCCGAAATAATTCACAACATCCTCTTTTTTTTTTGCGACTTCCCGCACAAAAAATGTTGAAAGCCCGAAGTCATTAAGCACCGCAAACAACCCTACAAATGCGAACGCAAAAGAATAAATCCCCAGCCCTTCCGTGCCAAGCTTCCTTGCAATCAGTATTATAAGGAAATAGGACAGTAGATTGGATACTATTTCCCCAATAGTTACGAAGCTTAAGTTCCTTAATATCTTTTTCTGCAGTGACATTGGGTTCTTGATTTTTTAATTACAAATTATAATTACAAATATCGATACCACTAATACTTAAACCTGCCTGCCTTTAGCCTGCAATAATGTTTTCACTATCCTGCCTGCAGCCTTTCCGTCCCAGAATTTTGGGATCCTGGCTGTTGGCTTCTGCCCGCTGATAATTCTGCTGGCTGCATCAACCACTTCATTTTTTTCTGCGCTCACCAGCACATTTGTCCCCTGCTTACATGTTACAGGCCTTTCTGTGTTTTTCCTTAATGTGATGCATGGAACGCCAAGAACAGTGGTTTCTTCCTGTATGCCTCCTGAATCAGTGATGACAAGCTTAGCATTTGCCATCAGGTGCAGAAAATCAAGGTAGCCCAGTGGGCCTGTCAGCACCATATTTTTCTTGCTGCTAATCCTGCTTAACAGGTTATAGCGCTTCAGGCTTTTTAATGTCCTTGGATGCACCGGAAAAACAATTTTTATTTTTTGCAGCAGCGGCTCCAGGATTCCCAAAGTTCTCTCAAGCGATTTTTGATCATCAACATTGCTTGGCCTGTGCAGTGTCAAGACAAAATACTCATTCTTTTTCAGCCTTAATTTTGATAAAATGGCAGACTTTTCAGCCTTTTTTCTGTGATGCAGCAGAGTATCTATCATTACATTGCCTACAAAAAAAATCTTGCGCTTATCTACACCTTCCTTCAGCAGGTTTTCATTACCGCTTTCTTCTGTGGTGAAAAGGAAGTCAGATATATGGTCGGTCAAAATCCTGTTTATTTCCTCGGGCATTCCCATGTCAAAGCTTCTCAACCCGGATTCCACATGGGCAACAGGGATTCCGCACTTCTTTGCTGTTATGGCTGCTGCAAACGTGGAATTCACATCTCCCACCACAATAACTAAATCGGGCTTCTCCCTTGAAAGGACTTTCTCCAGTTCAAGGATTATCCTGGCTGTCTGCACAGCATCATGAGCAGAGCCTACACCAAGATTAATATCTGGCTTCGGTATTCCAAGCTCATCGAAAAAGGATTTTGACATTTGCTTGTCATAATGCTGGCCGGTATGGATAAGGATATGCTTTACATCTCTGTGCCTTTTTATCTCATTGACCAGCGGCGATATCTTGATGAAATTCGGCCGTGTCCCCACAACGCTTGCTATCTTAAGCATGTCGTCTGAAAAACAAAAAGTTATTTAAATAGTTATCTGTTGAGAAAATTGATGAAAAAACCAAGCGCCATTAATGCTGCAATCGTAATCCCGACGCAGCCCAGCATAAATTCATCTCTGCAGAACCTGCTGAAAGTTTATGAATATTTGATCAAGAAATATGGGGTAAGGGCGACAATATTCACCGACAGAAAGAACGAGCTTTCTTATGCAAATTTCAGGATTGAAAAAATAAGAAGCCTTGACTATAAGACACCTATCGAAAAAATCCTGTTTGTGATTGGGCTTCCAAGATTTTGTTATTTTGACCTTGTGGAAAAGCTAAATGGGTATGACGTCATTGAATCCAGCAATCCTGAATTCTATTGGTTTGCGTACCAGTCTTACTTGGCAGCGAAAAAATACAATTCCAGGCTTATTTACAGGACATCGCAGACTGTCGAGGGCTTCTTCCTGTTCAGGATTACCAAGCCAATCGCATTGCATTTTGCAAGAAAAGCCTGCAGGTTCGCGAGGCATTTCCTGTTTGCAAATCCAGAGGCAGAAGAAAGGTACATTAGGCTTGGTCTTCTTGACAAAGGGGCAAAGAAAAGCATTGTCATCGGGCATCCGACTGACACCAAATGCTTCAGGCCGCTTAAAACGGAAAAACGTTCTAAGCCAGTAATACTGTCTGTAGGGGGCTTATATAAGCTGAAAGGCCACCATCTGATAATAAAAGCTGCAAAGATCCTTATTGATAACGGCGATGATGTAGAGCTGTGGATTGTCGGAGAAGGGTATTATAAAAATTCAATTGAAAGATTGGCAAATAGGCTTGGCATAAGCAGCAATGTGAAATTTCTGGGTGCAAAAAAACACGATGAGCTTGCCATGATTTACAACCAATCATCAGTATTTGTACTTGCAAATTTTCAGGAAATCACCCCTGCCGTCAATGAAGCGCTTGCATGCGGTGTTCCGGTTGTTGCAATGGAATGCGGCGGCTTGGATTTTGTAGTAAAAGACGGAGTTACAGGGCTGGTAGCCAGGAGATTCGATGTTGAAGATTTGGCAGGCTGCATTAAAAGGATGCTTGGCAAAAGAGAAGAGGCAAAAAGAATGGCTGCGAATGGAAGAAGGCTCATTTTGAAGAAATTTTCAATAGAAAAGGTTGCAGAAAAGTTCTACAAGTCATTTACGGACTAACTATCTCTTTTACCTTCCTGAAAACCATTTCAGGCGTAATTTCATCAGCGTAAATATGGTTCTTGTTCTTATCAGACTTCATTGTGGCCTTGTTTGTGAGGAATACTATATGCTGCTCTCCAAAAGGAGCTGTCCTCTTTATATGCGGCCCAAGGTAGATGGAGATTACTTTGGTTCCTGCTGCAGCCGCCATGTGCATTGGCCCGGAATCTGTCGAGATGAAAAGCCTGCACTTCCCAATCAGGGCAGTTGTCTGCGGTATGCTTGTTTTTCCTATAAGATTAATGATATTGGGCTGGCGGAATTCCTGGAAATTCCTAACCAAACCTTTCTCGATTTTAGTGCCGACAATGGCTATCTTCAGTTTATTGATTGCCAAAAGCTTTTTTGCCAGTGAAGCGAAATTTTCAGTCGGCCATATCCTCATGCCTTCCTTGGAGCCGATGTGCATTCCTATAAGGGCATCATTCTTTTTTACCATGCCACTAAGAAGATTGCAGGCATATTTTTTGTCGCTTTCACTTACTGGAATGAAAAGGCTTTTGGAATGGATTTTCATGCCAAGCGCCCTAAGCAAGTCGAGATTTTTTTCCACATCATGCCTGCTGAAATCCACAGGAACGCTTATCGTGTCAAAAAATCTTCTCCATGATCCAAAAAGCCTGTACTGAAAATTTACCCTCTTTTTTGCCCCAATCACAAATCCCATCAGAGCGCTCATTATGCTAACATTTGGATAAGGATAAAAGCTAAGATCATACCTTTTTTTCCTGAGCCGAAGCAGGAACAGCAATCTGCTGAAAAATGAGGCTTTTGACTGGTACACAATAACTTCATCGACATACGGGCTGTTCCTTACAACCTCTGCAGAGTCATTCAGGGCAAGCACGCTGATAACCGAATCTGGCAGATTTTTCTTTAAGTTTATGAAAACTGGAGTCAGAAGTATAGTGTTGCCTATCCCGTTTAGGGCTATGAATATTATTTTCAGTCCCATATTTGGAGCAAGATTATCGGCATGTTTTAAATGTTTTTATGCACAATCTTTTTAAACAATGCGCTGCAATGTGCGGCTTTGTAATATGGCTAAAGCAAAAGCAAGGATACTTATCACAGGCGGCACTGGTTTCATAGGCTCAAATTTGGCCAGAAAGCTTTACCATGAAGGGAATGGAATCACCATATTTGCCAAAGACACGGAGCATGCTTTTCTGAAAGGTTTGAGAATCAAAAGGATAAAAGGCGATTTGCAGGATTATGATTCTGTCTTAAGCGCTGTCAAAGGAAATGGCTATGTTTATCATCTTGCTGCATGCACATTAAGCAGCCAAAAGCACAAAAAGGAGATTTTTGGCACAAATGTCCTTGGGACAGAGAATGTGATGAAAGCCTGCCTGAAGTCAAAAGTCAAAAAAACTGTAAATGTCAGCTCAAGCGCTGTGTTTGGGTTTTCAAGAAGCGAAAAAACATTATTGGACGAAAAAGACAATTTAGATTTCAAGGACAACCTGTATGCGCAGTCAAAAAAATTGGCAGAAGACAAGGTTAATTATTATGTAGGCAAAGGATTGAACGCTGTCACAGCCAACCCGTCTTATGTAATCGGGGCAGGGGAGGTTGACAAGAGGAGATATGGATTGTGGCAGAGCATCTCAAGATGCAGGATCAAATTCACATATCCGGGAGGGGGAGGCAATGTTGCTGTTGAGGATGTTGTTGATGGCTTGACTCTGGCAATGCAGCACGGAAAATCAGGAGAAAGGTACATATTGAGCGCCAACAACATAAGGATTTATGACTTCTACAACCTGATTGCAGGATTATTGGGCAAGCCGAAAATAAGGCTGATGATGCCGAGAATGATGTATTATCCAATGTATTCCCTTGGAAAAATATTTGAGGCTGCGATGGAAGAGCCGCCTCTAACTTCAGAAGCTGTCAGGTGGCATTTCAACTACAAGTACTTTGACAATGCAAAAGCAGGAAAAGAGCTTGGATGGAAGCCAAAGGTCAAGCTGAAAGAATCTGTCTTAAGGGCGATAGAATATTATAAATCAAATGGAATTCTGGAATAATATCTTTATTATAGACAATTGCGTTAATTGATTATATTTACACGCAATTGCCTATCTCGTAAATTGCGGCTATTTATTGTACCAATTACCGCAATTTACGATATTAAAAGACTTATCACCAAAAGAATGGGATGTAGTTTCTTACCATAGGGAGATATTTTTTTATGGCAAAATAATAGTGTGCTATGTAAAAAAATATTATCCACAGCAACATTAAAACAGCCTTTGTTTTTTTCCTCATTTCAGTTCATTGACCAAAATATCCCCATTATTGTACAAATTTCTTGTGTATTTTTCCAGGAACCTGTCTTTCATTTCCAGGATTTCAGGCGTGTACCTGTAATCGCTTGTTATCACGTCATGCAACGGGTTTCTCCATCCAAAATTATTGTTCACCAGTATGTGGGTTATCCCCAGCCTTTTCAGCTCCTTGTAATAATCGTCCTCGCTTTTGATGTTTGAATAGTCAATATAAGCCTGCGTCAGCGGGTCAGCCCAGACATAGCCCCTGTCTATAAAATAGCCCCTTGTATCCCTGAAAAGCAGTATTTTTGCGCTTTCAGGCAGGTTGGAGTTTGCAAACTTCGAAGCATCATATATTGGGCCAGGATATTTTGAATGAAAATTGTCTTCTGACTCGAGCCCAAGTGCAGCAGGAAATTCTTTTGCATTTGCGCCGATAAAGAAAAGGAGATTAAAGCCGAAAGTAAAAAGCAGAAGAAGCTTCAGCGCCCTTGACAGTAGATTGATCTTAAGCAGCTCATGAATGACGTATCCTGAGATTATGGCTATGAGCGGAACTGCGTAAATTACATACCTAAAGATATGCGACAGGAAAAACCAGACAGTCAGGTATACGAAAAGAAGCATGAAGAATGAATTTATCACTCTATCTTTCTTTCCAACGAAAAAGTAAAGCGGCAGTATTGCCAGGACAAAAGGACCTATCTCCAAGTCCTCGTCAATGTTTCCGAGCCTTTTTCCCTGCTGGGTAACTATGTCCCATGGAAGGCGCAAATAATTGCACAGGCTCGGCTTTCTCAGGTTGTGCATAACATTAATGCCCTGCTGGTGTTTTTCATCCCAGTATTTGCCATGAAATATCTCGTTAAGCTCAGGCCATACAGGGTTGCCTGTAAAAAAATAGCTTTTCAGGAGCCAGGGCATGACAATGACAAATGCAATAATGCAGAATGCTGCAGATTTTGCAAATGCGCTTTTATAATCCATTCTTTTTTTGGACACATCCCTAATTAATATCAAAACAAGCAAGGCGAAAATGACGGCTGCAGCAACTGCCCCGAATACCTTGGATGAAATCCCCAAACCGGAAAATATCGCGCTTAAAAAAAGCCATTTGCTGTCCTTGGACTTGGAATATACGCATATCGCATAGACTGACAGGAATACAAAAAATGCAAGCTGAACGTCGATATGCGAGGTTCTTGAGAGCATGAAGATGAGGGGAAAGCTGTAGAAAATTAAGGACGAAAGCAAGGCAATCCTTTCATTGAAAAACCTCTGGCAGAACTTGTATATGGAAGCTAGGAATGCAATGCCAAGGGAATACCCGAGCAGATTGGCCAGTATTCCATTGGAAAGCAGCAGCCCAACCATATACATGGTGTCAATCAAGGAGGGAAAGTTTGAGAACAGCATGTAGGGAATGTAAACAACCTTATGCGCCGCTATGTATATCTTGCCCATTGCCAGATGATATGCGATGACATCGAAATGCCACGGAGGGGAAAAGCTGAGAAAAAAATTCATAAGCGGAAACAGCAGCAATAAGATGATAACAATTGAATAAAAGTTTAGCGCTATATCATGCTTCCTGACAAATTTATTGAAGCTGAAATTCCTGATTGAACTGAATATAATGCGCAATAGCTCTCCGACATCTTTCCAGAGAGCAATGTACAGCAAAGCCAAAATAATGACAAGCACAGATTTGTACAGGTAGCCAAGTAACCCGGCGAACAGCATTGCATAAGCTATTGCTGAAAGGCCCAATGGAAGGGAGAAAACCATGCCTTCCAGACTAGAATTAAACCCAATCCCTATATATTTCAGGATTCTTCGGCCCAGCGCAATGGAAATCACAAGCAGCAGGGCAAGATAAGCCAACTCTATCATTTTGCTTTGCTTATTACACGTGTTAAAATACTTTTTGATACCAATATCAAGAAAGTTTTAAATATGGTTTGCTGCAGCAATCTGCAAAGATGAAAAAGACATTTTTTTTCTGCAGCTACAAGGAATGGACTTTCCAGATTTACGATTACCTTAAGGAGAAGTACAAGGATAAGGCAGACTTCCACCTCATCAAGACAAGAGGCGAATTAAGGGAAGGCATAAAAAAATCAGCTCCTGACATGATATTCTTTATATGGTGGATATGGATCGTTGAAAAGGAGATTGTCAACAAAGTAACTTGCATCAATCTTCATCCAACTCCCCTGCCGAAATACAGGGGCGGAAGCGCGATTCCAAACCAGATAATAAACGGCGAGACAAAAAGCGCTGTCACACTATTCATAATGAACGAGCATATCGACAAGGGCCCGATATTATGGCAGGAGGAATTCTCGCTTGAGGGGGACCTGCATGAGGTGTTCAGCCGCATCATTGAAAAGGCGAAAATTGGATTCAGCGCAGTCACAGATTCCTATCTTGAAAACGGCAGGCCGATCGGAACTCCTCAGGATGAGAGCAAGGCAACTTACTGCAAGCAGAGGACGCCTGACCAAAGCGAAATAAAGATTTCTGATTTTGAAAATTTTACTGCCCTGCAGCTGCATAACAAGATAAGGGCGCTCCAAGACCCATATCCAAATGCATTTGTGGTATGCAAAAATGGAACAAGGCTGTATTTCCAGAAATCAGAACACGGTTAATAACAGCAATATTTAATAACGGGCTTAATTTCCTGCGATGATAAAACAGCTGATCGACTATGGGGAAAGTTCTTGTTACAGGAGGCGCGGGATACATCGGATGCGTGTTAGCGAAAAAGCTGCTTGACAAGGGATATGAAGTAAGGATTTTTGATTCTTTGTTTTTTGGGGAAGAGCCTGTCAAGGATATGCTGCAGAATCCAAAATTTGAGCTTGTGAGAGGAGACTTGAGAAACCTGGAGAAATTTCAAGGTCTTTTGGATGGAGTTGACTCTGTTATGCACCTTGCATCCTTGTCAAACGACCCTTCCTGCGAGATTGACCCGCAGGACACTATGGACATTAATTATGAATCCTCATTAAAATTGGCGGAAACCTGCAAAAAAAGCAGGATCAGAAGATTTATTTTTTCCTCTTCGTGCAGCGTGTACGGCGCAAGGGATGACTTAATTCTTGACGAGCAGTCCGAGAAGGCGCCTGTGTCGCTTTATGCAAAAAGCAAGATAGATTTTGAGAACAAGCTTCTTGAGATGACTGACAAGGATTTCAGCCCGACAATATTGAGAAACGGGACTGTATTCGGGCTTTCTCCAAGGATGCGGTTTGATCTTGTCGTTAACCTAATGACAAAATACGCGATAGCCAAAAACAAGATTTTCATTGTTGGAGGGGGCCTTAACTGGCGCCCTCTTATCCATGTAGAGGATGTTGCAGACGCATTTATCCTCTGCCTTGAATCCCCTCTTGGATTGGTTGAGGGGGAGATATTCAACGTCGGAGCCAATGAGCTAAATTTTCAAGTCAAGGACGTGGCAGCAATAGTCAAAAAAACAATTCCCTCAGTTGAAGTGGAATATGCTCCTTCTGACAAGGATTCAAGATCGTATCGTGTTTGCTTTGACAAGATTATAAATGTGCTTGGATTCAGGGCAAAAAAAACGGTCGAGGATGGAGTGGCTGAGATTGCAGCAGCGATAAGAAACGGCTCTTTGAATGATTTGGAAAGCACAAGATACGTGAACCTGAAAAAATTGATGGAGCTCAGAAGCATACCTTCGGCAAAAGGAGGCTTGAAAACAAGGCACTCGTTCCTTCCATTTGCATTGCCATTGATAAGCGATGACGAGATAAGAGAGGTCGTTGACACATTAAGGTCAGGATGGCTGACAACAGGGCCAAAGACAAAAAAGTTTGAAGACATGATGAAAGAATATATCGGTTGCAGGCATGCAATAGCATTAAGCTCCTGCACAGCAGCGCTGCACTTGTCTTTGGTTGCCCTTGGGGTAAAACAGGGAGATGAGGTCATAACCTCTCCTGTAACATTTCCAGCCACCGCGAACGTCATAATCCACCAGGGGGCAACGCCTGTTTTTGTTGACGTTGATAAAAGCACCCTTAATATTGATCCAGCGAAAATAGAGGAAAAAATAACAAGCAAAACAAAGGCAATAATCAGCGTGGACATGGCAGGCCAGCCGTGCGAGTATGGCCAGATACGAAAGATTGCAGACAAGCACGGCATTCCTGTTGTCGAGGATGCTGCGCATTCCATTGGGGCAGAATATAATGGCAAAAAGATTGGAACTTTAAACAAGGCCACTTGCTTCAGCTTTTATCCCATAAAGAACATGACTACTGGAGAAGGAGGGTTGCTGGCAACAGACGATGACGAGCTGGCTTCAGCTGCCAGGATGTATTCACTGCACGGGATGAGCAAGGACGCATGGCAGAGATATTCGGAAAAGGGATCAATGCACTGGCAGACAGTCGCAGCGGGATACAAATACAACATGACTGACATACAGGCATCAATCGGGATGCACCAGCTCAAGAGGCTTGATGAGTTCATATACAAGAGGGAAAGGTATGTAAGATTTTACAAAGACGCTTTCTCAAAAATGGACGAGATAATCCTGCCTTCCCAAATCAGCAATATAAAGCATGCATGGCACCTTTTTGTCGTGATGCTGGACACAGACAGGCTGAAAATCTCAAGAGACGAGTTCATGGAGCTTATGAGGGAGGAGAACATAGGGACAGGCATTCATTTCACATCATTGCACATGCACGAATATTATAAAAAATCACTGGGATGCAGGAAAGAGGATTTTCCCAATGCGGCTTATTTGTCGGAAAGAATTGTTTCATTGCCATTATACCCAAAAATGACTGTGCAGGACCTGACAAGCACGATTGGCGCAGTAAAAAAGATAATTAACTACTACAAGAAGAAATAAATATTATCTTCTAACTATCTCATTGACAACTTCTAAGCCTTCTTCGACGCAGTTGTCCATGTCCATGTACCTGAATCTTGCCTGCCTTCCTGACATGAAAAGGTTCTTGAATTTGCCGAGCGCATTCTCAATCTTTTCCACATTTTCCTCAAACCCTATCAGATAGACGGGATAAGCAAATTTTTTCCTTATGACGAACTTGTCCAGAATGTCTTTGTCCTCTATAAATCCCTCGCTCTTGATGTCATCAATGACTTTCCTGAACAATTCGTTTTCATCCGCATTCCATAATTCATCATTGAAATCGCATGTCTTTTCCGTAATCAGGCCCGTGATGCCTTTTGGGTAAAGCTCCCTGCTCCAGTTCTTGAGCTCAGTAAGCCTTCCGAAATACTTGTCATAATAATAATAGTGCAGGGGCTTGAAAACCTGGTCTTTTTTTATAAGGAGGCAGAAGACAAGAAGCGACCTGAACTTTATTTTTGAGGCAGCCTCCAAGACATCTTTTCCCAGGATTGGCCTTACTATCCTTGGCAAGACAATTATCGGGATTGTTGAAATGTAAAAATCCCCCTTCACATTGGATGTTTTTCCGCTGCTGAGCACATCAACTGACCCAACCTTGCCATCTTTAACATTGACTGAAGCGACTCTTGAATTAAGGTTTATTTTTCCGCCCATCTTTTTTATTTTCCTTGCCATCTCCTCTGAAAACGCTCCTATGCCGCCATGCTTGGGATAGTAAAGAGTGACTGCGGTTTCAGCATATTTGTGCTGCCTGCCAAACCATTTCTTGAATCCAAGAGTTCCCCTGAGAATCAAGTCTGTGAAGCTTATTACAGGGATTCTGTGCTGCGCGAATTTTGCGGATAGCTCCTTTGGTTTTATTCCCCATATTTTTGCAGTATACCCAAGAAAAAAAACCCTGTAAAGCGGCTCGCCATACCTGCTTATGAGCCATTCTTCTGCATTTTTGTCCTCGCTTTTTATTATTCTGGACTTGATCTTGCTGTAAATCAAAGAAGATATGCACCTGAAGGATTCTCCTATGCTTAATGTGAGGAGTATGTTCATCGGCTTCAAAGGAAACGTGACATACTGGCCCTTGTATTTTATTTCTGTATATTTCTCAAATCCCGTGTAATTATCGCCCATTATCTCCTTGAAGAAGTCCACTATTTTCGGATCTCTTGAATGAAACCCATGCGGGCCTGAGTCAAATAAGTAGCCGTTCCTGCTCTCTGACCTTGCAATCCCTCCAAGTGTTCCGGTTTCCTCATATATCTCGACATCGACATTGTTTTTCAGCAGGTTATAGCCTATGCTCAATCCCGAGACTCCTGCACCGAAGATTATCGCCTTCTTTTTCATTTTTGAATTTTGAAACTGGAGATATTTAAAAATATATTCTTTTGGGATAAATTTCACCACTCAACTATTCAAAATAAATATTTTTTTCTTTTGATTTACTATTGCACTTTTTATCACTTAATCTGTATACCCACCTTCGCCTGACTTCACCGCAACCTTTATAAATTGCCTAGTGTTTCTTGGAATGCAAATTTGCACAGGTTTTAAGCATCTTAGCAAATAAAAGACAAGCCTGAAAAGACTGCCTTTTCAGTACAGTTGATTAAACTGTTTTCTATAAAGGGCATTCAATAAAAGGCTTTTTTTGCAGCAAAGAGCTAGCCAAACCAGTCAGTATCAAAAATGCCGAGAACAAGAGCACCAAGGGCAGGAAGCATGCAGTTTTGGCCAAGAGCCAGGTCCAGATACAGCTATGCAAGGGTAAGAACATGGGCATCAAGCAAAGATGCAAAGCCATTGGGATTTGCAGGATACAAGGTCGGCATGACCCACCTGCTTATCAGCGACAACAAAGCAACGTCAATGACAAAAGGCACAGACATTTTCTGCCCGACTACCGTGCTGGAGTGCCCTCCCGTCAAGGCCATTTCCCTCATGTTTTATAAAAAAACCCAATTCGGCTCAAGGCTTGTTTCTCAATTGTTTTCTGATTCTCTCGATAAAAGTCTTGAAAGGAAAATAACAATTCCTAAGAAAAAAGGTGCACATCCTGAAGATTTTGATTTTTTAAGGATTTTGTGCTCGACGCAGCCAAGCCTGACAGGTATAGGCAAGAAAAAACCTGAAATGTTCGAGCTTGCAATAGGCGGCAGCAAGGAGCAGCAGCTTTTATACGCAAAGGAAAAACTGGGGAAAGAAATCAATGTCAATGAATCTATCAGGGAAGGCAGCCAGGTTGACATTCATTCAGTGACAAAAGGCAAGGGCTTCCAGGGCCCTGTAAGAAGATTTGGAGTTACATTGAGGCACCACAAATCAGAAAAAAGCAGGAGAAACCCGGGCTCATTGGGGGCATGGAATGCCCAGGGACATATCATGTGGAGAACAGCGCATGCGGGGAAGATGGGAAACCATTTGAGGACAGAGTACAACAAGTGGGTTGTAAAGATAGGCAGCAACCCAAATGACATAAATGTAAAAGGTGGCTATTTGAATTATGGAGCTGTAAAAAACACTTTTGTGCTCATCAAGGGATCAGTTGCAGGCCCAAAAAAGATGCTTGTCAGAATTACAGAGCCTATCAGGCCGAAGAGCGAGATGCAGGTTCCTCAAATTTCATATACAAGCTTAGAGTCAAAGCAGGGAAGGTAAATGAAAATAAGTATTTTAGACTTATCGGGGCAGAAAATCAGAGATGTTGAATTGCCTAGCCAGTTTAGCGAGGAATTCAGGCCAGACCTCATACAAAGGGCTGTGCTGGCTGTCCAAAGCAACAAGAGGCAGCCTTATGCCGCAAGCAGGCTTGCAGGGAAAAGGCCTGCAGCAAAGCTTTCAAGGAGAAGAAGAAAATACAGGGGCTCATACGGAATAGGGATATCAAGGGTGCCAAGAAAGATAATGACAAGAAGAGGCACAAGGATGAACTGGGTAGGGGCTTTTGCCCCTGGCACTGTGGGAGGCAGAAGAGCTCATCCTCCAAAATCAGAAAAGATATGGATTAAAAAAATAAACGACAAGGAAAGAATGAAATCAATAAGGAGCGCAATAGCAGCCACCATTTCCAGGGAGTCTGCTGCCGCAAGAGGACACATTCCGCCTGAAAATTATCCATTTGCATTGGATGAAAAATTCGAGTCCTTGGACAAGACAGCAAAAGTAATAGATGCCCTAGTGAAGCTTGGGTTTGAGCACGAGCTTGATAGGGCTTCGCACAAGAATGTTCGCGCAGGAAAGGGCAAGTCAAGAGGCAGGAAGTACAAGAAAAAAAAAGGGCCTTTGATAGTGGTCTCGGAGCTTGGGAAAATGGCATATTCAGCCTCAAACATCCCGGGCATAGACGTTGTCGAGGCCAAAAACCTCAATGCAGAGCTGCTCGCTCCAGGCGGAAAGCCAGGAAGGATTACAATTTGGACCAGCAGCGCATTAAATGACATGAAAGAAAAAAAATTATTTTGCTGATATGGTTGCTAATATGGACCCACACAAAATCGTCAAGCACCCGCTTTCAACGGAAAAATCGATAAGGCTTATGGAGTCAGAGAACAAGCTCGTATTTGTGGTAAGCGGCGCCTCAACCAAAAGGGAGATCAAGAAGGCGATAGAGGACATGTTTAAAGTTGAAGTTGACGATGTAAACACTTTTGTCAGCCAGGATGGCGAGAAAAGGGCTTATGTCAAATTTTCAGCCAAGAATCCGGCTATTGACATAGCTACTAATCTTGGTCTGATGTGATTTTGTATTTAAGGTGAACTATTCATGGGAAAAAGCTTAATTCAGCAGAAGAGGGGCAAAGGAGGCCCAAGATATAGGGCACCAAGCTTCAGATATAAAGGTGAAGTAGGCTTTGCAAGATTGGAGTGCGGCAAGCTTATGAGCGCAGAAGTAAAGGACATAGTGCACAGCAGCGGCCATTTTGCGCCACTGATAGAATTGAAGTACAGTAATGGAGAAATTGGATTGCTCCAGGCGCCTGAAGGAATAAAAACAGGCGATATGATAGAGATGAGCGATAATGCAGAGCTTAAGCCAGGAAATATTCTGCCGCTGAAGAGCATCCCGGAAGGCACGCAAATTTACAATATTGAATCAAGTCCCGGAGACGGGGGAAAGTTTGCAAGGACAAATGGCGCTTTTGCAAGGGTCATTACAAAAATGGAAAATGGAATACTTGTCGAGCTGCCATCAAGCAAAAGGCGCACATTTTTGCCCGAGTGCAGGGCCGCAATAGGTGTCGTTGCAGGCTCTGGCAGAACTGATAAGCCATTCCTGAAAGCAGGCAACAAGTTTTATGCAAAGACTGCAAGAAACAAGGTGTGGCCGAATGTAAGCGGCACCTCAATGAACTCGGTGAGCCATCCGTTTGGAGGCAGAAGCTCGCACGCAAAGGGAATTCCAACCCAGTCTGCAAGAAACTCGCCTCCAGGAAGAAAGGTCGGCAACATAGCCCCAAAAAGGTCCGGAAGGAGAAAAAGGTAAATAAAAAATGGCAAAAAAGGAATTCACATTCAAGGGAAAGACAGCAGAAGAGCTGAAGAGCATGAGCCTGAATGAGCTTGCCCAGCTTCTCACGGCAAGGCAAAGAAGAAGCCTGAAGAGAGGATTTACTGAGCAGCAGAAAATACTGCTCGGCAAAATAAGGGGCAATGAAAAAAATATAGAGACTCATTGCAGGGACATGATAATACTGCCCGAGATGATAGGATCCTCGATAAAGGTTCATCAGGGCAAGGAATTTGTCCTTTTGGCAATAGGGCCGGAAATGGTCGGCCATTATCTTGGCGAGTTTGCATTAACGAGGAAGAAAGTTGCGCACAGCGCGCCAGGAATCGGCGCAACAAGGTCAAGCGCAAGCTTGTCGGTGAAGTAAAATGAAAGGTTACACCTTCAAAGGATACAATGGCGAGCACATGGCAAGGGCAGTCGGAATGGCATTGCCGATCTCATTTAAGCAGAGTGTCGAGATATGCAGCTTTATAGAGAGTAAGAAAATAAGCGACGCAAAAAAAATTTTACAGCGAGTTTCCGAGAAAAAAACTGCAATACCCTTCAAGAGGTACAACTGGGACCTCGGCCATAAGAAGGAAACCGGTCCCGGAAGATATCCTGAAAAGGCGTCAAGCTACATCATCAAGCTTCTTGAATCTGTAGAGGCAAATGCGCAGTTCAAAGGGCTGAATACCTCAAATCTTGTCATAGCCCACATAAGCGCGCACAAAGGCGGAAAAGCATGGCATTACGGGAGAAAGACAAGAAGAAAGATGAAGAGGACAAATATAGAGCTGATTGCCGAGGAAAATAAAAAATGATTGAGAGGAAGTTCGTCGCACAAAAGATGAAAGAGTTTCAGATAGAGGAATATATAACGCAAAGCCTGGATAATGTAGGCCATAGCCATACAAAGATGCTCAAGACTCCTCTTGGCGAGAAGGTGGTTATATACTCGTCAAGGCCCGGGCTGATTGTTGGAAGAAAAGGCCAGAACATCAAGCAATTGACAAGAAACCTGAAGAAAAGGTTTGAGCTTGAGAATCCCCAGATAGAGATAAGCGAAGTGGAAACTCCAAATCTTGACGCAAATATTGTCGCTGAGAAGATTGTTGACGCGCTCGAAAAATTTGGCTCAGAAAAATTCAAGGCAATAGGTCACAGAATAATGACTGATGTGATGAGGGCAGGAGCCTTGGGAATTGAGATTGTAATCAGCGGAAAGGTCCCGAGCGCAAGAGCCAAGTCTTGGCGCTTTTACCAGGGCTATCTAAAGAAATGCGGAGATGTGGCAGAGGGAGTAAAAAGAGCCAGATTGCAGGCTCAGCTGAAAACAGGCATCGTTGGAGTCAAGGTAAGCATAATGCCGCCAGACATTCGGCTGCCTGATGATATAGAGCTGGTTGACGGAAAGGACTCGCCTGAATTGAAGAGAGAAGAATCCAAACCAAGCGCCGAAAGCAGAGCGAATAATGGAAAAGCTTCAGAAAAACCAAAGAGGAAGAGGAAGAAAAAAGATGAAGGCCAAAGAGCTTAGGGCAATGAATGATCTTGATTTAGGAAACAAGATAATGGAATTAAGGAAAGAGCTGATGAAGGTCAACTCACAGATAGCCATTGGAACAGCCCCTAAAAGCCCCGGGAAAGTAAGGGAGATAAAGCGCACAATTGCAAGAATAATCACAATCAGCAATGAAAAGCAAAAAGGAGGCACATAAAAGGAATGAGTGAAATATGCCCTGTATGCGGCTTGGTGAAAGAGCTGTGCGTTTGCGAGACAATAGCCAAAGAGAGCCAGAAGATACTGGTGTATATCGAGAGGAAGAAGTTCAACAAGAACTATACAATTATTGAAGGCATCGACTCCAAGGAAATCGACCTTAAAGACCTTGCAAAAAGGCTTAAGTCCATGCTTGCCTGCGGCGGCACGATAAAAGGCGGGAAGATTGAGCTTCAGGGTGAGCACAAACAGAGGACAAAGAAAATTTTGGTCGATTACGGGTTTGCGCCTGGCAGCATTGAATTGAAATAGTTTGCATGAATGTTGCAGAGCCAATCGCATAAAGTATTTTGGAACTCGAGAAGAAAGTGACAGAAGCAAGAAACATAGGGGTTAATGTTGAGGCTCCAAGGCAGGAGTGCCATGACAGCAATTGCCCGTTCCACGGGAAATTGAGCGTAAGGGGGAGACAGTTTACTGGAGTAGTCATATCAACAAAGATGAGAAGGACAGCCGTAATAGAGTTTGAAAGGCTGCATTTCCTGCTAAAATATGAAAGGTATGAAAAAAGAAGGACTAATTTAAAGGCTCATAATCCTGACTGCGTCAGCGCCAAGGATGGCGAGATTGTCATGGCCATGGAGTGTAGGCCATTAAGCAAGACAAAGAACCTTGTTATTGTCAAAAAGGTTGGCCTTGAAAAAGGATTCAAGGAAAGAATGGGGGCAAGGGAAGCTTCCAAGGTGCAGGTACATCCTAAAGAGGAAATAAGTACAGGGGAAACGGAGTAAGTGGAATAAAAATGCAGCCGCTAAAATCAAGAGTAACCAGAGGGCTTCCAGTCGGATGCAAGATTGAGACCTGTGACAATTCAGGTGCAAAAGTGCTCAAGGTATTCACTGTAGTAGGCCTCAAGACGGTAAAAGGAAGGATTGGAAGCTGCGGCGTTGCTGACTTGGTCCAGGCGTCTGTCATAAGAGGAAGGCCCGATATGAGAAAACAAGTGGTGTATGCAATAATTGTAAGGCAAAAGAAAGAATATAGAAGGCCAGATGGAACAAGGATAAAGTTTGAAGACAACTCTGCCGTTGTTTTAAAGGACGACAAGGGCAATCCAAAAGGCACCATATTCAAGGGCGCGATAGCAAAAGAAGCATGCGAAAGATGGCCCGGAATCGCAAAAATAGCCAGCGTAGTGGTTTAGACAATCAAATGAAACAATTTTCAAAATACTGGAAAAGCAGCAGGAAGCCCGTGAAGCAAAGAAAATACAGGTTTAAATCACCTCTCAACATAAAGCAGAAGCTTGCACATTCACACCTTTCAAAAGAGCTAAGGAAAAAACACGGCAAAAGGAGCATAGGCCTGAGGAAAGGCGATAAAGTTATGATAATTGCCGGGAAATTCAGGAAAAAGGAAGGCAAAGTGGAAAATATAGACCTGAAAAGCTTAAGGGTATTCATCAGCGGTGTTGAGTTGCCAAAAAAAGACGGCTCTAAACTGCACGTTCCGCTGCACCCTTCGAACCTGATGATTTTAGAATTGAACATGGACGACAAGCTAAGGCAGGGCATCCTTGGGAGGAAATGAGATGAAAACCCACTTGAAAAGGCTGGCTGCGCCGAAGACATGGCCAATATTGCGCAAAAATTTCAGATTCATGGCAAAGCCAAAGCCGGGCCCCCACTCGCTGGAGAGGGGATTGTCGCTAAGCGCCCTGCTCAAAGACACCTTAAAGTATGCTGCAACAACAAAAGAAGTAAAAAAGCTGATGTGCGCGAATAAAATAATTGTAGACGGCAAGCAAAGAAAAAACTTCAGGTTTCCGATAGGAATATTTGATACGATTGAGTTTCCAAGCTTGAATGAGCATTACAGGGTTGTGCTGAACAGGGGCGGCAGGATAGAGCTTGCCAAAATACCAAAAGAAGAGGCATCAACAAAGCCATGCAAGGTCATTGGAAAGACCATGGTAAACGGCAAGCTTCAGCTGAACCTTTATGACGGAAAAAATATAATTGCCGATAAGAATGTGTGCAATTCCGGAGACACAGTGCTTTTGGATCTGCCAGGAAACAAAATAAGCAAGCACCTCAAACTCGAAAAGAAATCTTTGGTTTTCCTTACAGGAGGTAAGCACGTAGGGGAAATGGGAAGCGTGGAGGATATAAGAAGCGATAAGATAGTCTACAAAGACGAAAAAGGCAATCTTATAGAAACCTCAAAGAAGCATGCATTTGTAATAGGTGAAAACAAGCCATTAATCACTATCAAGCCAAGATGAACCCGATGAAAAACATAAGAGTTGAGAAGGTAACCCTCAATATTGGAGCAGGGAAGGACCAGTCCAAATTAGAGAAAGGTCTTGTACTGCTAAACACGATAACGAATGAGACTCCAGTCAAGACAGTAACGAACAAAAGAGTCCAGGAATGGGGCCTCAGGCCGGGGCTTCCAATTGGGTGCAAGGTGACTTTGAGGAAAGATAGGGCAGTGAAACTACTTCCAAGGCTGCTCGACGCTGTAGATTACAAGCTAGACGAAAGGCAGTTTGACAACTATGGCAATTTTGCATTCGGAATTTATGAGTATATAGGAATACAAGGCGTGAAATATGATCCCAAAATAGGAGTAATGGGCCTTGAAGTCTGCGTAACCCTTGAAAGGCCAGGGTACAGGATAAAGAGAAGGAAGCTGCTGTCCAGGAAAATACCGGCAAGGCATGTAATATCAAAGCAGGAAGCAATAGAGTTTATCTCAAAAGAATTCAACGTGAAAGTTGGTGCTGAATAAATGACATACAGCGACTACAGGAAAGTTTTCAAGCAGCTTAAGGCGAAGCCGCCAAAGCTGCAGAAATACATAAAGAATAATGCGCCAAAGCCGAGGAAGTACGGAAGATTCACAAAAAAATGCAAAAGATGCGGCAGGCCAGGCGGCCATATCGGAAAATACAATCTTGACTTGTGCAGGACTTGCTTTAGGGAGATAGCCATAAGCCTTGGATTCAAGAAATACAGTTAAGGTGAGAAAATGCTGAATGACCCATTAGCCAACATGATGTCCCTCATGCTCAATAATGAGAGGATTGGCAGACCTGCCTGCCTGATAAAGCCAGTCTCGAGAATAACCAAGCAGCTGCTTAAAGTCATGAAGGAAAATAACTATGTCGGCGATTTCAAGGAAGTGGAGGACAGCAGGGGCAACTACATCAACCTGACTTTGATAGGAAACATCAACAAGTGCGGCGTTGTGAAACCAAGATACAGCGTGAAGAACCGAGAGTTTGAAAAATTTGAAAGAAGATACCTTCCTGCCAAAGATCTCGGAATTTTGCTGGTTTCAACTCCAAAAGGAATCATGACGCACCAGGAAGCCAAGTCAAAAAAGCTTGGAGGCAGGCTTTTAGCCTATTGCTATTAGGAGCTATTAAGATGGTAAAGAAAAAGCCGGGAAAAGCTGCAGAATTGGCAAAAGAAATTGGGCTGCCAAATGAGATAGCAGTAACTATAAATGACAATCTTTTATCAATCAAGGGGCCTAAAGGAGAAGTCGCCAAGCTGATAAACAAGCGTAATGCATCAGTCAGAATAAGTGATAAAAAAATAATTATTTCAACTGCGAGAGGCACAAAAAGAGACAAGAAAATACTTGGAAGTCTGGCTGCCTGCATAAGCAACATGATAAATGGATGCATGGAAAGCCACGTCTATACACTAAAAATCTGCTCGGGCCATTTTCCAATGAGTGTGAGCCTGAGCGACAATAGGCTTGTCGTGAAAAATTTTCTTGGAGAGAAAGTGCCAAGAACTTTGGAGCTGAAGCGCGGAGCGAGCATAAAAGTCGAGGGGGAGCTGATACACGTAACTAGCGCAAACAAAGAGCTAGCAGGCCAAGTAAGTGCAGATATAGAGCAGCTCACAAGAAGACCAGGGTATGATACTCGCGTTTTTCAAGATGGCTGCTACATAATCATGAAAGCTGGCAAGGAGCTAAAATAAATGGAACAAAACCAATTGCTGGAGTTGAGGAGCCAAATCAAGGATAAAAAGCCGGACTTCGTCAGGCAGGACATCTATAGAAGAAAAAGGCTGCCATGGAAATATAAAAAGCCCAAGGGAATACATTCAAAGATGAGGCATCATTTTAAGGGAAGAATGAAGCTGCCGTCTCCGGGATACAAGTCTCCGGCAAAGGCAAGGGGGCTTCATTCATCAGGCCTTAAGATAACAATTGTTTTCTCGGTTAGGGAAATCGGAAAAATAAAAAGGGAAAATGAAGGGATAATAATTGCAGGAGCCGTAGGAACCAGGAAGAGGCTTGAAATCCTGAAGAAGGCCAAAGAGCTCGGCATCACTGTCCTTAATATTAATATTGATGAGCAGCTCAAAAAGATAGAGGATTTTGTAAGCTCAAAAAAGAATGCTGAAAAGACCAAAGATAAGCCCGAAGGGCAAAAATCCAAGGATGAGAAGAAAGAGCTTACCGACGAGCAGAAAAAAGAAGCAGAAAAGAAGGAAAAAGACAAGCTGCTTACCAAGAAGGTGCAGTGATGAAAGTTCAGAAGAGATTGGCAGCGCAGATACTAAAATGCGGCAGAAATGCGGTAAGATTTGATCCCTATAGACTTACAGAAATAAAGGAAGCCATAACAAAAAAGGATATCAAGGCTTTGATTGGAGAAGGCGCAATCTCAAAAGGAATTCCGGCAAGCGCGTCGCGATTCTGGGCAAGGAATAGGAAAAGGCAGAAAGTTCTTGGAAGGCAGAAAGGTTTCGGATCAAGAAAAGGAAAGAAAACTGCAAGAACGCCCCAAAAAAGGAAGTGGATAAACAAAATAAGGCTTCAAAGAAGCTATTTAAAGATGCTTAGGGACAAAAAAAGCATACCTGCTTCATCATACCATGAGCTTTACATGAAGAGCAAAGGGGGCTTTTTCAGAAGCCTAAGGCACCTGAAGCTTTACACAAGAGAGAGGGCAATGACCAATGCTGAGAAATAACATTTTTACTGTTCCTTTCAGAAGAAAAAGGGAAGGAAGAACTTATTACAAGAGAAGGATAAGGCTTCTTCAGACAAGCAGGCACAGGTTCGTTGTCAGAAAATCATTAAGGAATCTGCGGGCTTCAATAGTAGAATATTTTCCCACTGGGGATAAAGTGATCATAACGGCGAACTCCCAGATGCTGGGAAAATTCGGCTGGAAAGGCGGCAGCGGAAATATGGCAAGCGCCTACCTGGCAGGATTTGCTGCTGGAAAAAAGGCGCTGGAAAAGGGAATCAAGTCTGCGATACTGGACATTGGATTCAACAAGTCCACTAAAGGATCAAGGATTTACGCGGCAATTGCAGGTGCAATTGACGCAGGGCTCAAGATTCCGGTAAATGCGGAGATATTGCCGCCAAAAGAGAGAATAGAAGGTGCGCATATTGCAAAATATGCCAGCATGCTTAAGGAAGACAGGCAAAAATATGAAAGGCAATTTTCAGCTTACCTGAAAAACGGATTTAATCCAGAGGATATTATAAAACATTTCAATGAGGTAAAGGTTAGAATAAATGGCTAAGAAAAAAACTCCAATAAAGGCAGAAGTTGAAAAGAAAGAAGCCAAAGAGGTGCAGGGAGATGCCCCAATTGTTGAGAAGCCTGCAGAGGGCCTAGCGACAGAGCTTGGCGAGATAAAAGAGATAGAAGAAGTCATGGTTGAGGAGGCAAAGCAAAAAGGCCTTTTCGAAAAGGAAGCATGGAAGCCGAAAACATCGCTTGGCATCAAGGTGAAAAGCGGAGATGTCACAAGCATAGACTTTGCCCTTGACAAAAGAATAAGGATGCTTGAGCCTGAAATTGTTGATGCTTTGCTCCCGAATCTTGTAACTGACCTTTTGATGATTGGCCAATCAAAGGGAAAATTCGGCGGCGGCCAGAAAAGGGTTTTCAAGCAGACCCAGAAAAAAACACAGGAGGGCAATAAGCCGAATTTTGCAACTTTCGCGATTGTTGGAAATGAAGACGGGTACATTGGAATAGGCTACGGCAAGTCAAGAGAGACTGTGCCGGCAAGGGAAAAGGCGATAAGGCACGCAAAGCTTAATGTCATAAAAATAAGAAGGGGCTGCGGCGACTGGGGATGCGGATGCGGGAGCCCGCATACAGTTCCTTTCAAGGTAAGGGGAAAAGCCGGCTCGGTAGAAGTCATGCTTATGCCTGCGCCAAAAGGCACAGGCCTGAAAATAGAGAAAGAGTGCCAGAAAATGCTGAAGCTGGCAGGCATCAAGGACATCTGGTCAAGAACAGAAGGCCAGACGAGAAGCAAGCTGAATGTTCTTTATGCCTGTTTTGATGCGCTGCAGAATCTTGTCCAGTTCAAGATTGATGAAAAGACGTCTCATACATTGAGCATTGTAGAAGGTGCTGTTGCAAGATGAGCAATACAGAAATGAATAGGAAGATTGCAGCTGTCCGGATAAGGGGAGTTACCGGAATCAAGCCGGGAATAGCAAAAACTTTGGATATACTCAGGCTTTACAAGAGCAATTACTGCATCATTATTCCAAAAACACCCATAAATGAAGGAATGCTGAGCAAGGCCAAAGACTACATTACATGGGGCGAGGTGGATGATGAAACTTTCAATGAGCTGGTCAGCAAGAGGGGAGAGGAGTTTAAAGGAACTGAATCAGATTCAAAGGGGAAGATAAGACGCAATGATTTTATGGTCGTAAACAACAAGAAAATAAAAAAGTTCTTTAGGCTGAATGCACCGAGAAAAGGGCTCGGAAGAAAAGGCTTAAAGCACAGCTTCAAGCAAGGCGGCGCTTTGGGCTATCGCGGAGAAAAGATAAATGATTTGATAAAGAGGATGGTTTAGAATGGCAAAGAAGAGTCCAAGAAGAAAAAACCCATCACAAGTAGCTGTAGTCTTGGTTAGGGAGATGAATGCAGCTGTTCAAAGTCCTGAACCACCAAAAACTAATCATGGTGACAGGCTATACAAATATCTAAAAAATTACTTGGAAGGGATATTATCCGCTGATGATGTCACACCATTTATCATGCATCACATTGAAACAACAAGGCAGATTTTTGAGAATTGGAGAATACTTCCAAGGATGATTTAGGACTCTTAGTCAGAATGTATGAGGAGAAGGGGCAATAATGACATTCAACAAGCGCAAGAAAAACATAGAGAAAACATTGGTTAGTATTACTAAAAAGATTATAGACAGATATAATCCCCAAAAAATAATCCTATTTGGCTCATACGCTTATGGCAGTCCGAAGAGAGATAGCGACATAGATTTGCTAATTATCAAAAAAACGAATGCAAAACATATTGACAGGGCAGTTAAGATACGCGAAATACTTAGAGAAGAAAATAGTATGTTTGCTTTAGAACCTTTGATTTACACTCCTCAAGAAGTTAATGAGAGGCTAGAGATGGAAGATGATTTTATGAAAAATATAATTGAAAAAGGCGTAATTCTATATGGCTAAAGAAAAAGATTAAACTGTAAATAAAATGACATTCAACAAGCGCAAGAAAAACACAAGGCAGCGCGGGCATAGCACCCATGGCTGGGGCTCGAAGAAGAAGCACAGGGGAAAGGGCCATCAAGGAGGGGCAGGAATGGCCGGCAGCGGAAAAAGAGCTGACTCTAAGAAGCCAAGCATATGGAAAGACAAAAATTATTTCGGGAAGCACGGATTTGTGAGCAAGACTCCGAAAGTGAAAATAAATCCCGTAAATATAAGCTACCTTGAGCAGCATTTGAATAAGTTTCTTTTAGAAAATTTAATAAAAAAAGAAAATGAGGTTTATTCTGTCGAGCTGGAAAAGCTTGGGTACAACAAGCTTCTTGGCGATGGAAGAGTTTCAGCGAAATTCAGGATAAAAGTGCCATATGCTTCAAAAGCTGCAGTTCAGAAGGTCAAGGAGGCAGGCGGGGATGTCACAGGGCTTGCCAAGCTTAAAGAAAAAGAGAATTAAATAACAAATTAACCAAAAAAATGTCTCTCTGGCAAACAATAATCTCCAATCTCCCTGAGGTTGAAGGGCCTACTCAAAAGTCCCTTTCTTTTCGCGAGAAGCTCAAGTGGACGGCTATAATACTGGTGATATTTTTCGTTCTTGGCATCATGCCGTTGTTCGGTCTAGGAACCAATGCCTTGCAGCGCTTCGAGACATTGTCAATAATCTTGGGAGCGGAATTCGGCTCAATAATTTCGCTTGGCATAGGCCCGATAGTCACCGCTTCCATAGTCCTGCAGCTTCTTAATGGCTCAGGAATCTGGAAATTTAACCTGCAGACTCCTGAAGGGAAAAAATCGTTCCAGGGCACACAAAAATTTCTTTCGCTGTTCTTCATACTTTTTGAGGCATCGATTTACGTTTTTCTTGGAGGCTTGAGCCCTGATGGCTTTGGGGGAGTTGTCACAAGGGCGCATCCGGCATTTTTTCCCCTGGAGCTGGTGCTGATTTTCCAGCTCTTCCTTGGCGGGCTGCTTGTATTATTTATGGACGAAGTGGTAAGCAAGTGGGGCTTTGGCTCTGGGATAAGCCTTTTTATCGCTGCCAATGTAAGCAAGAGCCTTTTTTTGAGGGCTTTCAACTGGATTGTGCCGCAGGGCACCAGCTATCCTCCTGGAGCAATTCCCGCATTCTTCCAGAGCCTTGTGAATGGGGACGTTACAACTGCGCTAATAATGATATCTGCCATACTCTCAACAATTCTTGTATTTGTTATCGCTGTTTATGCCCAGTCAATGAAGGTTGAAATTCCATTGTCATTTGGCATGATAAGGGGTCATGGCATAAGATGGCCTTTATCATTCATGTACACTTCAAACATACCTGTAATACTTGTTGCTGCCCTGATAGCAAATTTCCAGCTTTGGGGGCGCTTGCTGCAGAATGCAGGCTATCCGCTCTTTGGAGTTTTCAGCTCGTCAACCGGCCAGCCTATTTCCGGATTTGTCTATTGGCTACAGGGACCTAATTTGATGCAAAGCATTATCCAGCAGCACACTTTGTTTATAGGAGGAGCCCCTTATTTGCAGGCCCTTGTTTTCATGCTCTTCTTCGTGATAGGAAGCGTGGTATTCAGCATTTTCTGGGTGCAGACATCTGGGATGGACGCAAAGAGCCAGGCGCAGCAGATGATCTCAAGCGGGCTGCAGATTCCCGGCTTCAGGAAGGATGAAAGGGTTCTCGAAAGGCTTTTGACAAGATATATATGGCCGCTGACCATCATGGGCGGAATCGCAATCGGATTTTTGGCTGCACTGGCTGACTTGACAGGGGCATTGACGAGTGGAACAGGGCTGCTGCTTACTGTTATGATAGTCTACAGGCTGTATGAAGATATTGCAAAGCAGCACATGATGGACATGAATCCGATGCTGAGAAAGTTTATGGGTGGCTAAATGAAGGAGATTAACCACTCTTTTTTCAAAAAAAACTGGTGAACAGATGGCATACTACGATTTTTTAAACATTGTATTTGCTCCATTGCTGAAGCTTCCTCCTGTATGGGCAGTAATAATTATCTCTTTTATTGTTTCCATTATTATAACCGTGGCAACAAAATATTTGACTAACCAGGAGCTTATGAAAAAGCTTAAAGAGGATACTAAGCAGCTTCAGAGCCAGCTAAAAGAATCAAAAAACAATCCGCAGAAGATGGTGGAGCTGCAGAAAAAGCAGATGGAGATGACTATGGAGCAGTTCAAACACTCACTTAAGCCAACTCTTATAACATTTATACCAATCATAATTATTTTTACATGGATGGGCTCTGTATTTGCCTACGAGAACATCAGGCCGCAGCAGGAGTTCAGCGTCTATGCTGCATTTGATGACAGTGTTAGCGGAAATGCGCAGATTGAAGTGCCTGATGAGCTGCAGGTTATCGGGGATAAAAATGCAAGCATAGTCCCTGCAGTCATAAATAAAAAATCCTACCCAAAATCGGCAAAATGGATATTGAAAGGAAATGAAGGAGGGCACACAATAGAAGTTTCTTATAAGGACGAGGCCCAGCAGCACATAGTGTTGATAACAAATGAAAATAAGTATACGCAGCCGAGCGAGTTTGATGGAAACATCAAATCAATAGGGGTTGAATACAAGAAAAGGATACTTATACCTGTAGGAATCAGGGACTGGCTTGGGTGGCTTGGAACATATATATTGTCATCTTTGATATTCACAATGGCATTGAGGAAGGCATTTAAGATATATTAGTTGCTCAGACTGCAGAAAGCTGTAAATTACTAAGCACATATTCCAATCTTTTCAGCCTTGACGGCATTTTTTGGGCAGATGTCTGTTGAATCTTTTGCCGCGATTTTTGGTATGAACTGGACCTGCTTGACGCTCCCGTACGTGTTGAAGTCATAAGAGACTTCCTTGTCGTCTTTTTCAAAGAGCGAGCCCTTTTTGATTATTAACTTATCCAGGTCAAACAGCCTTGTGCCTTTTTCCCCTATGACCCATATCGCCAGGCCAGTTATATCGGTGCTTCCCGTATTGTCCAGAATGAAGTTAACATATCCATTTGCGCCAAAGCCCCCATAGCATGCTTCATCAGCTCCAAGGCTTCTTATTTTGATCTCAACTCCAGTGCATGAGTCTTCCTTTCCCAAGTTCAGGTTAAGTCCCCAGTTCATCACCACAGAGCCCAAGGCGACGGCAAAAGAAATAAGCAGGATAGTGGCTATAAGAGGAGATACACCATTTTTTGAATACAAAATGCTGTGCATAATTCTTTGGTTGATTGAAAGAACGGGTATTTAAAGATGTCGAAATCAGAATTAGATTTGTCTATGCTAACCTTTATAAATTGGGTTTTATTCCAAATGGATTATGCCAGCGCCAAGATTGAGGTCAAGGAGCCTGAGGAAAGTGTTCAGGAAAGTCCCTGGAAACAGGGTTAGCCTTCAGTATAAAAGAAGGAAGCACAAGGCAGCAAGATGCGGCAGTTGCGGTAATGTTTTGCACGGCGCTCCAAGAGCGCTTCCGTTTCAAATGAAATCACTTCCAAAGACCAAGAGAAGGCCGGAAAGGCCTTATGGAGGGGTATTGTGTAGCAGATGTATGAGACAAGAAATTGTAAATAAGATAAGGCAATAAAAATTTTAAAATATTTTTATTCACTTGAGTGGATGGCGACACCACCCTTATTATAAGTGAGGAGGAAAAATGACAATAGAAATAGGGAGATTATGCATAAAGATTGCAGGGCGCGATGCAGGAAAAAAAGCAGTTATAATAGATGTTCTTGATGACAAGTTTGTCGTGCTTGACGGACAAACAAGAAGAAGGAAAGTCAACGTTTTTCACATTGAGCCTTTGAATCAGGTAATAAAAATAGAAAAGAACGCTTCTCACGGAGATGTTGCAAATGCCCTTAAAGAGCTTGGAATTGAGACAAGGCAGACAAAGCCGAAGCAGAAGACAGAAAGGCCCAAGCCCAAAAGAAAGACTCCTGAGCAGTTAAGAGTGCAGAAAGAGGAGAAAAGAAAATTAAGGGATATATTCAGGCCGAAGAAAAAGGAAGAAAAAATAGGAGAGAAAAAAGAAAGTACACTTGAAGCTAAGGCTGGTCTAATGGAAGAGAAGAAGGAAGAAATTAATCCGAGTGAAGCAGAGATCAAAGAAAAAAAAGCAAAGCCTGCTGAAAAGAAAGAGGAAAAGCCTAAAGCAAAGAAAGCTGTTGGGGAGAAGGAGTAATTTTTATTGTTTAAATTGAGTCTAAAACTCCACAGCTTGCTGCGATTGGGGTTTTTATTTTTTATATCTTTTTTAAAGTGTTTGGATTTTATGTATCTTGTCCAGAGAAACCAATAAACTAGAATGATTGGCAAAGTTGAAATTATTATATATCTAATCATCAATCTTTATTAATATATCCTCAATTTTTTTATCTTTTATTAACTTAAGCTTGATTGCCGTATCTAAATGACTTTCAAGTTCTCTCAAAGTTGCCTTATCAAAATCCATGCTTGTGCTATTATACCTCTCTAATCTGGGCTCAACACCACCCATTTTATCAAATAATTCTTCTGGAATTGTATAACGCGCTGCTTTTGAATACCATTTGTTTGCTTGAATCTTATTAGCAGAATAATAGTTAAATGCTTCAACAAGCGCTTTGAGAAATCTTTTAACAGTCTCTGGATGTTTTTCGTAAAATTTTTGATTTATTATAACCACACCTAAACTTCTATAATCTATAAGTAATCTAACAATACCTTTATGTTCAGCTAACGTTAATGTAGGATCATAAGTAGCTAATGCATCTATATCCTGCCATGATTTTGTACCTCTTTCTAAAAAAGCCAAATGCTCTCCAACATCGAGGTTCACTATTTTTACATCGCTTTGGCTTAGGCCATTTTTTTCAAGCAATTGCAATGTATCACGATATGTTGTAGAACCAATTCCCGTTGCAATAGTTTTGCCCTTTAAGTCTTTAACGCCCTTAATCTTAGAGTTTAGTGGAACTAAAATACCAGAGCGATAATGAGTAAGGGGCGCTATAATCTTCCATGAAGAATCTTTCAAAATTAAATTAAAAGCAGGCTGGTCACCAGCAAATAAAATATCCAATCTGCCAGATAATGCCGCTTCTGTCATAGGAGGCCCAAACGAAAATCCTATGAAATCTGCAGTTATGTTGTTTTTTGCTAGAATATTGGTATTTTGTAATACAGCTGCTATTTGACCTTGATTAACCCAAGGCGGTTGCCAACCAATATGAATTATATCTTTTTTTGGTGTACTAGTATTTGATTTAAATAAAATCCAAGAAATCACTACAAAAAATATTATTAGGATAATTACATAAATTTTTTTGTTTGTCATTTTCAATCTTTACTCCTTAAAATCTCCCAAATTTCATTTTTTAATTTTGAAAATTGCTGGGTGTTTCTGTATCTAGGCGTGCGATTTGGTGATGCAGCTAAGTTAATTACTGCATTTACTTTTGCTGGGCTGCCATTTAATATTATGATTCTATCGGACATGAATAAAGCTTCATCAATGCTATGAGTTACTATCAGCATTGTTTGTTTTCTTTGCTTAGCAATATTTATCAAGTCTTCTTGAAACAACTCTCGAGATTGCATATCTAACGAGCTAAATGGCTCGTCTAATAATAGAATATCTGGCTCTAATGCCAAAGCTCTTGCAATTGCAACTTTTTGTTTTGTGCCAACAGATAATTGATTAGGGTAGTAATTTGAGAAATTTTCAATCCCAAGTAATTTTAACTGGCTCTTAGCTAAGAAAATTGCTTCTTTTTTAGGCAATCCTTTTGCCCTTAAGCCAAACACTATATTCTCCAATGAAGTTTTCCATGGAAATAAATTCAATTCCTGAAAAATCATAGTCCTTTGCCAGCTAGGATGAATAATTTCTTCGTTATTGAATATAACGCTCCCATCATCAGGCTTTAGAATTCCTGCAATTATATTTAGCAGTGTTGTTTTTCCACAACCATTTGGACCAAGTATAGCTACAATCTCTCCGTAATTTACAGAAAAACTTACTTTGTTCAAAACATTCTTTCTCCTATAATTAGATAAGAACGATTTTGATATATTTGAAATTTCAAGTGTCTTTGTCATCTTATAAATCCGTGTTAATTATTTTCCAATGTGAGAAGTATTTTTCTAAAAGACTAATAAAATAATTCATGACCAATCCTATTAATCCTATTACTATCATCCCTACAATTACCTTATCAACTTGCAAAAGTATTCTATTTAATTGAATAAAATACCCCAATCCGGAAGTTGTACCAACAAGTTCAGCAGTTACTACAATCATCCACGAAACTCCTAAACCTATCTTGAGGCCCGTTATAATATAAGGCAAAATTGCAGGTATTACAACCTCCAAAAAAATTAGTTTTGAATCAGCTCCTAAAGTTTTTGCCGTATCAACAAATTTTTTTGGCAGGGCAATAACTCCCTCAAATGTATTGGAATATACTGGAAAAAATGATCCAAGCGCAACTAAGAAAATAGCAGATTTATTGCCAAGACCAAACCAGAGAATTGCTAAAGGTATCCAAGCAAGCGGAGGAATAGGCCTAATAAATTCTATCCAGATTGAAAGCAAATACCTTAAAACAGCAGAATAGGAAGTAATTACTCCAAAAATTAAACCTATCACAGCACCCATTAAAAATCCTACAAAAACTCTACTTATACTAACATATATATCCTTAAAGATTTCTGTACTTTGTATAGTCAAAATAAAAGACTTGGCAATCTCTAAAGGTGGTGGAATAAAATGAGCATTAATAATCTGACTAGAACTTAATATCTGCCAAATTATGACAACGAATAGCACACTCAGTACCTTCAATATAATAGTTTTTTTGTTAATCATAACCATTAGGCGTCAAAACTGCTATTTATAATTAAGTGGTAGTAAAAGCAACCATTTTAGATAAATTTATAAACTTTTAAGCTTTCGATATAATATGAAACCAGAACATATTAAAATCCTGCAAACTCTAGGCTTAACTGCAACAGAAACAAAAATTTACTTAGCACTATTGGAGATAGGAAAAGCACTTGCTGGAGCGATTGCTGAAAAAGCTCAAATTCATAGAAGAAATACTTATGATGCACTAGAGCAATTACTACAATACGGCTTAGTTTCTTATACTATCTCAAATAATAAAAAATACTGGGCGGCAACGCATCCAAATAAAATAATGTTGATAATTAAGGAGAGACAAAACTTACTATCCTCTATATTATCAGAACTTACCTTGAAATATAATTCAGTAAAATTGAAACAAAGAGTAGAAGTTTTTGAAGGGTTAGGCGGTATGAAAACATTTTTTGATGATATGGCCAATTCCAAAAAAGAGATTATCATGATGTTTGCTACAGCTAAAGCTTATGCGAGAATGCCTTATTATATGGCAAACTGGGACAGGAGAATAAATAAGGCGAAAATAAATATCAAAGTTTTGCTTAACTATAACGCACCAAAAGAGCATTATAAAAATTATAAGTATGGAAATGTTAAAATTCTTCCAAAAACTTTCGTAACCCCAACGCAAATCTTCATTTACGGCAATAAATCTGCCGTGGCAATTTGGGCAGAAGAGCCTATCGCCACGTTAATATCAAATAAAGAGATAACCGACGGGTTCAGAAAATATTTTATATTTTTATGGGGATTGGGAAGGAAAGTAATTTATTGATCATTTCTTCTCTATCATTTCAAACAACTCCGTCAAATTCAATTCAAATGCAGCAACAGGCATCTCAAGGTTCCATCTTGCCAGGACTTCTGGCGAAATATCCCCCAAATATGCAACTTTCTTCCCTTTGGCAATTGCCCTTGCGCACCTTCCTGCTATGAAAGAGCCGTGCTCTGCTTCCTCGTAATCGCAGTGCAATCCTAGGCATTTCATCATGTAATCCATGGCCTGCCTTACTTCAGTGTAATTCGCGCCTTCATGGGAGCTTGCGATTGCGATCCTGTTGAACTCATTTATTTGCTCTCCTTTTCTTGTGCTGGCAATGCCTTCCTCGAATATTTTCTGCGGAAACTCGACATGCTTGTTTTTTGAAAAGACCTCCATAAGATTTGGCGTAATCCAGCTTCTCACAGCAGAATAAGTTTCTGACATATAGTCATCTATCTCTATTGTCCCTGCATCTTCAATGTTCATTTTGCCATAAAGCGATTCCTTGCTTGTAAGGACAGGACTCATTATTTCCTGATATCCGATGCCAACAATAATTTCCCTTATCTTGTCAATAAATTCGTTTAGCTTCAGCGCAGCGCCGACCGTGTATGTGGCAAGCTGATTTTCTTTGATGTTCTCATAGCCGTAGGCAATTCCTATATCTTCTATAATATCGCACGGGTGCAGGATGTCCTTTCTGTAAGGGGGGACTTCAATCTTAGAGTCCTTGAAATTGTACTGCATCTTTTCCAGAAGCTGTTTTATCTCATTTTCCTTGATATCTACTCCGAACAGTCTGTTTATCTGCCCGCTTTTGACATGAACAGCTTCAGGCACCAGGCTTGGCGATATTTTCCTCTCTTGGCCTTTTATCTCCACTGAATAAATGTCAAATCCCCTGTCGGACAAGGCATAAGCAAAGATGCTTGCTGCCAAATTGACCGCTTCCTCGTCCGTTCCTGTAGCCTCAAAAAATATGTTTTCATCGCCAATCTCAAGCCTTCCTGTAAAATTGGAATTTATAATGGGGACGAAGCTCAGCACCTCATTTTTTTCGTCTATTAAGACAGGATATTTTTCAAACCCTTCAAGAATCCACGCGTACTCTTTTCCTTTTGGATGCTCAGCAAGTATTTCCTTAAGGCTCATGCTGGCCTTGAACTCAAGAGGGGTAAACTCTACAGAGGCTGGCTCAACCGCCTTATAATGGACGGGAAATGCTATCCTCTTGTATGAATAAAGCCCAATTGAAACTTTCTGCCTTCTCCTTCCATAGCTTTCGCAGAACTTTTCCTGAAGCTGGATTACCTGCTTTAGAATGTAGTCATCTATTTTTTTGCCTTTTGCCGCAAAACATGAGATATAAGGCCTGATGTGATGAACAGACCTGTCTACAATGACTTCATAGCTTCCTTTGCTTACCTTTATCTTTGGAATTCCTTTTTGAATTTCAAGAATCCCTTTTATCAGCCTGGCAAAGCCTTCAACGCTCCACAAATAGGGAAGATTTGTGTCCTGGAACTCTACCTTCATTTCATCAGTTTCCTGGTCATAGCTTTCCAAATCGCCTTTTCCATAATGCGTCAGCTCAGAGACTTCTTCTGATGATAGATTTCTGCCTACAAGATGCTGCAGGTCTTTAAGCGAAAAGGTGATGGTTGGCATTTTATTATATCACCTTAGCATTCCTCAAAACTTCAAGGTCATGCGAGAACAGATGCCTTATGTCTTTTATTCCAAGCTTGAACATTGCCAGCCTGTCAAGACCCACGCCCCATGCTATGACAGGGACTTCCTTTCCGACAAGCGGCTTGACCAGTTCAGGCCTGAAAATTCCTGAGCCGGCTAATTCAATCCATCCAAGCTCGGGATGCTTCACCTGAAGCTCTGCGCTCGGCTCTGTAAAAGGGAAATAGCTCGGCTTGATCCTGATTTCATCAGAGCCTGTAAATTCTTTTGCAAACAGCCTGAGCAAGCTCTTTAGATGGCCGAAGTTGATTCCTTCTTCAATAACAAATCCCCCTACTTGGTTGAAATCAGGCAGGTGGGTTGCATCAATCACATCATACCTGAAGCACCTTGCAATCTGAAAGTATTTGCCCGGAATCTTGAGCTCCTTTGAGGCGAGAGTTCTTGCTGAAATTGAAGTGTCATGCGTCCTTAGGATATTCCTGCGAGTCCTTTTGGCATCAAAATCATATCTCCATCCTTTCGAGTCTGTTCCAAACCCATTCTCATGCGCTGCTTTTACATTCTTGACAATTTCTTCAGGCAAGCTTTTGAAGTACTTTGGCTCTTTCACATAATAGCCTTGGTGTATGTCTCTTGCGGAGTGAAACTGCGGCATGAATAATGCATCCATATTCCAGAAATCCGTTTCAACCATCGGCCCATTCATTTCCGTGAATCCAAGCGCAACAAACTTCTGCCTCACTTCATCAAGGAATCTCCTGTAATGCTGCTTCCTGCCTGCAAAAATGGATGGAACATTAATCCTGACGTCAAATCTCCTGAACTTCCTGCCCTTCCATGAAGCTGCCTTGATCATTGCAGGAGTTATTTTTTCCAGGAGAGCCTCATCGATATTTTCCTTCAGCAGCTTTTTGCCTGTTTCTGTCAGCTCAGCACGCAAGTCCTTTTTCACCTCAACCTTTAGGATTTTTTTTCTTTTTCTCAGGCTCTCAAGCATAGACATTTCCATCTCCCCCAATGAGGAAGCTTCTTTAGGAAAATTTTCATTTAAAAACTGCTCTTCTGCAAATCCCTTCTTTAGAAGGCGCTTCCCATGCTCGGTAACATACAATATTATATCCTTTCCTTTGCTGATCTCGATTGCTGACTTGGATTTAAGAATGCCTAATGATACAGCGGCTTCTTCGCCATCAAGCCCTGCCCTGCCTATGATGTCCTGCATTTTGGCAGGCTCGCCTATAGACTCAAGAAGTATCCTCTCTGGCAGCCCGTATTTTGAATATTTCCGGCCGTTTTCATCCAGATATACCATCTCTTTCTGCGCTTCTTTTATCTTTACTATGCCCTTGTTCTGCAGCCATTGCAATGCCCTTACTGCCTCGACATCCTTCAGGCCGGTAACTTTGATTATCTCAGTAGAGGATGTGAAATTATCCATGACTTTTAGGACTTTTTTCTCGTTTTGATTCAGGCTTTCTGACAGCTTCTTAATGTCCATTCTTGTACGAAACTTATTTCATCTCCATCTGCACATAGTGGATTATCAAATCACATGCTTCCTCTGGGCTGATTACAGAAGTATCAATGGCGTAGTCAGCTGCCCTTTTGAACTTTGGCTCGCGCTCCTGAATCACATCTTTTATCTCCTCAAGAAAATCGCTTTTGATGAACGAAGGCTTTTTTGAGTTTTTTATCCTGCTGCTCATAGTCTTTGCATCAGCTGTCAAAAGAACAACTAGCGCATTTTTTTTCAGATTGGCTATGTTTACATTCCTCATTATTGCCCCTCCTCCTGTATCTATGATGCAGTCGTCCAAGTCGCATATAGACTCAATTGCCTCTGACTCAATGTCCCTGAACTTCTCCCACCCGTGCCTTTTAACAAGCTGCGGGATAGTCATCTTCGTTATTTTCACTACTTCCTCGTCTGTAGAGACCAGCTTCTTGTCCAGCTTCTGGGACAAAAGCCTGCAAGCTGCTGTCTTGCCTGTGCCGCGAAAGCCCATTATTGCTATATTCATTCTTTGGTTGTCTAACTATGTTTATAGAGAATTTTGAAAATATATAAATTTAATGAATTATTCAAAAACTCTCTATATTTTTTGCCATTCTTGGCATTTGAGACTAAGGCCTGAAAATAAGCAAGAAGTACTTATAGCTTGAAAAAAGCCTGTAGAAAGCAAAGCCGATATAAGCCATAATGGTTTCTATTTTATTCATTATTTGCAGGGAAGATAAAGTTATATTTAAATGTTATTGGAAAAGAAAAATAATAAATTAAAAAATAAATAGATTTTTATAGTTGTGAGCTTATATTCTATTATGAATGGCATTAAAATTATTTGCACGCTTATTGCACTTTCTTTCGTTATTTTCGGGTGCGCATCTCCTGATACAGTCCAGAATGAGGTGCAAGAAGACATTGTTGATACAGGGGCAATTTCAGTTGAATCGTCTCCTTCCAATGCGCAAGTCTATGTTGACGGGGAGCTCAAGGGCGAAACTCCATCTAACCTTTATAATATTCCAACAGGCAGCCATAGGATCACGATAAGGAAGGAGGGGTACGAAGACTTCCAGAAAGATGTTATGGTTAAAGTCGGAGCGACTCAGGAGATAGAAGCAGTGTTAAATCAGCAGGCAAAACCAAGCGATAAAAAGGGAGAAAAGCTTGCAGAAAACCAAAAAGAGCCGCAGCAGGCAGCCGAGCAACTGGAAAGCATAGACATAAGCAAGGAATTTTTCATGTACTATGACTTTGAAAACAGGCTGTTTACCACGGGAACCACGGCGTTTCAGGACATATTCTCCAACAAGTACGATACCTATGTTTATTTCACGGCCATAAGCCCTTCAACCATGCTAGTTGTAAATAAACAGGTCAAGGACGCCAATAAAGGGGACTGCATGAATGTTTTGGACACAATCGCAAACTTGTACTCCGGCCAATCGCTCTGCGTTAAGACAGTAGAAGGGAATGTCTTTGCGCTTGGAGGAAGCTGGGAGGCTTCTCCAACAAAGCTGGAATGGAAGAAAATCAGCTAGCCGACAGCCCTTCTTACATCAGTGACTTCCACAGATTCCACTCCATCAATTTCTGCTATCTTCTGCTCAAGTATCTCTGTGCTGCCTTTGCTCTCATCCATGACAAAAATTATATTTAGGGCATTTAGCCCGAAAGCTATCGGCTGGACATCAGTCTTGAATTCTTTGGAGTTGCAGAAGTCAATTATTTCCTTTTTTGCACTTGACTCCAACACAGACATGTCAATTTCTGTGCCCTTTGGCATTATCCTGATAGAAACAACTACCTGAGCCATATTAATTCGGCCCTTCAAAACTGCATTCAGAACATCTGTACTTTGCGGCTATCTCCCTGCAGTGAAAGCACCTCACAATCTCCACCTTCGCGCATTTCGGGCACATGAACCTTGTGGAGCCTATTGTATTGGTTATCCTCTTCCTGCACGAGCTGCATAGCGCCTGTTTTTCTGACATCTTGATTCTCTGGGATAGGAATATGATTTAAAAAGGTTTGTTTTTGTGTTTGGGTTTTGTGAAATCTCCATTTTTTACAGATTGAATAACCACTCCAATTAAAATTACTACTAACCCAATAAATGAGCTTATTAATATTTTTTCTCCCAAAAATAGATAAATATAGACTAACGAGATAAACGGTACAAGAAAAAGTAAATTTGATATTATGGAAGTTTTTCCATGCTCCAGGGCCTTAAACCAGAAAATGTATGTAATGCCATTCACAAAAAGCCCATTAAAGATAATCCAGAATAGTATTCCTGCTGATGGCAGCTTTATAGATGAAAAAATGAATATTGTCGGTATTAAAAATATCAATGCCGTTAAAAAGTAAATAAAAGCACTTATGGTTTTATCAAAATTATATTTCTTGCCAATTACAGAAAATAAAGCAAAAACAATGGCTCCTGACAAAGCAAGAATGTCTCCAGTTAAATTAGTAAAGCTTATAGATAATATTCTGCCTTGGGTTATTATTATAATCACCCCAGCAAAACTTACCAATATGGAAATTATTTTTTTGAAAGTTATTTTTTCTTTAAGTATTGCAAAGGCAAGAATCAAAACAAAAATTGGCCAAGTATATGCTAAAATAAACCCTTCTGATGCAGTTGTTAAAGAAAAAACAATATTTGAACATTGTCTAATTCCGTTAATGTTTTTTTGGAAACTATAGGAATAAACGCCCACAATAAAATGCAAAGGAACAAATAAAAATAAAACTTGGTTGTTTTTTCCATTTTAGTTATTATTATTTTACAGAAATAATTCTATTCTGCTCATCAACACTAAAAATCTCTCCCATAAACTGCTGTATTGTATAAATATTAGTCCTGCAGTGGTTTGTTATTTCCGAAACTTTTATTCTTGAATTTCCAACAAGAGCCATGAACGGCAGTATCTGATCAGCTAAATGCCTGTCAACAGGGGCTTTGCTTTCGATCTCCCTAATCAGGCTTTGAGCTGCCTCTTCCCCTACAATTTCTGCTCTTTTTCCCTGCTCTCCAAGGGAATCTGCTCCAAGCCTTATTGGATTGTTTTCGTCAATGTCGTCCTTATTTTTCGAGAAAATCGCCCACAAGGTAATGCCTGAGCCGATTGATAAAGTTTCTTGGTATTCCGAGCTTATTTTTATTGAAACACTGAATTTCTTTCCGAGAATTGCCTGTGCAGAGTGCGCCTGCCTCTCGGCAACTCTTGCATTTTCAAGGGCTTTCGAAGCATGTGAAACTCCCTTTATCTGGATTAAATAGTGCTGCTCGTCCAGATGGTAAGGATTAACATTTTGCTTTAAATGAGCATGAAATTCCTCAAAGCCGCTAAAATCATTCAACTTATATTTCGGGTTTATTTTTATTTCCACTTTGCCGTTGCCCTTTGGATAATACCCTCTTTTCAGCAGTCTTGCATCAATCTTTGCAAATCTTTGAAGCTGCGGCAATAAAACATTGCTGAAATAATCAAATGGCTGACTCCATTTGGTGTCTGTTCCTCCAGTTATTGTTATTGTCATTGGCTTGCTGGCAAACATAGAAGGCAGCAGCAATGCCTGCATCAGCAAGGTTATAGAGCCAGCAGTTTCGATATTAATGTTCAGATTTTTTGCAACGATTTTCTTGGGATAATACTTTAATGTTAAAGATCCTAATTCAGCACCTTCTGCGACAGCATCGCATAGCTGCTGCAGCGATTTTACGCAATACAGATGCTGGCTCTTCAATCCAGAGTCTTTTCTTCCTTTTCTTATGTCATTTATCCCAAAGGGCTTTTTGGTGATTGTAGAAAGCGCCAATGCTGTCCTGCAGATTTGGCCCCCACCCTCAAGATAGTCTCCATTAATGCTTATCATCACAAAAAAGAAAAAGCAATTTTATTTAAACCTTCTCAAATATTCTCGGCATCAGAGAGGCCATTGTCAACATCGCTTAATTCAGAATTATCCAAATCCTCATCAATTCTGTTGAAGTCATTTCCAAAAGAGTCTGCCGCAGCATCACCTGTAGCCTCTGTTGTTGGAGCCTTTGGAATGTCCTTTCTGGGCTCTTTCTGGCATGCTGCAACAAATATGAAAATCAAAAAAATTGTAGCAATTGACATTAGGATTTTCTTCATCTCTTCCGCCTTTCCATAATATTATGGAATCTATATTTAAAGCTTTCCCAATTAACCTACTGTAATTTTTGCCTTCAGTTTTATCTTTCCGGACTCAACCGACAATTCGGCGTCTTTCGGAACAATCCTGTCGAGCCCGACATTTCCATTAACATCCATGCCAACCTTGATGTCAGCCATAACTTTTCCTTCTTTGATATCGACGCTGCTGTCGCTTTTGAGGCTGACGTTTGTCTTTTCCCTTGTCTCAAGCTGCACAACAGGCGCAAGTATGTATTGGCCGTTTCCAGTTACATGAAGCGATTCGTCTGCTATGAAGTCAAACAAAGCTGTTGATGTTGAATTGGCATTTACAGCCACCATCCCAACGATTTTCAGCTCATTTGAAGGAAGCTTTGCCTCATGCTCTCCTGAAGAGTCTGTCACAACAACTTTTGAAATTCCAATCCTTATCTGGTTATAGATGTCTGGCTCAACATCCAAGCTTGCCAACAGCGCATTTGCACTTTTGGCTTTGAGCTCGAGAAGGTCAAAAGTTTTTCCCTGTACAGAAAAGTCAGTCCAGCCTTCTGCATCTGTATGAACTCCTACTTTGTCAACTGTAACTTTTATGCTCGAGACAGACCCCATGTCTGCTGCTGCATCGGTTATTGCAAATATCAATTTTCCCTTGCCGCTGGCTGATGCTCCAAGGTTCAGCTTTTGTCCAATCTTGATAGAGCTTCCTTCGATAGTCAGCTCGATATCTACCGGTATCCTTAACCCTGCACCGACTTTTCCATCAGCATCCATTCCGACCTTGACATTTGTCTTGACTTTGCCGCCTGTGACTTCAACCTTGCTGCCGCTTTTGATTTCTACATCTGCATCTTCCCTTGTCTCAAGCTGCACAACAGGAGCAAGTATGTATTGGCCGTTTCCAGTTACATGAAGCGATTCGTCTGCTATGAAGTCAAATTTTGCCACAGCAGTTGAGTTAGATTCAACAATCAAATTCCCATTTATTTTCAGCTCATTTGAAGGAAGCTTTGCCTCATGCTGACCGCTTGAGTCCATTACAACAACTTTGGAAACATCAAGCCTCATCTGGTTATAGGACCCCTGCTCCAGCTGCACATCTGCCATAAGCTCCTGGCTATTTTCTGCCTTCAATTTCAGCAAATCATATGTCTTCGGCGTTGATGAAACTGTTACCCATCCTTTTGCAGCGCTCTGCACCATTACCCTTTCTACAGTGATTTTAACACTGCTAACACTGCCCATATCAGCGGCAGCGTCGGTTATTGTAAACACCACCCTTCCTTTTCCAGACCGCATTGAAGTTTGCTCTGATATTCCTGTTTGAGTAACTTCGGTGCAGGCAGCTATCCCAAACAATAAGATTAACATAAAGCCAAACATCAGGCTGATATTTATTTTTTTCATGATTCACACCCCCGTGATTTTTTCTATATCAATTATTTTTTAAGCGGCGGCTTCCTGCTCTACTTCAACTTCCACATCTTCTGACAAGTCAGCTTCCGGCATTGCGGCTTTTATTTTCTTTACAATGCCCTTCAAAATATCATGGGCATCTTTAAGAGATTCCCTTGCCTCTTTCAACAGCATCTTTGCGCTGTCTGCAGCTGCCTTGATTTCCTCTTTTGTTGCATTGCCTGCCTTCAATTCAATAGCTGCATCAAGCTTTGCCTGGGCCTGCGAATGCTTGTCCTTGGCAGAGGCAATTTTCTCGCTGAAAGCGCTTATGTCTGCGCTCACATCAATCTCGATGCCCTTTTCCTTTGCCTCTTCAAGTATGTGGTTCAGCTTTTTTTCAAGCACAAGCCCTTTGTTCACAATGCCTTCAACCCTTGCAGAGATGACCCTCTCGCTATGCAGGCTTATGACATGCTTAAGCCCGCTCCATATTTCCCTTAGCTTTTTTGTAGCTTCCTTGAGCTGCTCTTTTGTCGCTGAAGCCTCTATTTCTGCCTTGATCGATGCCACTGCAGAAATCTGGGAGTCTATCTCTGCAACAATCTTTGCTTCCCTCTCATCGTCTATATTGGCATTTTCCTGCACCTTTGATTTCAGCTTCTCAAGATGGCTGGCTAATGCATCAGAAACCCGCAGCAGATAATTTTTTGCATGCTCCAAGGCTGCTTTTTCGTCCCTTTTTTCCTTTGCCCCCTTTAGCTTTTCCCTTTCATCCTCAAGCTTTTCCTTGGCGTCGTTGAATTTTTCCCTTGCTTTTTCAAACCTGTCTTTTATCTGCGACAATTTTAATGCTGATATCTCTCTCCTGTCCAAATCATCTGCATTCTTGACTTTGACAATTGCTATGGCACTTAATCTGGCCTTAAGCCTTGCGACATCATGCTTGGTAAGGTTCCTCAACAAAGCTTCGCTCAGGCTGGATAGCTTTTCAAGCTCTTCTTTGCTTAAGTCAGCTATTTTTTCAAGCTTATCCTTTTCGAGCCCTGACAGCCTTTCAAGCTTGTCTTCCCTTAGCCCAGCCAATTTTTCAAGCCGCTCTTTCTTTAATTCGGCAATCTTTTCTACGTTCCTGATATTCAGTTCCGAAAGTTTTTCTATCTGCTTTGCATCAAGTTCTGCAATTTTCTCCAGCCTCTCGCTGCTCAGGTTGGCAAACCTTTCCTGCCTTTCAGCGCTTAAGGCTTTTATTTTCATTTTTTGAGCCTCTTTGAGAGCTTCCAGCCTCTGCTTATACGCTTCTTTTCTCTCCTCAGCTTTCGCCTTCAGCATTTCTTTTGCTTCAGCCCTTGCCCCGGCTCCTGCACTTAAGTCATTGTCCGATTTCACAGAAGTTTCGGCAGAAGTCCTTACAACAGCATCCCCCTGTATTGATATTTCATCGGCGAATGCCAAAGGCACCAAGCTTAGAATAAATATTGCCATTACCGCTACTGAAATAATTTTTTTCATTTTTACCTCCTAAACCAAATTTTCTAGATTCCTAAAAGCATATCTTATTTATAAATAAACTTTTTTTTTTGAAAAATTGAGGGTTTTTGAATTAATTTAAAGCTTTACAAAGGTTTATTCTGCCTTCTTTCGGTTTAAGAGATATAAATATTTTTATACCAGCAAATAACTCCATTAATTATGGCTTTAATAAAATTAATATCTCGCACTATTATGTTTGCTATCATATGGACCATGCTAATCGGTTTCGCGAATGTCGCCACAATTCACGGAAATGTTTATGATTTATCGCTGAAGAAAGCCAATAATGCAAAAGTAGAGATCAATACTTCTCCAAAGCAGGTCATGGTAGCTGCAAATGGAACTTACTCCTTCAATGTGCCGCAGGGCAATTACAAAATAAAAGCGCAGATTATTCAAAAAAATGCAGTGACAGCTTCTGTTCAGGAAAATATCTCTATAGTTCAAGACGGCATTTATGTGATTGACTTGATACTGTTCCCTGATTTTGAAGAGGGAATAGGGGATCCGGATATAGACATTAATGGCAATGCCGCCGAAAACAACAGCAGGCTTTTGCTTATTCTTGCAGCTTCGGCAATTTCAATCATTATCGTATCATTGTTATTCTATTCGTTTTACAATAAAAATAGGAAAAATAGCCCGATAATTGAGCCTGATGGCTATATTGAGGAGATAATCAGAATAATAAAAAAAGAAGGAGGCAGGGCCACACAGAAGGAGATAAGGAAAGAAATTCCCCTTTCAGAGGCAAAGGTTAGCCTTATGATTGCGGAGCTCGAGCATAAAGGAATTGTCGAGAAGATAAAAAAGGGAAGGGGAAATATCATCATTTTGAAGAAATGAAATTAAAAAATCAAAAACCTTATAAATAAAAGCATACATAATGCCCAATGGGGGTTGTTATGAGCGCTGAAAAAGAGATAGTTAATTACTGGTACAACAAGAGGGGATTTTTCACAATCAATAATATCAAGACCAGCAACAATAAAGACTGCGGAATTCTCGCGTTAAAGTTTGATGATGATGGAACCAGCGAGATGCTGCACACAGAAGTCAGCTGCTCGATAACCAGCAACATTTCTGATGCCAAAGGCATTGACAAGTCTATTAGAAATATTGTGGATGAAAAGTTTGGCGATAGGGCCATTGCAGCTGCAATCAGGGGCTGCACAAAGCAGCTTTCGGCGCAAAAAAGCATCATAAAAAAAATAATTATTCTGGGCGCTTTCCCGAAATCCAGAAGGGAAGAAATAATCAAAAGGTTTAATGAGAATGAAGTTGAGGTTATTGAATTTGACAGCATACTTTACGATGTGCTTGAAAACCTCGACACGCAGTATTACAAAAACGATATAATAAGAACCTTGCAATTGACAAAATTCCTGCTTTTGACCGAGCCGAACAGGCTTTCAAAGCTGCTTGTCAACGAAGCGTTCAGCTCCAATTCCAGGAAAGAGTTCCTTTCCAGCATGCTTGACAATGAGGATATAATCAAAGAGTTCAAAAAGACAAATTCTGAAAGGCTTGGCGCCATACTTAAGAGCTCCAACATGAAGCCAAAGGAGCTGGCAGAGATGGTCGAGAAGAATGTATTAAACAAAAGAACAAGGAAGATGTTCTTAAGCTCCCTTATGGAGCAGGAAAAGTCAAGAAAGATCCTCAGCAAAAACAATAAGGTCAGGAAGAAGAATATGGCTTTAGGGAAGTTTTTTTAGCTGTTCCTCAGCATCTTCACAACAGAATCAACTGCCCTTATCCCGTATTCCTCAACCCTTTTCTCGCTCTGCTGCCATGTGATATTAGGACCCGATATCCCCAAAGAAACCGGCTTGTTGTATTCTATTGAAAGGTCCATAAGCTTCCTTGCAATCGCATGGGCTATCACGGAATCATGGTCTGTGCCGCCCTTGATGACTGTCCCTATTGTGACAACTCCGTCTATTTCCTTGTCTTCAAGCAGCTTCTTGACAGCAAAAGGAATTTCAAAAGAACCAGGAACTTCAATTACCTTTACAATTCTGGCTCCAACTTCCTTTGCCCTATCATGGGCTTTCCTGCTCATTTCACCTGTAATCTCAAAATTGAATTGGGAAACAACCATTCCAAGCTTTTCTGACATTTTGCACCTTTACGTTAGCTATACTCACGGGCAAATATAATTGAGCGATTGTTGCCCGTTCGTAATAAGTAAATAGCATATTTTATGCTCAAATTATTGTGCCCTTTACTATAATAGAGCCTTCGTCTTCTCTGCCCTGCCTTTTTCCCATTCCGGCATATTTTTGAAGGGCAGTTTTGCCTTTGAGCAGCTCCAGCGCATTCAGCGCATGCTTCTCTGCCCTGTTCTTTGCAATCTTATATATTTCTTTTTCGCTTTTTGCCTCATCCATATGCACAAAAACCTCAAGAATGTGCTTGTTTGTCATTAATTGTGCCTGCTGCAGCCCAAGAGACGCTTCATGACTGCACTGCTTGTCAATAGGCATCGGGCCTGCCATTCCGAATGCCATAGCAATATCACATTTATCCTTTTCAATCAGCTTCTTGCACGCAACAGGCAGATCCTTAAATCCCGGCACGGTGTACCTTTCTATCTTATGATTGGAATTTTTTTTTATAGTTTCAATTGCAAATCTGGCCATGTCAACTCTTGCAAATGTTGTGTCAGCAATTCCTACCTTCATTTTAGCTCCAGCTCAACTTCATTCCCATCCTTTATTTTTAATGCTGATCTCAAGTGTACGGGGGCAATGAATTCGATTACGTTTTTGTGCTTTGTAAGGTCTGGCATGATAATTGCGCCTTTTACGCCATTTATGCTTGCTGCATAGCAGGCAGCACCGCCAAACGATTTATTTCCAGATTTAAAGCCGCTAATCCTTGCGCATTCAACGTTTTTTAACAAATCAATATATATTTTTTTAACTTTGATGTTCAGTGTTCCTGGGTAAGCGCCAAAGCCCAGCTTTTTTTCAATCTCTTTCCTGTAATGATCAATTGACATGAAAAAAGCACCTTCTCCAAGACCACTTACCACTATGCCTGTTACAACCTCTGCAGCACCCATTGCCGTTAAGTAAAATCAATAGCTTATAAAAGTTGTGCGTAAAAAAGAAGCATGCATTTCAAAACTTCTTGAACTGGGCTGCTGTGTCTATCAGCTCAATATGCCCAAGGAACATAGCCCTGCAGCAGTATCTCTGCAGCCCAAGCTCGTCCAAAACTTTCCTGCGGTCTTCGCCCTTATCAACCCTTTCCTTGTATGGCTCATACAAATGTGCTATAGGCCTTCCACATGAAAAACAACGAATTGGTACTATCATTTTATCCTCCTGTTTTATCCTTATCTATAGCTCTTTTGCACGTGGCTCCTGGCCTGGCCATGTCTGTTTGGCTTTGCCGGCTCCTTCCTTCTTACATCAGCAACAAGCAGATTTCTGTCATAGTTCAAAAATGTTTCTTTTAGCTTGTCATCTTTTGAAGAACTGGCAAGCACCTTTGCAATAGCCAGCCTTGCTGCCTCTGCCTGAGATGAAACGCCTCCACCTCCAACGTGAACATCAATATCAACAGCGTTGGAAAGCTCTCCTGCCAAAATAAGCGGCTCTCTCAGCTTCAGCCTTGACATCTTAGGCTGCACTAGGCTGATTGGCACTTTGTTTATTCTTACATTTCCGGTGCCCTGCCTTAATACTGCTCTTGCAATAGCTCTCTTCCTTTTTCCAGATGAGTGTACGTTTTTCGTCATGGCTTCCATCCAACTGCCTTGCATATCTCTTTTATTTTTATATAGTCTGCAGACTTAAGCTTGCCAATGTCTGCTTTGCCGATAGCCATTGTTTTTTCGCTCTTAAAGCTGTCGGGCATGCCGATATGGCACTTTATATTCTTGAATGCAGCCCTTCCTCTTGACCTTTTGAACGGCAGCATTCCCCTTACAGATCTTTTTACAAACATATCAGGCCTTCTGTAAAAATAAGGGCCCTTTCCTGGCGCTTTCCTGTCTATCCTCCTTATGTAATTTGCCAGCACGTTCTGCTTTTTTCCGCTCACAACACATTCTTCGCAATTTATAATATCGATTGTATTGCCAAGCAGGAGCTGCTTTGCCGCAAAGCTGCTTAACCTTCCAAGCATTAAATCTTTAGCGTCGATTATCATTTTAGCCTATTATCTTTATTCCTTTGCCGCTGGGGTTTGACTTGCTCAGCTCAAGAAGCGGGACTATTTTAGCCCCTGCTTTCTCTATTTTCTCTTTTGCACCAACTGAAAACTGGAATGCCGAGATTATAACCTTATGCTCCAAATCGCCCGCGCCGAGAACTTTTCCAGGCACTACTATGGTCTCATTTTCCTTGGTATGCCTGCTTATGCTTGAGAGGTTGACTACCCTTCTCTGCCTTGTTGGCTTTTCCAGGTCATCAGCAACCCTGCGCCAGACATTAATATTCTGATCGCTGCTTTTTCTCTTCAATTCCGTTATTAGGCGCAGCAAAATTGGATTTGTTGATCCGGTTCTGTTTGACATTTTAGTTAAATATTTTTAAATTTTATTTTTTTGTTATTTTTTCATATTGAAATTTGAAATGCGGGGGACGTGATTCGAACACGCGCACCCACTAAGGGACAAGGCCCTCAACCTTGCGCATATAGCCAAAAGCGATTTCTCGCTTCTTTTGGCCAGGCTCTGCCACCCCCGCAGTAAGGGGAATAATCTTATTTGGCTTTCTTAAGCTCCTCAGCAAATTCATCGAGCTGCTCGTCAAAAATTTCCATAGCCTTCACAACAATATCCCTGCAGCTTAGCTGGCCGAACGACTCAACATAAAACACAAAATCCGTGCTGCTGCCCGAAACTTTAACATTTTTGTCTATTTCCGAAAAATCCACCGAAAGGTCGCAGTCAAGCATCTTGTCTTTATTGACAACAAGCTTTCTGTCCTTGATTTCAAAAATATTATTATGATCAACTTCTATTATTGCTTCCGGATTCTTGACATCACCTGTGATTTCAACTATAGGCTTGTATTTATAATAGGCGTGGCATGGGCTCCACTTTACATGCCGCTTGCCCTTTCCCAGTACAGCAGTTGCTTCAAGCTCAAGAACCTGGCCCTTGAGCAGCTTTACAATAGGCATTTCTCCATAGGCCGGCTTTATGGCAGGATCCTTGCTTTTTATCTCAGAGGCGTAAACCACTCCAGAGCCTTTTGTGGCCTTGAGCACCAGCTTGAGCTGGCACCTGTTGCAGCCTTTTCCTTCGCATTTGCATCTTTCAGGAAGATTATATGATCTCAAGTCAGTTTTTAGGGGAATCAATCCCAGCCTGTGGGCAATCATTTCATCATAAAGTATCGAATTGTTCTTGGCAAACTCGACCTCTTCTATTGCCATGGTGGGCACTTCGTCTATCATGAGCCTTCTCAAGGTATTTACAAAAACCGGAGCAGAATCCTTCAAAATGAAAGACAATTTTCCCTGCTCCTTGCTGTTTTCCAAGATTCTAACTTCCATTTTTGACCTCGTTGATTTTAGTTTTTTATTGAAATTTATTTGCCGCTTAATGCATGCTGCACTCTGGTTATGAGCTGAGGAGTTATCTCATCTCCAAAAACCTCTGCCACTGTTTGCCTCATTCCCGAATTTGGTATCAGTATTATATATTTCATAATTAATTTGCATTTTCTTCTCCATCACTTCCTTGTTTGTAAATTATTTTCTTTATTTTGATTTTATTAATAAGTTTGGGGGCTGAGCAATTGCGAAGCCTCCCTTTTTTGATGAAACTTTTTCGCAAAAAGTTTCCCGCCGTCAACTCGCGGAAGGGTTGATTTATACTCTCCTTCCCCTTCTTCCGCCTTTTTTCCTGCATCCGTCATGCGGCAGTGGGGTTACTTCTTCTATTACTCCTATCCTGAGGCCCATCCTTGACAATGCCCTTATTGCTGCCTGGGCGCCAGGCCCGGGGCTTACCGGACCGTTATGGCCTCCTGGTGCTTTTATCCTTACATGGATTCCTGTAATTCCCTTGTCCATTGCGGTCTCTGCTGCCTTTTTTGCAGCAATCATGGCAGCTGTCGGGCTTCCCTCCATCCTGTCGCTTTTTACCACCATCCCTCCTGAGCCGACTGCCAATGTCTCTGTGCCTGTTATGTCAGTTATATGGATTATTGTATTGTTGTAAGATGAATAAATGTGCGCTATCCCCCACCTCTGCTGCCTTTCCATTTTTATGCGGCCTCGCTTATGTGCTCTTTTGGCTGTGCAATGCTTATCGCTTTGACAAGCTTGATTTTGGGCTCCTCATTTAGCGGCACCAGATATGAAGGCGCGGTCACTTTTTTATCCCCTATTGCGACAAAATGGTGTGTAATAAACTGCCTCGCCTGGATCATTGAAATGGCCATGCTCTTTCTGCACACCAAAGTCTGAAGCCTTCTTTCAAGAACGTCTTTTAATTTGAGGTTTAAGATATCCTCGACTCTGGAGTCTTTTTTCAGCAATCCAAGCGAATAAAGCCTTTCAATCAGCTGCTTCTTTTCAAGCTCTGACTGGACATTTCTCTGGGCAATCAATGTTTTTGCCCTGTTAAGGAACTTCTTGAGCATAGAATCAGTCTTCCAAATCTCATATTTCCTCCTTAGTCCATACTGCTTCAGCAAAGCCTTTTCTTCATCTATCCTTTCCCGCTGCCACGGATGGCCAGGCTTTGAAAATTTTTTCCTGTGCTTTTTTGGATCTCCCATTTGCTTCACTTAGCTGATATTTTAACTTAGACTCTGCCTGCTTTTGAGCTGTCTTTCCTTTTTACCCCAAGAACCTTTCCTTTATTCTTCCTGAAATTGCTCCTTGTCCTTTGGCCCCTCACAGGCAACCCAAACGAGTGCCTTATCCCCTTATATGACCTTATCTTTTTCATAAGCTTGATGTCATTCTCTTCCACAAAGCTTAAGCTTGCCCCTGTCAAGTGCCTATCCACATCGTCTTCCGGGTCTTTTTTCCTGTTAAAGAGCCATGCAGGCACCTTGTACTTTGACGGGTCTTTTATCAAATCGTCTATCTTAGCCGCTTCTGCATCGCTCAAGTAGCCTGTTTTTTTTGTTTTCTGCAGCCCAAGCGCGTTGCACACGGCATTTGAGAGCATAAAGCTTACTCCCTTTATTTTTGTCAAGGAGTGGCCAATTGGCTTATTGCCGTCTAGGTCAGTGTTTGCTATCCTTACGAAATATTTCAGTTCCTGCTTTGGCTGTTCCATTTTGATTTGAAATTTTTTATTTGACTTTTATTTTTAATTCCGAAAATTTGCTTTGCAAATTTTCAATATCTTGTGCTCGGCTTTCGCTCCCATTCAATCGCTCAAGCCTCGCCTATTCTTTGAAAATTCTTTTGAATTTTCAAGGTCAGCGAATCCATGATTCGCCTGATATTTTAAAAACGATTAAAATAATATTTTACGCACCGAGAATTCAGGATAATTAACGAAACAATTCGCTAACCCTAAAAGCGCTCATACGAACTCGGGCTAAAAATTTTACTATTGGTAGGTTATGTTTATTTAAAAAGCTTACTGTTTTGCGGCTAAGTCAAATTAAGTGATAAACTCTATATTCTTGTTTTCTTAAGAAAAATCGAGCGCGGGCAGCTTTAGCTGCCCAATGCTCGGAGCGTGTAAAATGTTACAAACAGACTTAAGTAGCTTTAGCTATAAAAAAGGTTC
>JACOUX010000052.1 GCA_016177615.1 Candidatus Woesearchaeota archaeon | reverse complement strand
GGGAGATTGCTGCTTTAAAAGAGTTTATTAAAAATCAGGAATTGTTTTTGAATATTAAAGAAAAAAAGGCAGTGTTTGTTTCTGACGAGAATGAGGGTGGGGTTAAGGTTTATGACTATTTGAATAATGATGCGAATAAAGACAATTATGGCAAACAAAATGATTTATTTATGAATATTGTTAGGCATGCCTTGAACGATACAATGTTTACAGAAATCAATTATAATATTACAACCGCAAATAATATTGTGTTAAGAGCAAGAAATCTGAAACCTGACTTTAGCAGCGACTACTTATTGTATTTAAATTCCAGCAATGACATTTCCCTGCCTGTTGTCATGAGCGGCGGGATTTGGGCTGATATAACAGCATGGAATGACTTAGGAAGCGAATTGTCAAGCAACGGAAGGGATATCTGGCTTATAGAAATAACTGGAGGGCCTGATATTGAATGTAATGGCTGCGTTAATTATAACTACACTGATTTAGTTGATGACTTCTGGCCTTCACTTATTGGAGGGGTCCAAGGGATAACTGGAAAAAACAAGATACAGTATGTAGCCCACAGCAACGGATGCAGGACAGCTCTTGATTCCTTAAGCAATTGGAGCTCATCAGGAAAAGCAAGTGCAGGGAAAGTTATTTATAATGGTACTGAAATAAATTTGAGTATGTCTTTAAACCCTGTAGAAACTTTTGTAGGTGTGGCTTGCCCGGGTAATTTTTCTGAATTAAGCTATTTTGCAAGGCAGGTTAATTTATCGGGAGGGGTTGCGATTGAGAGGTTACGGATGAAGGGGAATTTGCATCCTAAGTTTGGAGACGTTGCTCATGAAATGGAGAGTTCTTTGGGTGAGGTTGCTGGAATAACTAGGTTTTTTAACAATCCAAGACTATCATTAAATTTATTTCAACAATATTATGATTGGATAAGAAGTGATGAAGACAGGCAGCCTGGGAAAATTAGTCTAAACAAATTTGCCTTAGTCTATGGCGACTATTTATCAAGAGGTAGCGACCTCATAGTTTCTGCAAAAGATGAAAAAGACTTATTTGATAAAATTAATTCAAACAATAAAACCAAACTCAAGATTAATATTATTCATGTTGGCATGTCAGAAGACAATCAAGTTAAAGATTTTGTAAAAAAATCAATTCAATAAACCGAAGATTTCCATGAAAAATACTCTAAACTACATTAAATTTGGGCTTATTATTTCTGTTTTACTAATAATTATAAACTTAACTTTACGCCCTTATTTTTTTCCGAATGTTAAATTCGAAAATTCTGTGATTTTTTATCTTATTTTTATTGTAGTTGTTATTCTTTTATCAATAGTTTTTGGGTATGCACATCAATTACTAACTTCAAAAACTAAATCCAAGAATGTACTCTACTATTTACTTTTTGTTGGAGGAATAATACTCTATTTGATTTTGATTTTAGTAATTTTATTCTTCATAAATATTTTTATTTCATTTAACAGGTCTTTTTAATCGGTTTTTTGATTTATAATATAAAATTAAAAAATAAAATGTTTAAAAAAAGAACAGCAGAGGATTTTTACAGGAACAGTCTTAGAGGATTTAATGCAAAAGTTCTATTAGAGCACTTATTTAAAGAGGCTGGTTATGAAACCTACCCTTTTGGTTATGAAAGTTTGTTTAGTAGGATTACAGCAGGAATCAGTAGAGATGGAAAACAAACTGATACATTACGAAGAATAAGGAGTATGCCAGACCTTCTGGTTCTAAATGATAAAAAGAAAATTGTTCATCTGGTGGAGGCAAAGTTTACTGGGTTTACAAATATAAACTCATATATACAATCCAAAGCAAAAATTGACAGATATTATAAATATTGGAATGATTCAATTTTAGTTGTGATAGTTCCAGCAGGAGAATATGTCTATGCCCAGTATGTTTCTAAACTAAAGATACCTAGAAAGCCTTATCGTAAATTTGATAGTCTTGTTTATTATTTTGATTTAGAAAACGAGTTTGTTCCTATATACAAAATATTTCCTGAGATTACGCAAGAGAAAATAAACAGAGTTAAAAATATAATTGATAGAATTAAGCCAGAGGTTTTTCAGAATTACTAAATAGACTATTTTCGGTTGAGTTTATCTTAGTTGTAACGAAATTGATTATTACTCTGGGCACAAATCGTTCTATCAAATAAGTTAAACGATACTTCAGGGACTAGAATCTAGTGGCACACTCACGTAAATATCCGATTATATTTTCTTTTGATGAATGAATTTTCCAATTTTATTATCCAAATCCATTTGTTTTGTTATATAAAATACCAAATCCTTATTTTTGTTTCCTGCGTAAGATTGCAGAACTTCTTTTAAAGTATTCAATGCGTTGTTGAAATATTTCATAAAATCATTATCATTTTCTATGATTTTTTTTATTTCATCATAATTTGTAATGATTTCCTTTTCATTATACTTCTCTTTCAATATAGAATGCATGAAAAAGCAGCAAATGTGAAATTTTGCATACTTTAATAGTGCCACTTTATAACTATCTTTCTCAGATTTATTCCTTAAAATACTTCTAGTTTTCTTTTTTACTTTAAAATATATAAGTACTGGAATTAAATATAATTTATAATTTATTTGTTTAACCTGTGGGTCGGGAAATATTAACTCATAATCACTAGCAAACATAGAGCTAGGTCTTGAACGCGAAAGTGAGGGTTTTAATAAAATTACAGATGCATAAGTTTGTGCCAATTCTTTCATACTTATTAAAGGGGATTTTCTTTGGTTTTTGTAATAGTTAACTCGTCTTTCATAGTAAATATCATAATCTAAGAAAAATTGTTCAATATTTTTATGAATATCTTCATTGGCTTTTAAATTAAATACCTTTACTGGAGTCTGAGAGTTAGTCGTTTCAGTGATTTTGTATATTAAATCATCATCTTCGGTCTCAATAATTTTAACTAGTAATGTAGAATTATCCTGTAGTTTATCTTTTTTAATATTTTCAAGTTCTAACTTTTCGTTATCTGTTAGGTTTTCTTTATTACTTAATTCTTTATATCTTGAGAGATTTGCATAAGCTTGGTACAAGGTATTTGATGTTTGGCATCCATTTACAATTTGTAGTCCATATATCCTATACCTATCATCCGGCATTTCTTCAATTTTTGAGCAAGTTATGGTTAGTCCATTATTAAAACTCCAGAAATAATTTGATTCTCTTTCGCTACAAGCAGTTGCAAATATTTTGTTGTTTATATCATTATTTTTATAAAAATCTCTAATATTTCTTTCAAAAAGTTGGCGTTGCCACTGCTTTACTAGTTTACCGACTTCTTCAGTCGGAATTATACACACATATCCATTCAATTTCTTAGTGTTTTCTGTTTGAGTTATGTACTTAAATGATTTTTTGTAATTTAATATCGTAATTATTTCTTGTTTTTTCCTCTCAAAATCTATTAATTCTTGAGCACCAATTATTTCTATATCCTCCGCGTTATAACTAGCATCAACAATTAATTTTTTAATATCATTTATATGTGGTTTTAGTAACTGATCGTTTAGTACAGTATCTTTTACTCCAGAAAAACATAAATATGATTTTACTTTAATTTGCTGGGTTGAAAATTGGTCGAATATTTTTGTTCTTATTTCCTTGACTTCATGCATTTTTTCAAATAAATATTCGTTCTGGTTTATGTCTATTTCATCATCTACAAAAGCTTTTTTAATGCCATCTTTAAATTTGAGTAAGGTATTCATGTCTAAAGTATTGCCTCTTTTAAATTGTAAAAGATGAAAAATAAATGAAGTATCTTTATTATATTCAGCTAATTCTTCAACGGTTGAAATATTTGCGCCATTTGCTGTAACATAAACAGCGTCCAATCCATAATCATGGGTTTCGTCCCTATATTGGCTATCAACAATTCCATCTTCAATCTCATTGTCATCAAACTCTTTAAATATATTTTTTACAGAGAATAACATAAAAGCAGTGCCTTGCTTTATGTCTTCAGGTTTATTTTTGAAATTTTCATCAAGATTATTAATTTCTTCATTTACTCGTGTTTCTATCATTGCTAAAATGCTCATATTAGTGTATGAACATGATATGTTTATATATTTTGTCTCTTAATTCATATAGAATCAACAGAATTATGCATAAAGTTTTTAGCACCATCGTGAGTGTGCCAGGAGTAATAATTGACTTTAACAATTTTTAAACGAACTTTTCCTTAAATCTAGGCTATTTCTACAGGATAAGTCAAGCCAAAACCTCAACTTCGACATCTTCCCCAATCTTCCTCTGCGGCGGCTCCAACCTCTTCTTAATTATGCTCAAATATTTTTTCTCTTTCTCAATCCCAATAGAGTTCCTATTAAGCATCTTGGCAACAGCGGAAGTTGTTCCAGAGCCCAAGAATGGATCCAAAACCGTATCTCCTTCATCAGTGCAGGCTAATATTATCCTTCTTAACAACTCCATAGGCTTCTGTGTTGGATGGGGACCTGCCCATTTCTCGCTTTTAGGCGTCAATGGAATCGCCCAAACATTCCTCATCTGTTTGCCTTCATTCATTTTCTTCATAAGGCCATAATTAAACTTCCATTTCTTCCCATTTCCGTTCTTTGAAGCCCATATCAAATGCTCTGTGCTTTCTGTAAACATCCTGCAGGTTATGTTAGGCTGCGCGTTTGGCTTGAACCAGACAATGCTGTTGTTTATTTTGACATCTTCAATATGCTGCAATATAAAACCTACTTGGTATATGTTATGAAAAGAGCCGCAAATCCATAAGCTGCCGCCGTGCTTTAAAACTCTCAAGCACTCTTTTATCCATGTTTGATTGAACTGGAGGTAATCATCTTTAGAAAAAATGTCCCATTCTTCCTGCATTGTGATGTGCTTGCTGTATTTCCAACCCAAGCCTCTTTTTTTGGACATGTTGTAGGGAGGATCAGCAAATACTAAATCAACTGATTCGTCTGGAATTTTCTGCAATTCTTCCAAAGCATTTCCAATTATTATTTTATGAGTTGTTTTCATTTTTGATAGAATAAATTAACTCTTTGCTTTCCTCATTGTAGCCTTTAGAAACTAATTTTACTTTCACTAATTCTTCCAATGCCCTATAAGTAGTTTCCCTATTCGTATAGATCCCTTCCTTTTTTGCAATTTTATGTATTTGGGCAGCTGAAGAAGAATTTATTTTGTTTAGTAGAAGCAATAATCTTAATCTTTTAATATTAGATAAAACCAAAAAAGTTTTTTTTAAGTCTTCTAATTTCTCAGTTAAAAGGTTAAACTTTAATTGCATGTAATGACGTAATAAGTTACGATATATATAGCTGTGTTACGTAATGTTGTAACATATCGTTAAATCTGTTCTCAAACCGCTATATTCTATGAGGTTTAAGCGAAAGGGACAAGAACATATTTCTCTAAAAGAGATTAAACTCTCTGATGGCACAATTATAGGTGTCTTTCCGGGAAGCAGAGGAGCTTTTCCTGAACGAGACATTCTAATAAAATACCAAGAGAATGGAAAAAGATTAAGAACACCTAAGCATATTCATTGGGTAATTGATTTGCTTATTAAAAAAGAGCATAATAGAGATCTTACAATTCAATTTATGAAATATTTGCGTACTATGTATGATAAAGTTCATGCCTTTGAAAACAAGGAAGATAGAGAAAAATGTTTCCTTAGCGAAACAACTTCAGAGAAGCTAAAGCCATTTGAAGAATTGAATATATATGGGGAGTATAAAGTTGAGTTTATAGGTCACTTAATAGAGTTAATGATAAAGATGGAGAAAAATACCCCTCCGGAGAAACCTGCCAGAGTCTTTAAAGAATTAATGGATGCAATGATTCAGGAGAAAGAGATATTTGTTATTGTAAGTAAAGCTACACAAATTGGATAATTCTCAAGAAAGTTGATTTTTAAATAGATCCTGCCCAAGATCCTCTATGAGGTGATACAATGCAATACTCAGACATCCAACAAATAGTCATAGTCTACGGCACAAAAGACAGGATAAAGACATTTCTGGAATCAAATGTGCAGGCAATTGAAGAAGACAAAGAGGAAAAAATAAATTTAAGAGAAATAAGAAATGATAATCACTCTTGGTTTAATGACCTAAAGCATTTCCTCTGGAAAGGCGATTAAAATCAAAATAATCCAAAAAGCATGGCTTTCACTTAAGCCTTTCCTGCTTTTCAGCCTTCTTCCCAGTAACAGGATTGCCCCTATGCCACCCCGAATAATACATCAGCCTCTTTTCTTTTGGCAATTGGAGCAAAGGCTTCTTCCTCTTCTTTGCCTTTTCTTTCCTAACCTCCTCTTCCAGGATTTTCAGGAGCCTTGTGTCCATATAGGGGCATAGGAAGCAGTGATTAATATAATTTTGTCTTAATTGGGATAGCAAAATTTATATTCTTTGCGGCCGTAAGGCACGATATGAAAGTGCTGTTTGTCTGCAACCAAAACGAGAACAGGAGCAAAACAGCTGAAGAGCTCTTCAGGGATAAGTTTGAAACAAAGTCTGCAGGCCTCTTCAACGAAAAGCCCTTGAGTGAAAAAGAGCTTTCATGGGCTGACCTTGTCGTCGTGATGGAGGATTCACAAAGAAGCCAGATTGCCAAAAGGTTTCCCAAGCTGTACATGCAAAAGCGCATTCTTTCCCTAAATATACCGGACACTTACTGCCATAACCAGCCAAGCCTTGTAAAAGCTCTTAAATCAAAGATGAAAGAATTAGCTTAGCCATTCTTCTAATTGCTTTAAAGCTTCTTCTTTTGTATCGAATATTTTTGTATCGGCCACTGGCATTTCCGGAACTCTTCTAGTTACCTTGTATTTTATTTTTCCATTCTTCTTGAGCTCCATTATAGAGATTTCCCATTTAGTGTTTGTCATAACATTAATATAATTTCTTCCTTTATATATTTCACAGCGCCATGTCCAGTGTCCAGTGCTACTGGAAAATATATATTAAAAAATGTCAAAGCTATCTTTTTATACTCCATCACTTTAATTGCCCTATAATGCCTAACCCAATCGTAATAGGCGCCTCATGGTTTCAGGAAGCCAGCTTCTGCGAGCAAAAGCTCTACCTGAGCAAAGTAAAAAAGATTCCGTTGATAAAGACAGAGGCGATGCAGAAAGGCGCTTTAATCCACGATACAAAATTTGAGGAATTTTCAAAAGCAGCTGTTCCTGCAACATGGGAAGAATTCTTCAAAAGCGAAACTTTAGCCACATCAAGGGAGGTTGAGCTGCAGCACACAGGCAATAATGTCATCTTACTGGGGAGAATTGACGAGTTGGCCTGCGACAAAGATGGAGTCTATGTGGTTGACGACAAGCCAAATGACTATGCATACATAGGAGTCAGAAAGCAGATTTGGGCTTACTGCCATCTGCTGGAAAACAATTTCCATGAGCTGATAACAAAGCCAGTCTATGCAGTGCTGAAAAACCGCGACAATGGCGAGATTGTCTGGAAGGAAAAATACACCGGAGCGCATAAAGAGCAATTCCTGCTGGCAATGCTGAGGCTAAGGGACGTCCTCTCAGAGAGCAGAAAGCCAGAGCCGACAAAAAACCCAAACAAGTGCGCAAAGTGCTCTTACAATCAGGCTTGTGAATTTTCGTTGGCAAAAAGTAATTAGGGACGACTATAAATTTTTCTCGGAAAAAACTCCCTCCGTGGCGTTCGGCGAAGCAGGAATTTCAAGGATTCTGTAAGCGGAAATTAAAATCCGCAGAAATTCCTGCTGAGTAGGACAAGCTTTTCGACTTTCTAGCTCAGTTCTGCAGGGAGAAAAGTTGTCCGTCGAACCGCCATAGAGGAGGGAGTTTTTTATGTCTTTAATCAATAATATGTATTTTTTAACATGTCCTACTTAAACCCTTCCTGCTCCTTCTCCACCAATGAGAACGGAGTCTGGTCATGCAGCACTTTGAGGCCTTCAGTGCCAATCGTTACAGGATAGACATCAAGGCTGTGGTCTTGCCCCCTCATCTTTGCTACTGTAAGCACTCTTTCAAAGTAAGAGCCTTTCCTAACCCTTGAAATGATTATGATTCCCTCAAAAACAAAATCCATCATGTCATACACAAGCCTGTCGAAGTCTGTAACAGACCTTTCGGACACGACAAGAAATGTGACTCCTGCCTTTTTCATCTGCTGCATGAAGATAAGCACCTGCCTCCTGTATTCCATCTTGTTGCCGTCAAATCTTGGATAGAGGTATTCAAAGAATATCAATGAATCAAGGGCAACTCTTTTCACGTTATTTTTCTTTATTGCGTCAATCAGCCCCTTTATTGACATGATGCCGCCTTTCAGGGTTGCTATCGGCTTCTGGACAATGAACATCTTGCCCTTGTCCATTACTGCCTTGATGTCCATTCCAAGGTTGCTTGCGCTCTGGGCAAGGACATCAGTATTTTCCTCTGTTGTCAGGAAAATTCCGTTCTCGCCATAGTCTTTAGCCCCATAATAAATGAACTGTAGGGCCATTAATGTCTTGCCTGTGCCAGGCGCCCCTGTGATCAGGATTGAGGCGCCTTTTCTTAAGCCGCCTTTAAGAACGTGGTCAAGACCTGGAGTTCCTGTCTTTATCAGCTCTGTTGCCAAAGTATCACCCTTTTTTGCTGTTTTGGTTTATGCTACTATAAAAGATTTATGTTTTTGGAATTTTTATGGGTCGATTTTTACATCTGCGGCCCGCCTGCAATGGTGGATGGATTGTCGCAGCTATTGAAGTCAATGAATGTGCGCAAAATAATGTTAAGATTGAGAAATTGAGTATTATAACAATAAGTATAAGTGCGCCTCCTGTGCCCTCATCAGTCCAATTAGCCTAAAAGTTTTTTCAAAATGCTCAGCATATAGATGAGTGCCTTTTGAGCTTCCAATATACACTGCCCAATGCTTGGCTTTTACTTGCAAAGTAACGTCAGAATTTTGCGCAGCTATGCTGTATGTAAAGTCGCCATTTCTTGTAACAGCTAATATACCCTCTAAAAATTTAGGAGAACTTAAAAACAAGCCCTCATCATCAGCCTCTCCAACTTCTATTCTGCAATCTAATTCAAGGCTGTCATTTACGCTCAATTGGTTGAGCTGCTTGCAAGCTGGTTCACAATACGGGTTTATTTGCCTCATGATTTGTGCCGGATGTCAGTTATTTTATTTAAATTTATATTTTTTGCAGTAGAGTTCTTAACGCAGACCCCCAAAACCTTTAAATAAGCCTGCCCAATCTGAGTCAATAGGGGTTTTATGCTGAGAATAGGCATTTTAGCGTCGACAAAAGGGACTGACATGCAGGCCATAATCGATGCTATAAGCTCAAAAAAGCTGAATGCCATTATTTCTGTCGTAATCTCAAATAAGGAGGATTCCTTTGCCTTGGAAAGGGCGAGAAGCCACGGCATAAAGGCAATATTTATCGATCCAAAAGGAAAGGAAAGGGAGCAGTATGACATGGAAGCCGCAAAGGAGCTGGAAAAAAGCAATGTCGGCTTGATCCTGCTGATTGGCTATATGAGATTCTTAAGCCCTTGGCTTGTCAGAAGGTTCAAAAACAGAATAATGAACATACATCCGAGCCTTCTTCCCAAATATGCAGGGGGAATGGACAAAAATGTGCATCAGGAAGTGCTGAAGAACAAGGAAAAATTTACAGGAGCAACTCTGCATTTTGTTGATGAAGGCCATGACACAGGGCCGATAATCATGCAAAAACAGGTGAAAATCTATGAAAATGAAACTGTTGACACATTAAAGGAAAAGGTGCAGAGGGCAGAGCAGGAAATAATTCTAAAGGCAGTCAGCTTATTTGAAAAGGGAAAAATAAAAATCGAAAAAAACAAAGTTACGATACAGTAAAATGGCAAAATCACCAAAGCAAATGAAGGAAGATTTTTTAGTGTGGTGGAAGGACATAAAGCTGCTGATAGGATTGGCGCTTGTGGTTCTGAACTTCGTGCTGGGATTTTATGCCAAAGTGATGATGGTTGTAAATATTAAAGACCCTTTTTACTGGAAAGTTTGGGTTGGGGTTTATGCAATAAGCTGGCTAATGCTGTTTGCAGGAATATATCTGCTTGGGTTTGAGGGCGTTAAATTAATAAAAGCAAACATAAAGCATAATGTTAAAAAAACAATCAGCGACGCAAGGAAGTTGCCCCAAAAAAGCGTTAATTACGGAAGAAAACTTCACAAGAAAAGCGTGAGCAAAATTAAGTCAACATCAAAGTTTGTTATGAACGGGGTCAAATAAAATGGCAAAAACAGCCCTGGTATCAGTCTCAAATAAGGAAGGGATTGTAGAGCTTGCAAGGCAGCTCTCAAAACTAGGGATAAAAATAATATCAACGGGAAATACAGCAAAATTGCTTGAAAAGAGCAAGATTAGAGTCTCATATATTTCTGAAATAACAAAGTTTCCTGAAATGCTTGATGGAAGGGTGAAGTCACTGCACCCAAATGTTTTTGGCGGCATTCTGGCTGACAGAAGCAGCAAAAAGCACCAGAGGGAGCTAAGGAAGCTTGGGATTGATGCTATCGACTTGGTTGTTGTCAACTTCTACCCTTTTGAGCAAGCAATAAGAAAAAACTCCAAATTGAATGAAATTATTGAGAATATTGATATTGGAGGGCCTTCTATTGCAAGGGCTGCTGCCAAGAATTACCGCAATGTGCTTATTATCGTTGACCCTGCAGATTATCAGGAGTTAATTGAGCGGCTCAAAAATAAAAGGGCGAATGAATCATACAGGATGGTGCTTGCGAACAAGGCATTCTCATATACTGCCAGCTACGACTCAATCATAAACTGGCATTTCAACGGGCTTGTAAAAAATGATTATCCGAAAATTTTGAACATGACTTTTAAGAAGGCCCAGGACTTGAGGTATGGGGAAAACCCGCACCAGTCTGCCGCTTTCTACAGGGATTTTTTTGCCGAAAACGGGTGCGTTTCAACTGCAAAACAGCTTCACGGAAAGGAATTGTCTTACAATAACATACTTGATTTGGATGCCGCTTTTGAGCTTGTGAAGGAATTTGAAGAGCCGGCTGCTGCCGTGGTAAAGCACACAAATCCAAGCGGGGTTGCATCTTCAAAAAAAATCGAGGATGCCTATAAAAAAGCGCATGAAGCTGATCCAAAGTCAGCGTTTGGATGCGTTGTCGCACTCAACAGAAACTGCAACGCTGAAATTGCAAGATACATGAAGCCGTTGTTCATTGAAGTGCTTATATGCCCTAAATTTGAAAAAAATGCCATTGATATTCTGAAGGAAAAGAAAAATGTTAGGCTGCTGGAAACAGGCTCTATAAAAAGATTGAAAGCCAAATTTGACCTCAGAAAAGTAACAGGCGGCATTTTGGCGCAGATAGAGCCTCATGTTGAGCTTACCAAAAAAAATATGAAAATTGTAACTAGAAGAAAGCCCACAAGGGAGGAAACAGAGTCCCTTGTTTTTGCATGGAAAGTCAATAAGCACGTTAAGTCCAATTCTGTCGTATTCGCTAAAAAAGATGTGACTGTCGGAATTGGCGCAGGCCAGATGTCAAGAGTGGACGCAGTTAATCTTGCAATAATGAAGAATGAAAGCAGGATAAAAGGTTCTGTGATGAGCTCTGACGCTTTCTTTCCCTTTAGGGACGGCGTTGACCAGGCAGCAAGAGCAGGAGTAACTGCAATAATCCAGCCAGGCGGCTCAATAAGGGACGAGGAAGTGACTGCAGCAGCGAATGAGCACAATCTGGCGATGGTGTTTACTGGGATAAGGCTGTTTAAGCATTGAAGTTGAGAAATGCCAAACTATCAATCTCTCAGAAAAACTTTAGAAACAAGGACAGGAAAATAGATTATAGAGGTGAATTTTTATGTCGCAGCCAGTTATCAATTATCTTGCAGTTTTGGTGGCAGCGTTAGCCTCTATGGCAATAGGAATGCTTTGGTATGGTCCATTGTTTGGGAACATGTGGAAGAAACTGATGAACTTTACAGATAGGGATATGAAGAAGATGAATATGACCGCAGCCCAGGCCATGATTTTTGGATTTATTTCAACTCTTGTGCTTTCATTTGTGCTTGCTCACTTTGTTGACTACCTTAACGCGATTACATTTAGAGCAGCATTACAAGTTGCATTCTGGATATGGCTTGGATTTATTGCAACAGTGATGCTCGGCATGGTATTATGGGAAGGAAAGCCGTGGAAACTGTATTTCCTTAATGCAGCATACCAGCTCGTCTCATTGGCTGTTATGGCAGTGATACTTGCATTGTGGGCTTGACGGACTCATACTATCCCAGAAAACAAAGTTCCCATTATTTTCACAAAAAAGAAATAAAGGGAAATCGAGCCGATGATATATATAGGCACGTACTTGATTCCTGCCCTTATCTCTCCTTTCTCTACTATTGCCACTATTAATGACGAGAAGAAAGATATCACCAAAATGGCTATTATTGAGAACTTCCTGAAATCTTCTGGATTGACCGAAGCGCCTGAAAAGGAGAATGGCAGGCTGGTTGTTGAAGTTCCGATTGACAGCTTTCCTATGAAGCCAAGGATAAGCATGATGAGCTGCAATGAAAGCGCAAAGAGAAGCGGGCTTATTACAATGACGATAACTGATATAAATATCACATATGCAATGGATGAAGCCGAAAGCTCGTTCTTTAGCGCCCTTACCTCCTTCAGATTGTAAACTATCCTGTCCAGCAGCTCGGCAACATTGCCGCCGCTTTCAAGCTCGCTAATCACCAAATCAACTGTTCTTTTCAGCATAAGCGAATCATACTTCTCAGACAACTCTATGAGCGCTTTGCTGACATCATATCCTGTCATGACTTTTTTTGAGGCTATTGCCATCTCGCTTCCCAAAATGCCGAATCTCGGCTTTATTGAGAACCATAATGCCCTTTCAAAAGTCATTCCTCCTCTAAGATTGGACGAGAGGACCTGCAGGAAATCAGGAAGCTGCTCCTCTATCTTCCTTGTCCTTACGTATATTTTGAGGTCAAGGTAGAAATAAACCAGCAGTATGAATAGAAATGCAAAGGACAGCTGGATCATAAACCACCCAACAAATGAATAAGCGTATACTTCAAGAAGCGAGAATCTTTTTAAGTAAGGATAGATTAATATGATGAATATCAAGCCAGTTATCGCAGCCGAGATGTAGAAAAGCATCCCAAAAAACTTGTATGGGACTTCCTCATATCCTGACTTGAGAGCATATCTTCTCAGGTTTGGAATCACCCTTTTTGGCACAAATGCCTTTCCGAACTCCTCCAAAAATATGATTTTGAATGCCATTTTATAAGCTGACCTTCGGCCTTATTATTTTAAACATGCTTATGAAAACGAACTGCAGGACTCCTATGAAAAATGCGAAAACCAGCAGCCCGCTTAATCCAATCGGGAAGCTCAGCAGACTCGATATTACTATAAATATGGCTGTTCCAAGCGATGGTATTATCACTGCAGCGAGCATGTAAAAAATCACCAGGGAATTCAGCTTCTTGCCGTATTTTTTTATTTCAAGCTCTTCCTCCTTTGCTATTTCCTCCAGGACCGACTCAAGCGGCTTTGTGACGTCAATGCCAAGCTGGAGCGCATTGTTGATATGAAACATGATTTTTTTTAGCTTCTCTGATGGGGAATATAGCATGGCATTTTTTAATGCATCCTCTATTGTGCTGCCTGTGCTTATGTCATCAGTAATCTCCTTGATGTATTTTGACGTTATGCCCCTGCTTTCCGAAGTTTCCATGAGCGCATTTAAAAGCGGCCTGCCGGAGTAAAGCTTCACAAGAAGGTATCTCCCTATAAAAAGCACCTCTTTGTCAATGTCAATTTCCCTTTTCCTGACCCGCGCCTTTACGCCTATCATTGAATATTCAAAAAAAAGGATGAACAGCACAAAAAAAACAGGCGCCATAAGGAACAATGATAGCTTCATCCTTTGCAGCACAAAAAAAGACAGCACACTAGTAAGAAGGGAATAAATCACAGCTGTTTTGAGGCTTTTGCTGACAAAAGCTGCAGGGGTATAAGGCAGCTTTGCTATTCTCAATTCTGTTTTCAGCGATGGAAAAAAGGACAGCACCCTTTTGGCTAAGCTGATCTTAAACACCCTTTACCATGAACGGCTTGTTGCGGTAGTATTTCGACATTATCATTCCAATCTTATTTATTTCATTGATGTTTTTTCCTGCCATCCACCTTAGAATTGATACTTTTGACTGGAGGTCTGCATAGATTTCAGGCTTCGAGAGACCCGTGTAAATCCTTAATGTCTCTGCTATGGCCAGAGGCTCATTAACTATCTCCAGCATGCTCCTTATTGGGTTTAGCTGCATCAAAACTCTTGGCTCGCCATTTGGAAGAACTTCTGCAATCTGCAGCGTGCTCCTTTTTCCAGTTCTTCTGTTAATGTGCTGCACAACGATAAGAGAGATAGCTGAAATTAGCTGCTTAGGAATATCAATTGGAGGATTAGTGAGCCTGTCTATTGTCTCTCTTACGTTGTTTGCGTGCAAAGTGCCGTAAACTGAATGGCCTGTATGCATTGCCTCAAAAAGGACTTCTGCCTCTTTTTTCCTCCTAACTTCACCAACAACAATCCTGTCAGGCCTCATCCTTAGGGCATTAACAATCAGGTCAAGCATCTCTATGCCGCCTTTCCCTTCAGGGTTTGCCAGCCTTGTCTCAAGAGGAACCCAATGCAAAAGTTTTGGCAGCATAAGCTCCCTCGTATCCTCAACAGATATTATCCTTTGGTTTGGCGGGAAGAAATTGGAAACTGCATTCAGCATGCTTGTCTTTCCTGATGCTGTTCCTCCTGCCACAATGACAGACAATTCATTCTGCACCGCACTCCACAGCAATGCAGCGCCCTCGTAAGAGATAGTGCCTTCTTTGATAAAATCAACCATAGTCCATGGCTTGACTGCAAATTTTCTTATCGTGATGGTATTCCCTTTTGACGATATAGGAAACAAAGTCGCATTAACCCTGTCTCCTGTCTTCAGGTGCGCGTCCATAAGAGGGTTTAATACTGTGATTTCCTTTCCGACATCCCTTCCAATTATAGTTGAGTAATGCCTTATTCTTGCCTCATTGGGAACAACCACATTTGTCTTGAGCCAGCCGTGCCTTCTATGGTAAACCCAAACAGGCTCTGATGAGTTGTTGACCACTATTTCCTCAAGATTTTTGTCGCTGAGGAGTATGTCAAGATTGCCAAGCCCTATGTTCTGCTGCAGTATATAGTTAATGAGCATGTCCATTGTTTTCTTGTCTGCGTTTGGAAAATATTTTGCCAGCAGCCCCAATATGCTTTCCCTGAACTGGTTTTGGACGTCAACAACATTTTCCTCATTTATACTTTTTGTCTCCTCAGCAACAAACTCGTCCCTTATTTTTTCAAGAATTATCTTTGTCACATCGCTGATGTTTGTTATAGAAATGGCATAGAGCGGCACAGGATCATCTTCCTTTTGCCTTATTGACACATAAACAATTATTTCATTAACGCTTAGCTCATAGCTGTCAATTATCTTTTCTCCTCTTTCCATTTTATTCTACGCCTTTTTTTGCGCCTTATGCAATTGTTGTTTCTGCTGCTGGTATGTAGGCTGATACATCTCCCTCTGAAGATTTGATATCTCATTATAGATGCTAAGGCTTCTGTAGATTTCCAGGAGCTTTATTCCCAATGATGCCTTTTCCCTCAGGAAGCCTTCAGGAATCTGGCTGTAGAGCTGGGCGCACTTATTGTAGCTTAAAATTGCGTTAGCAGAATCATTTATCCTTATTGAACTGCTTATTTTTTCAATCAGCAAATTGATTTCCTGGGATAATCTGGATACTCTTTTTGCCAGCTCCATGTCAGTTCTGCTTTTCAGCTCCTGATAAAAATTCAATATCTGCTCCTGTACGGCTCTTTTTTCCTCAAAAAAAGAATTTGGAATCGAATTCAAAATATCCTGCACCTCTGCATAAACCCTGTAAGGCAGGTCTTTTTTTCCTTCATTTAAGTATGCTCTTGCTTTCCTGATGGAGCCATAAATATAATCTGCCTTGCTCTTCACATCATTGTAAGACCTGTTTAATGCAGTTATCAATTGCCTGCTTAATGACAAGAGCCCTTCATACAGCTCTTTGTTCCACTGCAGCTTTTGCTCTATCAGGGTGTGCCAGAGCCGGATGTAAAGCTGCTCTGCCTCCTCTAACTTGCCGCTGCTTATACTTGCCTTTATGCTGTCAAATAATGAAGCAGGCTCCATGTCCAGAGGCTGTATTATTTCGCTTGTTTCATGCTTCTTGGCATTGTCTGTAGGCAAATTCAATCCTGAAATCTCCCTATCCAAAAACTCGTCAATATCCATTTTACTTTACAGGTATGAAAGATATTTTTTCCAAAGCTGCTCTATCCTGCTTTCAGGAATTCCATTTTTCCTTGACTTTTTTAAAAATTCTTCCTTTATGGCAGCAATATTCTGCTGGAGATATTTCCTCCAAAGCCCCTCTATATATTCATGAGGCACTCCCTTTTCCTTTGCCTTTTCATAAAAAAGCTCTTTTGTGGCTAATTGCTGCGAAATATTCCTGCTTTTCGCCTTTGCTTTGCTGATTCCTTCTTTGTAAAGATAAACATAAGGAGTTGTGAACTTAAACTCGATGCCAAAAACCTTCTCTTCAACCAAAAAGTCAACAAGATCCTGCGCTGTTGAAAGCGGGATGTTCAGCTTTTTTGCAGCCTCTTCTACTGATATCCTTTTGCTCTGCCTTACCAGCTCCAACAGCTCGTCGGCTATTGTCTTCAGTTCACTGCCTAATGGCATAATGCCTAATTTGGTTTACTGTATAAAAACTTTAGTCATTGTCTTTGAGTAATAACTCAATATATTCTCAACGCGCTTGATGCCAATCAGCATGCCCTGACAGCGTCATACGCAGTTATGTTATAAAGTACAGTATGGTTCAAGTCAAGCTTGAAAAACCTGAATTCATCCCATAGGCCGCCTCCTGTCAGCCAATTGGTTATATTATAAATCTGGCTGCAGGGTATGCTGGAACCGCCCCAAAATTGGTAATCCACATAGCTTCTCATCTGGTCGCTTGGGCTTATCTTGTTTGGATTTACCAATGACTCAATGCCGCAGCAGCTGGAATTTGTTATTGTGTTTGTAAGTCTCATGAGGAAGCTTGGGGCGTTTGAGTTTTGCCAATATACATACGTCCCATTCCTAAGATGCGCCCTGACCTTTGTTATATTCCACATATTCTGCCCGATGCTTGACCTTTTGATTTGGCTTGAGTAAGCTCCATTTGTATTTACAAGATAGTACGGGTCATAAAGCCCCTCTATGCTGACAGATGACACAACAACTGCGCTTTTGCTCCATTGGGCAACATTAGACTTTACTGAAAAATTTACATTAAGCTTGGAATCTATATTCCACGGGCCTGTCTGGAACACAGAAACGTTCTTAATTATTATAACAGTGTCAACGTTTAAGGTGTCATTTGCAGAGCGAATTATTTTATCGCTCAAATTTTTCAAGGTGCTGTTCTCCATGAGTTTCTTTTTTGTAAATGAATCAATAGGCACTTTGTTGATTGTGCCGTTTATTATCACTTCCTGAAAAACAGAATCTAAATTCGGCAGGTAAGAGTCTGTGGCATTCATGTAGAAGACCAAGGACAAGGCTGTTTTGTAGGTTGCTGCCCTCAGCATCATCTCAAAATACCTGTTTTGGAGATCGCTTACGTAGCTGTCAACCACGCTTATTCTTGCCCTTAATGCCTGCCCGCTATTGCTTTCAAGGCTTGTATCTGTACTTGGCGCAAATAAAATGATAAACAGCGCCATTATGGTTATTGCAATAAACGTAAAGAATATGGCCTTTTTGCCAATTCCAATTTTGCCAGTTTTTGGAATCAGCTTTCCCATACGAATACCTCTGCCTTGTATGGCCCTGCTAGTGCTGAAGTTGTCTTGTTAATAATGCTAAAGCTTATTTTCTTTGAAGTAAGCAAAAGCTCTGTACTGCTTTTTGAGCTCAGGTGCTCTGCAGAAGGGTTTTTTGGGTATATTATAATGCCGTCAATCCACACTTCATATCTGAACTGCGCTGGCACAGCATCTTTTGATACGTTCTTTACAAATTTCTCGGCAATATCCAGCTTGCCCTTTGCATAAAATTCCCCTGTCTGCTGCATCAATGAATTGTCTGCATCTGTAATTTCCCCATCATTCCAAAGCTCGCCTCCAATGCCTGCGTAAGGATTGTTCAAGTCTTTTATTTTTGTTCTGGAGAGAAAATTAATAAGATCGTCAGCCAATAAGCCCACTTGCGCCTGCTGCGGCGACTTAACATAAGAGGAGGTGATAAGGAATATCCCCATCACAAGTATCATCAATCCAAGGACAGCATCCATTACAAAGAAAAAGCCTCTTTTTTTCAGCATTTTTTTATTTTTGGCTGCACGGAGTCCCGCTCAGGTTTATATTAGGAGCGCCTATGCCTTTATAGCTGTTGTTCAGGATTATTATGTTGCCGCGCTCATCCTCAATATATATGCAGATGTCTTCTTCTATTCCAAACTTTTTCTTGAGCGCATCATAGCTCATGTTCTTAAGCCTGTTCATTTTTGTTTCATTTATTTCATTGTTGTCAGTAAGCCTTATAGTTGGGTCACTTGCTCCTGCTTCCTTAATAACCTGGGAAGCTTTCTGCTTGAGCTCTTCTGCAGTCTTGCCCTTGCTTGAATTCAGCATTGCGAATATTACAAGGAATGAAGCAAGGAAAACAACAACGCCTATCATTATATCCATTGACATCGACTGGGATTTTTTGTCAGCCATTTTGCCTCCTTCTTTTTTAATCATCCGCATACTGCAACAACAAGCTTGACAGGCTTGCCCTTGTAAACAACAATTCTTGTCACTTTGACAAGATTTCCCTTGTCGCAGCTTACCTGCGCCTTTATTTCAACCTTTGGCTTTGGAGCTCCTGACGCGCAATCCACATAATGGGTTGCATTGTAGTCTCTTGCCCATCCTGGCTGGGAGTTGTCGCAGGCTGCCTTTGAAATATCATCATAAAATGAGCATCCGTTTTTCCCATCGCAGAATGCATGCACTATGTTGTCTGCTATGAAAGTGCAGTCAGCCTCGCATGAAGTGCCTAGCACAAGGCTAAAGTCTGCT
>JACOUX010000056.1 GCA_016177615.1 Candidatus Woesearchaeota archaeon | reverse complement strand
CACCATTAGAAACAGATGATAAAGATATCATTAAGAATAGTAATAAGATTAAATATAAGGCATATTTTCTAAATCCTGTATTACGCAGTTTCAAGATTTGATACATTATTGTGAATATTCAACCTTTTACAATCTTCGCCCGCAGTACCTTCTTCCCCTGAACGTCTTCCATTATGAACTTGTAGTTCTGGTAGCTCATCTCTTCGCCTTCCTTTGGAGCCCTTCCAAGCGTTGCAAGTATGAAGCTGTCAAGGTCGCTGAAATCGGATTCCCTTATGGACAGCCCTGTTGCTGCATTGATTTCCTCTATTTCCGCGCTTCCAACTGCTGACCACTCGTTTTTTGCAGTCTCAACAACGCTTGGGTGTATCCTGTCGCTCTCGTCTATTATTTCCCCGACAATTTCCTCCAGTATGTTTTCAATCGTCACAAGGCCGACAACTTGCGCCTTGTTGTTTATTACGATTGCCATGTGCTCTTTCCTGCTCTGGAAAAGGCGCAGCATGGAGTCAATCTTCTTGTTTTCAAAAACGAAAAACGGCTTTCTCATTACCTGTTTTACTGCAACGTCAAGCTTGCCGTCTTTTGTGTAGTTCAGCATCTCCTTAAGGTACAATATGCCGACTATATTGTCCTTATTTTTCTCGTAGACAGGAAATCGCGAGTAAATTTTGGCAGTTGGCTGCCTGAGCACGTCCTTTATCTGCATGTCCGAGCTGAGCATTACCATCCTTTTTTTTGCAGTCATCACGTCGCTTACTGTTATCTTGGAAAAATCAAGGATTCTCTGCATCAGCCTTTTTTCCATCTTTTCTATGTAGCCTTCTTCCTGGCCGTATTTCAGTATGCTCTTCAGCTCCTCCCTTGTCATCAAAGGGCTTTTCTTTGAGCCAATCATCTTGTTGATTCCAATCACCAGCAAATCAAGCAGCTTTATCAATGGATATATCGCAATGCTCAGGTGCCAGACAACAGGAGCTATGACAGGGGCTATCGCCTCATTGTTGTTTGCCCCTATGGATTTTGGTATTATGTCGCCGAATACAAGAATGAGGAAAGTTGCAATGCCTATGGCGATGCCAATCGCATTGCTCCCGAAATATTCAATTGCTATTGTTGTTGTTATTGCAGCAGCTGCCGTGTTCACGAGATTGTTCGTGATAAGAACAGTTGACAAAAATGTCGTAGGATTGTCTTTCAGCTTTTTGGCATAAACTGCGCCGAATTTCTTCCTGTCAACCCAGTCCCTTACCTTGAACCTGCTGACAGACAGCAAAGATGCCTCTGCCATTGCAGTAAGGGCTGAGACTACTATCAGGGCAGCAAGCACTGATACCTGTGTGTGAATTGACATTTTTAGTTACCTGAATGTTAAAAGCCCAATGAATACCTTGAATATAAACTTTGCTGATTTGAAATGAAAACATTTATATTAATTTTTGATTTTTAAAATGTAAATGGATACATTAACATTGAGTCCGCATCACGTTGAGAGATTCCTAGCTCTTTTATTAATGAAGGATTTTCGGGCGTATTTACTATCTAGGTTGTATACAGCAGAACAGCGAGAGCATGCCAGGAAAGCAATAAACTCATTTGATAATGGATTGCTAAAGAATATTGAAATAATCCCTTCAGATGATTCTGTTTGTCAAAGGTGCATATCTGCCAAATTTAATGACATTTGCGGAAAACTGGAACCACCATTACGCTTGAATGGCCGCCAATTAGACTTTGGTGTTTATTCCATTTCAGATTTAGGAGCCAATTTTAGCGGAACGAAGTACCGTGCACAATTATTTTTTGAAGCGCACATTTTCGGCTAAAAAGGAAATTACATCCTCTCCAGCACTTCAATCCCAAGCAGACTTAATCCATTCTTTAAAACCTGCCTTACCGAGCTTATCAGCAGCAATCTCGCATCCTTGAGCTTGGGCTCTGCGTTAAGCACCTGGTGCATGTGGTAATATTCATTGAATTTCTGCGCGAGCGAGTAAAGATAAGACGCGATAATGTGTGGCTTTAGCTCATGGGTGGCTTTTGAAACTGTTTCAGGGAAGGCGGAAATCATCTTAATCAGCTCCGCCTCTTCTTTTGCGCTTAACAATGTTAAATCCGCTTTCAAATTTATTTTTTTTCCCTTTTTTATTATGCTGCTTATCCTCGCATAAGCGTACTGGATGTATGGGGATGTTTCCCCTTCAAAAGACAAGGCCTGCTCCCAGTCAAATACCACATTTTTTTCAGGGCTTACTTTTAGTATTCCGTATTTTACAGCGCCGTAGGCAATCGCTTTGGCCGCTTTCTCATCAGTTTTTCCATACCTTTTCTTCAGTTCCCCTGCTGCCTTGATTACAGTTTCCCTCATGAATTCTTCCAGCAAAACAAGATTGCCTTTTCTTGTTGACATCTTTCCATCTTGCAGAAGAACAAATGAGTAGTGCACAACTCTTCTCTGAAATATTTCAAGCTCCTTCAATGCAGCGTTTATCTGCTCGTTGTAGAGTTTTTGGTCTTCCCCAAGAACTACAATATATTCTCCTTTTCCTGTCATTTCAAGGGCATATGTAATGTCCCTCAAAGGATAAAGCGATGTGCCGTCGCCTCTCGTAAGGACAAAAACAGGGACTTTCATGCCAAGGGAATAGCCCTTCTGGTCCAAAACCCACCTGTTGAACCCGTCGATGAAAAGCTTGCCTGTTTTTTCCAGGCGCTTCAGGGTTTCCTGGGTTTCCCTGCTCCACAGATATTTTGACTCGTAGTCAAACTTGTCATATCTGATGCCAAGCTCTGCAAAAATTTTTGCCTGGCCCTTTATGCATACTCTTACTATTTTTTCGAATTTTTTTCTTACCTTCTTGTCGCCCTTTTCTAGCAGGTTCAGAAGCTCAAGCGCCTTCTTCTCAAGCTCGGGGTTTTCCTCTGATTTTTTGTTTATCTCAATATAAATCTCCAGTAAGTCATCAAAAGAAACTTTGCTTCTGCCTCCTGCTCCAAGCACAAGCATTGCAATCTGTTTCCCCACGTCATTAACAAAGTAATGGACTTCAACTTTGTAATCCTGAAACTTTAGTATCCTTGCAATTGAATCGCCTATCATGGCATTTCTAGCCCTTCCGACATGAGGTGAGGCATTCGGGTTTATGCTCGTATGCTCCAAAACAATCTTTTTTCCTTTTCCTATTCCAGTTGAGCCGTATTTATCTTTTTGCTTTAGAACTCGATTTATTGTATCATAGGCTATGATGGTTTTATTGACAAAGAAGTTCAGGTATGGCCCCACTGCCCTTGCCTCACTTATGGCATTTGTCGGCTTGAACTTTTTTGAGAGCTCCTGGGCAATGTCATTCGGCGCTTTTTTCCATTCTTTAGCCAGCACAAAGCAAGGAAAAGCATAGTCTCCCATTTCAGGATTTGGAGGTACCTCTATTAACGGTTCTTCCAGATTGGTTTCTTTTTTCAGAAATTCTACGATTGCATCCTTGAATTCGCCCATAGGCAAGAAATTAAAAATTTAAGGATTTAAAGGTTGCGGTATTTTTGTGGCTCATTGCGCAAGTTTCGGGCTGCCTAAATTGCCTATTTCTGCTTTCAGTTTGTCTGTCTTCCTTTTCAACAGTGATTGTTTATCTTTTGGTATTCCAGCACCAGTATGCAAAATATAATCTTCTGTTTTTTCTACAAGCGACTTTAACAGCATTCTCTCAAATGAAGTGCCCAATATTTTAACTTCTTGCATTGACCATTGCAAGGCGAAGCCCCTGTGGAAGTCCGACATGTCTGGATCTGTTAAATTTTCTACAACTTGCTCAATGCCATCTTTCATTTGCACCATATACAGGAAAGATAGCGCATTGGAATATGCGCCAGCGACTTTTTTATTGAGAATGTAAATATAATAGCTTATCAAGTCGTGCAAAGGGCAAAACTCATCACTGAACTGCAGCAGCCGAGGCCAGCTGGCAATCGCATATGAAATATCTCTATGCGTATGCGCAATTGCCCTTAACTCACCGACCCCATAGACAGCGTGAGTCATCTCATGATTAAGCTGCCTAAGCAGCTGTGCTGGTCCTAAATCTGAACTGATGTAAGCAATGTTAGCGTGCCTTGGCATATCATCATGGACAAATAAGCCTACGAACTTGCGAGCATCCCAACTAGCAGGCTCATCGACCAGCGCTATAATGATAGGATTTGGGTTTCGGAATTTTTCTTCCATGTGCTGCCTATAAGTCCTACCAGTGAGTTCGTAATGCACATTTTGAACAAGGTTTATGAAGTCTGGCACATAATTTCTCACTCTTGAATATTGATTATCCGCAAGCTGCCTGGCAATCTGTTCAATATTTACTGGAATTACAGAGTCTGGAACTCTATACTTTCTAACAATATCTTTTGAATTGGGTATAATTTTTGAATTTGCGTCATCTTTTTGCTCGGGCGCGGCTAAAAGCCTGTAAAGGCCGCCAGCAGAAAGCGCCAGAAATTCTCTCCTATTTAGCAACCATATCACCTCACAAGAATTTATTTTCCTCCATAATCAATTAGATTTTTAATTGAGATTACCTTGAAACCGAATGCGCCAGACATTCTTATTATCTCGTTTATTTTAGCCATCCTCCCATCCTCTCCAACAATTTCACATATAACTGCTGCAGGATAAACTCCGGCTAATTTGCACAACTCAATCGCAGCTTCTGTGTGGCCTGGCCTCTTTTTTAGGCCGCCTTCATCGCAGATAAGCGGAAAGACGTGCCCGGGCTTTGCCAGCTCCTCAGGCTTTGTTTTCTTGTCAACTAATGCTCTTACTGTCTTAGCTCTGTCAAATGCAGATATGCCGCTTGTTGTGCCTTTCCTTGAATCGACAGAAATAGTGAATTTGCAGCCATGCAGCTCTGTATTGACATCTGTCATTGGCGGCAATTTTAACTCATCCAGCCTTTTTTTCAGCATCGGGATGCAAATCAATCCTCGGGCTTTCTTAATCATGAAATTTATCTTTTCCGGAGTGGCTTTTTCTGCTGCTAAAACCAAGTCTGCTTCATTCTCACGATGCTTGTCATCAACAACTATGACAAACTTTCCTCTTTTGAAATCCTCAATTGCTTTTTTAATATTGGAGAATGGCATTTTCAAATAATTAAAATTTTATAAATACCCTTCAACAAGCCAGTCCTTTCCAATCCTAGTGCAAGTTATACCTTTCAAATCAATGGCTTTGTCTATCTTCTTTATGCCAAGGTTGCCTATGGCCCCAGGGCCCCCGTTGCCTACTATCTTGGGCGCCGTAAAAATCAAAATCTTGTCAACAACATCGTCTTTGATTGCAGAGCTGTTAAGCTCAGAGCCGCCTTCAATCATTATGCTTGTGATCTCAAGCTTTCCAAGCTGTTTTACCAAATCCTGCAGGTCAACCATGCCTTTCTTTAATTTGCACATAACTACATTCACTCCTTTCTGCTGCAGCTTAATAACTTCATTTTTTGAAGCTTTGTTGGTTGTAGCCACAATCAGCTTGGAAGGATTCTTGAGCAAGTTGCAATTTTTCGGAATCTTAAGCTGGCTGTCAACAACAATTTTAACAGGGTCTTCTCCCTTGAACAGCCTTGGAGTCAATTCAGGATTGTCCTTTACCACAGTATTAAGGCCCACCATTACTGCATCCACTTCTGTCCTTAATTTATGAACATAAGTTCTTGCTTCTTTGCTGGTTATATACTTTGAGTCTCCTGTTTTTGTTGCAATCTTGCCGTCAAGGCTCATCGCAGCTTTAATCATGACAAAAGGCTTTCGGGTTCTAATATACTTGACAAAAACCTCATTCAGCTTCTTTGCTTCCTTTTCAAGAATCCCTATTTTTGTCTTTAATCCCCTGAATTTTAATTCCCTGAAGCCATCAACCAAAGGGTTTGGGTCCTTCATTCCAATTATCACTTCTCTTACGCCGGCTTCAACTATTTTTTCAGTGCACGGGGGAGTTTTGCCCCAGTGAGAGCATGGCTCAAGATTGATGTACATCGTAGAATTCATTGCTTTCTTGCCTGCATCCTGTATTGCAAGAATCTCTGCATGCTCTGTGCCTGCTTTTCTATGAAAGCCCTTGCCGACAATTCTGCCCCTTTTTACAATAATGCAGCCGACCATGGGATTTGGGCTCGTCAGCCCTTTGCCCCTTTCAGCAAGCTTTATGGCGAGCTCCATGTATTTCTTGTGAGATATCAAATTAACAGCCACCCATTAAGCTGAGAGGTTAGCATTTGATATATAAAGATGTGGGTTTATAAAAAGTAACTTATAAGTGGCAAACTTTTTATTTAAAATGATTCAAAATTACCTATAACCTCTCTCTACCTCTGAGGTGCTTTTGGGACTTAATAAATGTACAACACCGTGACTATCAATAAAAATCTTTCTCTGTTTTTTAAGAAGTAAATTTAATACTTCCCCCATCCCTTAACCTCCAGATTCCCACATTTCTTCCTGAATGTTAACCCAATGAAAGCCCTCCATCTTTCCGATAATTTTAAATAGTATCACCATAGTAATACTTTTGGTGATTTAAAATGGATACAGTGCCTGCAAAATTAACTAAAAAATTAATTTTTGAAGCGGATGAGCTGATTAAAGAAGGCTGGTATGCAAATAAGTCGGAGCTTATAAGGGATGCTGTCCGGGAGCTAATCAAGAAACTGAAGGCCGAGCGCCTGGAATCAGCTATCAAGGAAGACATTCTCTGGGGACTGCATGGCAAATAAGGCAGTTTCAAATACCGGCCCGTTTATTCATTTGACAGAGATTGGATTAATAAAAACATTGAATTCTTTTAAGGAAATTTATATAGCGGGAGAAGTCAGGAATGAGCTTATTAAGAGCAAAATTGTTATTCCAAAAAAGATAAAGCTGCTTAACCTTCTCCCCACATTCAAAGATACAGCCGAAATACTGGTTAACAAATTTTCTCTTGACTTGGGCGAATCCCAGTCAATAGCGCTTGCACTTCAGGAAAAAACTGATTATTTTCTGACAGACGATTTGGACGCAAGAACCGTGGCAAACCTGCACCATGTTGAATCGCACGGAACTGTAGGAATAATCCTGCGTGCCCTTCGTGAAGGCATTGTAGATAAAGAGACTTCAATTAAAAAAATTAATGAGTTGTATGAACACTCTTCTCTTTTCATAACAAAAGATCTAATCAATCAGGCAATCAAGGCGATAAATGATTTCAAAAAATAAATCCTAATACTCATCCCAAGATTTAATCTCCAAGTCTTCCATCTTCTTCTTTGAGATTGATTCGATGAACAGCTTAGCAACCTGCGCGTTTGTTATCAATGGAATGTTGAAATCAACTGCTTTCCTTCTTATTAAGTAATCATTTTCCAGCTCGGTTTCCTCAAGGCTTTTTGGAATGTTTATCACTAAGTCTATTTTCCTTTCCTGAAGGTAAGTCAGCGCATTCGGCTCTTTTTTGTACGAGGGCCAGTAGAGAATTTCTGACTTGATGCCGTTCTGCTCCAGGAACTTTGCAGTGCCTTCAGTCGCAAAAAGCCCGAAGCCCATCTCATCCAGCTTCCGTATGCCTTCGAGCAGGTATGCCTTGCTTTTGACAGGTCCTGTTGACAGCAAAATGCTCTTTTCCGGCATTGTAAACCCCACTGAAAGCAAAGACTTCAGGAATGCCTCGTTCAGGTCGTTTCCAAGGCATGCCACTTCGCCGGTAGATGCCATCTCAACGCTAAGCACAGGATCTGCGCCTTGCAGCCTCGAAAAAGAAAACTGGGGAGCTTTAACACCGACATAGTCCAAATCCAGAGTGTTATATCGCCCTTTTATATCCATCCCAATCATTGCTTTTGTCGCAAGCTCTATAAAATTATTTTTTGTGACTTTTGATACAAAAGGAAAGCTCCTTGATGCCCTCAGGTTGCATTCTATGACTTTTATCTCATTCTCCTTGGCAATGAACTGGATGTTGAACGGCCCTGTTATCTTCAATGATCCTGATATTTTCTTTGCGATCTCCTTTATTCTTCTGACAGTTTCCATGTATGTAAATTGGGGAGGCAAGGCCATTGTTGCATCGCCTGAATGGACGCCTGCATTTTCTATATGCTCAGAGATGGCATAGATCACAACCTCGCCGTTTTGCGCGACTGCATCTATTTCAATTTCTTTTGCATCGGTTATGAATTTGCTAATGACAACAGGGTGCTCTTTTGAAACGTCAGCAGCTTTCTGGAGATATTGCTCCAGCTCGGTTTTATTGGATGCAATGCCCATTGCAGCGCCGCTAAGCACATAAGAAGGCCTGATAAGGACAGGGTACTCGACCTTATAGGCAAACTTTTCCGCTTCCACAATAGATTTTGCTTCAATCCATTCCGGCTGGTCAATGCCAAGAGAGTCCAGCAAGGCCGAGAATTTGTGCCTGTCTTCTGCGCAGTCTATACTTTCCGGGCTTGTGCCAATTATCCTCACATTCATGCGGTGTAGCTTCATCACAAGGTTATTAGGAATCTGGCCGCCCATTGAGACAATGACTCCCGAAGGATTTTCTTTTTCGTAAATGTCCAAAACCCTCTCAAGGCTAAGCTCGTCAAAATAAAGCCGGTCGCACACGTCATAATCAGTGCTTACTGTTTCCGGGTTATAATTGACCATTATGGTAGTGTAATCCATCTTTTTTAGTGCTAGCACTGCATTGACGCAGCACCAGTCAAACTCGACAGATGAGCCGATCCTGTAGGCGCCTGAGCCAAGGACAATTGCAGACTTGTTGCTGCCAAAATTTACATCGTCATCTTCACCGTTGTAGGTAAGGTAAAGATAGTTTGTTTTTGCAGGGTACTCGGCAGCCAAAGTATCTATCTGCTTGACAACTGGAATAATGCCGTATTTTTTCCTTAATTCCCTGACTTCCAGCTTTTTTAAGAGCATGTCTTTGCTATCCCCATTAAACAGAATTTTCGCAATCTGGAAGTCTGAAAATCCCTGCTGCTTTGCCAGCTTAACCAATTCTTTTGGTATGTCGCTGATTTTGTGTTTGGACAATTTCAGCTCTGTCTCAGCCACGTTCTTTATCTTATACAAAAACCACCGGTCAATTTTAGTCAACTCATATATCTCATCAACTGAGATTCCATTTCTGATTGCCTCAACAATTACCAGCAGCCTTTTGTCAGTTGGGCTTTTCAGCTCCTTTTCAATGTCATTAAATGCCAGCCTGTTGCCAACAAGGCCGTGAAGCCCTATGTTAAGCATCCTGAGCGCCTTTTGGACGGCTTCCTCGAATTTCCTGCCAATCGACATGACTTCACCGACGCTTTTCATCTCAGAGCCGATTTCAAAGCTCACATTCTTGAATTTCTGCAGGTCCCATCTTGGCATTTTCACGACGATGTAGTCCAGTGCCGGCTCAAAGCAGCTTTTTGTTGCTTTTGTTATTTTGTTTTCCAATTCAACAAGGGAATAGCCAAGCGCAAGCTTTGCAGCAACAAAGGCAAGCGGATAACCGGTTGCTTTGGATGCAAGGGCAGAGCTTCTTGACAGCCTTGCATTTACCTCTATGATCCTATAATCCTCGGAATCAGGGTCAAGGGCATACTGGATGTTGCATTCGCCGACAATGCCAAGATGCCTTATGACTTTTATCGCGATGTCCCTTAATTTGTGGTATTCTGAATTTGTTAGAGTTTGGGAAGGCGCGACAACTATGCTCTCCCCTGTATGTATGCCCATCGGATCAAAATTTTCCATGTTGCAGACCGTGATGCAGTTATCATAAGAATCTCTTACAACTTCATACTCAACTTCCTTCCAGCCGCCAAGGTATTTTTCAACAAGAACTTGTGACGAAAAAGCGAATGCACGATTCGCTTTTTCGTATAATTCTTTTTCATCCTGCGCAACGCCTGAGCCTGCCCCTCCGAGCGCATAAGCAACCCTCAGCATCACAGGATAGCTAAGCTTTTTTGCAATTTTTACTGATTCCTCAACGGAATTTGCAGCCTCGCTTTCAGGCGTCTTTAGTTTAACCTCATTCAGCTTATTTACGAATAGTTTTCTGTCTTCTGTATCTTTGATTGTTTGGATTTGCGTTCCCAAAACCTTTACATCGTATTTTTCAAATACTCCGGCATCTGACAATTCAACTCCGCAGTTCAATGCAGTCTGTCCTCCGAATGAAAGCATTATTCCATCGGGCTTTTCTTTTTCTATGACTTTCTCCACAAAATAGGGTGTTACAGGAAGAAAGTAAATCTTGTCGGCCATTCCTTCAGATGTCTGGATTGTAGCAATGTTTGGATTAATCAAGACTGTTTGGATTCCTTCTTCCATTAAGGCTTTGAGGCATTGGCTACCGCTATAATCAAATTCTCCCGCCTGGCCTATTTTGAGTGATCCACTGCCAAGCACTAGGACTTTTTTTGGTTT
>JACOUX010000011.1 GCA_016177615.1 Candidatus Woesearchaeota archaeon | reverse complement strand
GAATGCATTTATAGAAAGGATCAACAAGGAAATCAAGAGAAGAGTGAGGTGGTTCGGAACATTCCAAGCCTTAGAGAGTGCTAAGGCTTTCTTTGGGTTGTGGTTTTACCACCACAACACACAGTACTTGACTTAGCCCTTTCCAGATATCTTTAAATAAACGTTTTCAAAACTAGCAGCTATGGAAGATAAAACCAAGCAGGATTACATTAATGCAGGCAGAATATCAGCAGAAGCCTTAGAATATGGAAAGTCTTTGATTAAAAAAGGAAATTCTATTTTGGAAGCGACAGAGCTGATTGAAAAGAAAATATTTGAGCTTGGAGGAAGGCCCGCTTTTCCTGTCCAGTTTGCATTTGACAATGTTGCTGCGCATTTCTGCATTGAGGAAGATGACAAATCAGTTTTTGAAGAACAGGTTGTGAGCCTTGACTTGGGAGTCCATGTTAATGGCGCAATTGGCGACAATGCTTATACAATTGACTTATCGGGTAAATGGGCAGATTTAGTTATCGCAGCCCAGAAAGCTCTTGAAGAGGCTTTAAAGATTGTTAATGCTGGAACCGAATTGGGAAAAATTGGCAAAGCTATAAATGACGCAATCGAAAGCTATGGATTTAAGCCTGTAAGAAATTTATCAGGGCATGGGCTGGGATTGTTTGACATCCATACAAGCCCAACAATACCGAATATAGACAATGGGGATAAGACAAAACTGACGGAGGGAATGGCTTTTGCGATAGAGCCGTTTTCAACAAATGGCTCAGGAGTTGTTTCAGAAAAAGGGCATCCGACTGTTTTCATGCTGGAAAAAAAGAGGCCTGTGAGAAGCTCAATAACAAGGGAAGTTTTGAAAGAGATTGAATCTTATGAAGGGCTTCCATTCGCAGAAAGATGGCTGACAAGAAAATTTGGCGCAAAGGCGAATTTTGCATTGAGGGAGATGGGCCAGATGGGAATGCTCCACCAGTTTCCGCCTTTAGTTGAAGCAAGCAACGGAATTGTAGCCCAAGCAGAGCATTCTGTGCTGATTGATGATGAAGGGGAAGTGGTTGTGCTGACTAAATTGTGAAAAAATTCAGCAAGATTTAAATATACAAGGGACATATAAGTTTTTATGGGAATAAAAATTGATTCAACAAATAAGCTTTTCGAAAAAATAAGCAAAGAGCTAAAACCCGAATATAAAGGAAAAATAGTAGCCATAGATACGGACACAGGAAACTATTTTATTGGAGATAATGAAATTGATGCCTATAAGATGGCAGTAAAAAAGCATCCGAACAAACAATTTGTTTTTAAAAGAATAGGTTTTGATTCCACGCATTTTGTCGGTGCTTTATAATGAAAGGATATTTTGAATTTGGAAGCCCGATAATTGAACTGTTTATTGAAGGAAGAAAGATTCCTGCATTGCTTGACACTGGATTTAACGGGCATATTATGCTGCCGGAGCCAACTATCATGGAACTCGCCCTGGATCAAATTGGAGTTTCCGATTATCTGACAGCCAGCGGCGACAAAAGATTTACGAAAGTGTACAGGGGAAATATAAAATTCTTAAATGAAAATATTGAAGTTCCGATCTTGTCAACAGAATCTGAGTATTCTTTGGCTGGCATGGAGTTGTTTGATAACTGCAAGTTAACCATTGAAAGAAAGAAGAATATTGTTGATGTAAGCAAATCAAAATAGTAAAAACAGAGCATTCTGTCTTGATTGATGATGAATAGGAAGTGATTGTGCTGACGAAATTATAATTAATTCTTCTGAACTTTCAAAACTTCGTCTAAAGCTGCCTTTGAAAATTTTTCTCCTCTTTGGATATCATGCATTTCAAGCAATTCTATAACCTGTTTATCTGGCGGAAGTCCAGTAATACTACCGACATAGGACAGCATTTGGTCTAAATTCAATAATTCATCATTTTCAGCTTGTATTGGGGTTATTCTAGTTTCTTGATTACTTCGCTTATACTAACTAACTCTTCCTTCCCGCTCTTCATGTCCCTCAATTTGATTTTATTCTGCTCCAGCTCCTTTTTTCCTGCGAAAATGACAAACGGAATTCCAAGAGAGTTGGCATATTCAAGGTTCTTGCTTGGGCCTTTGTCCATTAAATCAATATCCGTATTTATCCCCGCGCCCCTCAGCTGTTGCGCTATTTTCAGAGATTCGTCCAGCGTTTTTATTGGGACAATGTAAGCTTTAGTGTTTGTCTTTTTCCTGATTTCCTCTTTTTCCAGCATTGCATCATAAATCCTATCAACCCCGAAGCTGACACCCACAGCAGGATAGCTTCCCTTGCCCAGGAAAGAGCCGATTATATTGTCGTACCTTCCTCCTGCGCAGACTGAGCTTTTGATTTTGCCGCCTTTCAGGAATGTTTCAATCACCGTTCCAGTATAATAAGAAAGCCCCCTTGCAAGGGAAGCGTCAAATTCAGAATCAAGCCTTATATTTTTTAGATAGTTTGATAGCTGAGCTATTTCATTCAGGCCTTCAGAATCTTTCAGCAATTTCCTTAGCTGGGATATTCTCTCTTCATTGCTTCCCTTGATGTTGAGCATATCCAGTATCCTGTCAATTTTTTTCTCATCAGTTTTCTGCTGCCTTAGCTCGCTCTTTACGATGTTAACGCCGAATTTCTCCAGCTTGTCGATGGAAAGGATTGCGGCTTCCTGCTTTTCTTTTTCCAGCCCGCAGTAATCAAGTATTTCGTTCAGCAGCTTTCTATTGTTAAATTTGATTATCACTTCGATTCCAAGCCTTGAAAACGCGTCATAGATCAAGGCAATTATCTCGGCGTCTGCCGCCATTGAAGGCGAGCCTACAATGTCCGGGTCGCATTGTGTGAACTGCCTGTATCTTGCAGAAGCAACCGGGCCGTCCCTGAACACCTCCCCTATTCTGTAATTTTTAAATGGCAGCTTCAGGTTTGGGTTCATTCCTATGTACCTGCACATGGGCACGGTCATATCGTACCTTAATCCCAGATCCCTGTTTCCCTGGTCTTTCAGCCTGAAAGTCTCTTTCAGTATCTCGGCCCCTCCTGCGTACTTGGAAGACAAAACATCGTACCTTTCCAAAACAGGAGTTTCAATAGGAGCATAGCCGTATAATTCAAAAACTTCCTTTAGGGTATTCACTATCCTGTCTCTCAAAATTTTCTCTTCGGGCGAAAAGTCCCGAGTTCCTTTAGGGAGTTGGAGTTCCATTTTATTCTGTTATTTGGATTTTGGTTTAAATAGTTTTGCCTAATCTTGATTTGATAGATTTATTGTGTGCATCCATTCCCTCAATCCTGCTGAGCTTTAAAGCGGATTTTGATAATTTATTAAGCCCTTTTAAGGTTAATTTCTGGTAAGCCTGCACTTTGACAAAATTAGGCATTATAATTCTGAAAATAGGGGATCCACAGCTAAGGAATATCAAATTCTAAAAGAGACATTCGCGAAGACACTGGAAAAAGTAGCTTAAAATTTGAATTTATTTGTCAGTAACTTTCAACCTTCAGCCCTTTAATCCTTGAAAAATGCTTGACATTTCCAGTCAGTATAGTGCAATTGTTGGATAAGCATATTCCAGCTATTAAGGTATCATTCAATTCAATGATCTGCCCTGTTTTTTGAAGCTCTGCTGAAATTTCGGCAGCATGCATGGAACTTGAATGGTCAAGCCCTATCATAATTATGGAGCTAAAGAATTCCTCTGCCAGCTCCATTTCCTGCTTTGAAATTTGTTTTTTAACAAGAATTCCGAATAGAACCTCAAAATAATTAATTTCGGTAGATGCCATCTCCTCCATTTTCAGAGAGTGAAATTTTAGAACTGCATTCTCCTTGCGCTTAAACATGTCCAAAATAAAATCGGTATCAAGGCATATCATTCAGATTCCTCGAATCTTTCTTTCTACTGACTTCATTGAATTTTTATTTAACTTGTCTATCGCGGCCTTCATTTCGTCAATAGTTTTTTCAGGGACATGCTCCCATGCGCCAATAAACCTGCTAAGCGCTTCCCAATTGCCTTTCCTCTTATGCGTCCTGAGAATGACTTCCGAAAAGCTTTCGTCGTTCTTCTTGTCTGCGGATAAGGCCTCATACGCTTTTTCTGTTACAGTTATTGTTTTCGTTGCCATAAACATACACATATGTTTAAACATATATAAAGCTTTCGATTAAAATAGCCTTAATTTCCCTTTTTAGCACGGTATCTTCCTCTTTTCTCAACCGCTTCCAGCCTCTTTAGAGTTTCATAGCTGTTTTTTGCTTCCTTTCTGTAGGCAGCAAGAGCTTCATGGAATGCCATTTCCCAGACTTTGTAATGTTTTGACTCCAGTGATTCTTTTAGCACATGCAAATCAACTGCCTTGTCTTCTGCTTTGCCTGAAAAAAATGAAAGCCCAAAGTCAATGAAAAAAATTTCCTTGTTTATGATCATATTTGATGTAGTTAAATCTCCGTGAATTACTCCATTATTATGTAAAACTGCGATTTTTTTTCCGATTTCCGCAGATAGCTTTTCATAATTTTTGTCAAGAACATCTTTTACCAGCTTTCCTTCAATCTTTTCCAAAATTAAATTTTCTTTTTCGTCATTCTTTATGACTTTTGGAGCCGGAAAACCGATTATTCTTAACTTATCAAGAACTTTTGCTTCCCTTCTGGTTCTGGATCCCCTTAGCCTATTATCTATTTTCGTTATCCTATAGGATTTCCTGAAGCGATTTTTAAGAATTTGATTATTTTCCAGGAATATTTTTGCCTCTGCGCCCTGCGCTATTATCTTTTTCATAGTTTATCTGGGATAAGTAAAACTTTATATATGTGTCCATGATTCGCTAGGCTATGAGATACAAAAGAAAAGAAGAGACATCCTGCCCAAGGTGCGGCAAGGCAAGCAGCCACCCAAGATGCCCTTTCTGCAAATTCAGCAAGTGGTTCAACCCGTCAAGGAACACCCATAACAAGATGTGCAAGTGCAAGAAATGCCTTGCAAAGAAGGAAAAGGCCAGAAGCGCGAAGAAGCCAAGGGTCAAGGGGAAGTAAAAGCTTATTTTTATTTTTCAGATTTTTTTATTTTCTATAAGCATAGTCCGGTTAGTGACATAATAAATTAGATTTAAAACGCCGCGACTCGGATTTGAACCGAGAAACCCTTTCGGGAACCAGCTCTCAAGGCTAGCGCAGTGCCAGGTTGTGCCATCGCGGCATGAGAAATAATGTTTCTGATGAGTAATATATATTTATTGCTTATTTTTTGGCAATAGGATTGGTATTCCTTCTTTTATCGGATATTTAGCCTTGCACTTGACGCAGACCAGGCTGCCTTTGTCTTTAGTATAATTAAGGTCGGATTTGCAAGCGGGGCACGCCAGAATATCAAATAATTCCTTTGGAAGCGGCTGATTTTCTTTTTTCTTATTTGCCATTTTTTAGATGAAAAAAAACCGAAAGCTTTATATATAACATCTTTCTACTTCTTTATAAATCTTATTGATGTTACCGACTTTAAGCCTGATTTTGCTTAAAATCAAAGTCCGGCCGGTTTATTTAAAGTTTTCGGAAGGGGGGGGGTTGGTTAAATCAAATTTTTGCTTTAAATACCCTTATCAGGTTGAACTAAAATGCCAGAAGCAGTCAAGAAATGCCCGGAATGCGGCGGAGCAAGCCTTTCCTGGAACCGTGACAGGGGAGAAATTATTTGCAGGGATTGCGGGCTTGTCATAGAGGAAAAAATGGTTGATTTTTCCCAGGAATGGAGAGAATTTGATTCTGAAGAAGGGGAAAAAAGAAGGCGTTCAGGCGCCCCAATGACTTATACTCAATATGACCAAGGTCTTGGAACAGAAGTCGGCCAGAAGGCAGATTTGCTGAAGCTTGGCGGAAAAGATAGGAACAAGTTCTTCAGGCTTAGAAAATGGCAATACAGGATTTCAACAGCGATTGAAAGAAACTTGAAGCTCGCCCTTGCAGAGCTGAAGAGGGTAAGCTCTTATCTGAAGCTTCCAAAGTCTGTAGAAGAGGAAAGCGCCAAGATTTACACTCTTGCTGTCCAGAGGGGCCTTGTAAGGGGCAGGAGCATGGAATCTGTTGTTGCTGGGGCATTATACGCAGCCTGCAGAAGGCATGACGTTCCAAGGACTTTGGATGAATTGTCAGAAGCTTCCGGCATCGAAAAGAAAGAAGTCGGAAGGACTTACAGGTTTGTAACAAGAGAGCTGGGAATCACAATACTGCCTTCAAATCCGGCTGATTATATCGCGAGGTTCGCATCTGCATTGAAATTAAGCGCAGAAACCCAGTCAAAATCAATAGAGATACTGGAATCGGCGCAAAAGGCTGAGTTGACCTCTGGAAGGGGGCCGACAGGAATAGCAGCAGCTGCTTTGTATGTTTCTGCATTGATACATGGCGAGAAAAGAACACAGAGAGAGGTTGCAGATGTTGCAGGCGTTACAGAAGTCACAATCAGGAACAGGTACAAGGAATTGCTTGATGAGCTTGATCTTGAAGACGAGATAAAGAAGACAAAGAAAAAGAAGAAGAGATAATTTTATTTTAGATTATGGTGATAATTCTAAAATAATTAAAGTTATTATTAGGGATAAACTTATGACAAACATACACAATATTGTAGATGAGCTTTGGAAGAATCAGAGCGTGAAAATTCCGATAGAGGGGGATAAGTTGGTCGGAACACTGAAAGTGACAGACAACTATATAGACGTTGCATTGGCTAAAGGCGCAGAAAAAATTGGATTCGTGACGATTGACAGAGAGCATTTAAGGAATGGAACATATTGGATACAAAATCCAGATCGTGTAAGAAATGCGCATTCTGGGTTTGGAGAGGCCAATAGTCATGGTCTTGTTTTAAATCCTAATTATTCAGACAGGGGATATGGAAATATGCCATATGAAATGGCATTGCTTAGCTTAGGAATAGGCGTAGCCCATAAAGATCATGTAAAAGCACAAAAAGTGCCGGAAGCATTTAACGTCGTTGCTCTTGAGGATGACAAAATTAAGGATGGCTTGTATTCCTTGAGGCCCAGCCTGCTCAAATTTGGATTTACATTTGATCCTAGACATCCGAAGATACTCCATTATAATAAAAAACCCGAAGACTTACCAGAACTGAAAATTACTCAACCACAATAAGAAAATTTCTTCAAATCAATCTTATTATTTTTTACTTCAACCCCTTCTTTTCTTAGCAATTTAATTTTCTTCTTAACTTCCTTGCTTTTAGGATTATTGCTGCCCATAAATCCCCCAATTCTTCCGTCCGAGTTTACAACCCTGTGGCATGGCACTTCAGGAGCATAAGGATTGTGCCTCGTTGCCTGGCCCACCGCCCTGTAAGCTTTTGTGCCGAGGGATTCAGCAAGCGCCTTATACGTGGTAACTTTGCCTTTTGGGACTTT
>JACOUX010000050.1 GCA_016177615.1 Candidatus Woesearchaeota archaeon | reverse complement strand
TTTTAAATTTTTCAATACACCACTATAATCCATCTCAGGAATGCTCCTATGTAATATGCAATGACCGCAGCTGCACCGCCGACAAATACAGTCTCGGCAACGGATTTCCATAAATTTTTTTTGGTCACGTAACGCTTGACAATTCCGATTATGATCAATGCAGCCAAGGTCATGAATACTGCGTTCCTGAATGTGTGCTGCTGGAAGAAGGGGGAAAAATATGACAAAACATATGCTAAAAGAGGGATTATTCCGATTGTTATGAAGCCAAAGTAAGTGCTTCCTGCTGTCCTGAGCGGGCTTTTTTGGCTTTCAAGCAGGCCAAGCTCGTCGGCCATCATCGTGTCAACCCACACCTTTTTGTCTGAAGTGACGATTTTAACAGCCCTGTCAAGATCTTTTCCCTTGAAGCCTTTTTTCCTGAAAATTTGCCTTATCTCGTCCCTCTCTCCATCAGGAACATGCTCGATTTCCCACTCTTCCCTTTTGCGCTCTTTTTCCACAAAGTCCCTTTGGGCCCTCTCGCTTAGGAAATTTCCGGAAGCCATTGAAAAGCCGTCTGCCAAAAGGTTTGCAAAGCCAAGAATCACAACAATGCCTGGCGACAAGGCTGCGCCGGCTGCGCCTGCCACAACCGCAAATGTTGTTATGGTGCCGTCTATAGCGCCATATACAAATTCTCCAAGATACTGTCCTGTGGGGACATGGGATTCGAGATGCATGCTTCCATGTATGGAATTTGCAGTATGCGCTCTTGCCGCCATGGACACATCTTTTTTGTCAAATGCGCTCCGGGCCTTTGCTATTCTTGACTGCATTTTGTTCAAAACCAAAGCTTAATCAGCAAAACTCGCAGGCATTCTTCCTGCTTTTTGCAGAAACAGTTGCGTGCCCTTGTTTTTTCCTGCCATTCATTTTTTTCGCTTTTTTTGCCTTTGCCATTTTATCACCTTTATTATCTTTTTATGATATGTCTCTGTGGGTTTCATACAGGAATGCGGCATCTTTATTGTGATTGGATAACTCATTTATCAAAGCCCTGAATATCTCATCTGATGAGGCAAGCTTTTTCTTTTTTATCCATTTTGTTATTTCCGCTGCCACCTTATTGCATATCTCCTCTGCTTCTTTCTCGCTTAAGTGCGCATTTCTGCAGGCAAAATAGCAGGAGCCATAAACCTTTCTTTCGTCATAAATCTCGGTGTGGCCCTTCCTCTTGACTATCATCAAAATGGTTTTATTTCCTGTCTTTTTTATTTTTCCCTTTTTTCTTTTTTTCATCTTATTTACACGCTAGTTAAATGTTATTGTCCCGTTTGCAATCAATATAAGCAGCCAGCCAAGGAATATTAATATTACGCCTGTCGCAAGCCTCATGTAGTGCCTGTTGTCTTGCTTCCACCTCTTTATATTCTGGATTTTGAATCCAAAATATACCATAAGCAAGATCACAAGCAAAGGCAAAATAAAGATAATGTTGTAAAGTATCAGCATCAGGAATGCCACAAAATCAAAATTTTGAGATAACAGGAGAAGTATGGCAAGGTAAGGGGCGCCTGTGCATGGCAATTCCACCCCTGCAACAAAAATCCCGAGGAATATTACTCCAGGCAAAGTTATCTTCTTTGTCATATTATGGATCTGTTTTGCCCTTTCCTGGGGAATTGAGAGTGTAATTCCCTGCCCATACCAGAAAAAATCCTTTATCTCTACCAACCCTGCTGCAATAATCAGTGAGCCGACTGATATTGAGATGTATTCGCTGATATAAAGCGGTATGGAGCTGAGGAAATATAAAATTCCGAAGCCAGCCAGAACATAAGTAACAAATACTGCAAGAATGTAAATAAAGCCGTAGAAAAGCATCTCTTTCTTTGTCTTGAATGCCACCATTATTGACACCAAAAGTATAAGAACTCCTATGGCGCATGGGTTAATTGAGTCTATCAATGCAGTCGTTATAACTGTCCCGAGCGTTGGTAGATAAGCTGATACTGCCATTTTAGCCTATGCTTGGATTTATTTGCTCCAAAGTTTTTTCTGTAAATACTATTTTTATTCTATCTCCAGGAGGGACTTTTTCGTAATGGGATATTGAGTATTCTCTTGGATTCTGTATTAAATTGCCATTTACAAATACATAGAATCTTGCTGGCTGGCCATTGCAATTGTCTCCGTCATGGACGGACAATAAGCCCTCTCCTGTCGGGACTTTCAGCCCGTCCTCTGAAATTGAGCCGCCGATTGCATAAAAGAATGCTCCCAAGCTTGCCTGCTTTTCATCAAGTATGACCCCTTCAACATGAATCCTGTTATCATCGTGGGCATGCATCAAGTCAACGCCCTGCTTATTTGACAACCCTTCCGGCTCATTCAGCTTTATTTCCTTGTCACATACCCGGATCTCAAAGTCAGCGTGCCAGTGCACAGGGCCTTTTGTTAATGAAATGAAATTCAAATGAAGGGTTGTTATTACCAGATAGATTGTAACTATTGCAGTCACTGCCACAACAAGCGCATAGGTTATTGTCTTGGCCATGTTGGTCATTTTCTTATGGAAGAGAAGGATAGCTATTACCAAAATAATGAATACCAAAGAGCCATAGCCAAAAGCCTGCATCTGGGTTATTGGATAAAGGCTGGAATGGTCAAGCATAAACTCTTCATTTTCTTCCCCATGCGCAAGAGCAAAGCTGGCAAATACAGCCAAAAAGAAAAGCAGTAACAAAGCAAAGCGCCTCTTTTTCATATGCATTTATTTTCCATGCTATTATTTAAAAGTTGCTATTCCCGTGTTTCAAAGAATTGATTTTTTCCATAAAATGTCTTGCTCTTTCCTCAACGTTGTCTTTTGCCACGATTGCTGAGATTATCGCAATATTTCTTGCGCCTGCTTCCAAAACTTCTCCAATATTTTCCTCATTTATGCCGCCGATTGCCACAAAAGGAATTTTCAATTTGTCCTTTAGTTGCCTTACAGGCTCCAGCCCGATTGGGAATTTGGCGTCTTTTTTTGTAATTGTGTGGAATATAGGGCCTATACTTGTGTAATCGGCGCCCATCTCCTCATTATTCAAGGCATCTTCAGCGCTGTGCGCGCTCATTCCGATGATCTTATTTTCGCCCAGCATATTTCTTGCATAATTGTAAGGAATGCCATCCTGCCCAAAATGGACTCCATCAGCGCCAACGGCCAATGCTATGTCTATCCTGTCATTGATTAAAAACAAGACATTGTTTTCCTTGCATAATTTTCTTATTTCAGCTGCCTCTTTTATCATTTTGCCTGCAGGCGCTTCTTTCTCCCTGTACTGGACTATCTTTACGCCGGCTCTTATAGCAGCTTTCACGTCTTCAAGCACAGATTTTTTTGTGAGCCTGCTGTCTGTGATGAAGTAAAGGCCGAAATCAGGCAGTTTTTTTATTTTCATTTTATTAGTTTATTTTTTATTTCTTCTTGCAGATGAACATGCAATGGTCTTTTTGGAACGGCTCCAGCTCCCTGTAATCAATGATTGTCAATTCCTTTTCCAGCCTTTGCCTAACTTCCATGAAAACCTGCTTTGGCTGTTTTGTCACATCGATGCTTCTCGCTTTCAAGGCCAATAAGGCATATCCCCCTTCCTTGAGAAATAGTTCAGTGTTTTTTAGGAATATTCCAACCTGGTGTTTTTGCGCAACATCCTGGTATACCACATCAACTGCCGATACCCTTTCCCTCAGAATATCTGTTTTATTGGCGTCTGCCAGAATCGGAGCAATGTTTTTCCTTTCATAGCACAAGAAAATCAAATCGCGCATTGCTCTTGGAGCAATGTCGATAGCAAAGATAAAGCCTTCATTGCCTACAATGTCTGAGACAAAAGATGTTGTATAACCATGAGAAGAACCCAGATATAAAACTATATCGCCTTCTCTAAACCCAATATTTGGACTACCTTTTAAGATGCTACTTGCAAGTTTGCTTCTTCGAGGGTCCCAAACTCTAAATTCTCTTCCATCATGACTTATTAATTCTTCATCAAAACTTCTTTGATTAGGTATGATATTCTCAGTAAGTAATAAGCTCATTTTTCCTTTCTCTGTATGAAATACTCTGAAAATCTTATGTTTTTTAATTTCCATCACCATCACCTGGAAGGTAAATATAAGGTTTTGAATCTTCAATAACTTGAATCATCTTTAACTTTATCTTGCAGCTTTTTATCATTTTTGATTGAACTTCCCTTCTAATTCCTTTCTTAATTTATCTCCTATAAATTTGCCTTTGAAATAGTCGATTTTTGACGCTATTGATATCTTATCTGCCAATGCCCTTGCTATCTTGCCGTGGAGCTTGTCAGGGGCTTTTGCTATAAGCACATGGCCTATTATGACTCCGTGCCTTGGCGGCTTTGCGCCTGTCTTCATGTGCCTGAAAAGCGCTTTTTCAGCGCCGAGTACCTGAATTGTGGAAGATGGCAGTTCACTTAATCTTTTTAAAGAGCCAGTATGCTCGATGAGCCTTGCAGCAACCAAAACATCGCATATGGCCTTGATGTTGGGGCAAAATTCATCCATTAAAGCGGAGATGTAAGCAAACTGCAGTTTTCTTAATTGGTATAGGCTGTATGTTTGGCGAGCCAGCGCACTTATCGGCTCTAAATCTTCCTGCTCCAGATCTGCGCCTATTGAATCTTCCTTTCCAACATTTAATTGCTTCAGAAGCTCTGCCTTTTCATTGTTTAGAATTCCCTCTACAAATGTCTCATGATTGCTTATCGCCCTTGAGAATTCCGGATTGTGCAATTCATACCATTCCCTCAATCTTTTCACCAAAAGGTTTACACTTTTCTCAAGTTCATCAATTAGTTTTATCGATTGTATAATAAAAGAATCCTTATTTACCGAATTTCTAATGCTTATTTTTGTCAATTCCAGGTTTTTTAAATAGAAATCGAGGAAGAATTTTTTATCCTTGAAATAAAGCAGTATTTTTTCAATAGCATTTTCATCTGGCTCATCTGGATTTTTATATTTTTTTTTAATTTTTTCAATAAGTTCGCTTTTATTTTGATATTCTTCCAGATTTTTAAATAGTGCCTTGTCCATTATGTCAAATTTATCATTAAACACGAATATCCCCAAAATATTAGTAAAAAGGTACATATTTCCAAGAAGTGGCTGATGTTTTTTAAAGATAGCGGAAAAAATATGCAAACAGCAATAGATTAATAAATGAAAACGTTAACTATATAGCCATGACTCTTGTTTACATAACTTGCAAAGATAAAAAGGAAGCTGAAAAGATATCCATGCACTTGCTGAGAAAGCGCATTATAGCATGCGCCAATATGTTCCCTATAAAAAGCATGTACTGGTGGAACTATAAGATTGCAAATGAAAATGAAAATGCAATCATTGCGAAAACAAGCGAAAAGAATTTTAAAAAGCTGGTTAAGGAAGTCAGGAATGTGCACTCATATAAGATTCCATGCATACTTAAGATAAATGCAAAAGCAAATGCCGATTTTGAGGCATGGGCTAATAAGGAAACAAGCTAATAGAATGTTTCATATAATAAAAGAGGTGCGAGATATAAAGAGGCTCAATGAGATACTTATAGTGCTATTCGAAGAGGGATTTGAATTCTTATTGGCAAGAGCGGGCCTTAAGCACTACATACCTATAACAAAAAGGCTCAAGTCAAAGATTAAGAAAGTAGAAGAAATAAAGCCGGAAGTGAGATTGAGAAGAGCTTTTGAAAGGCTTGGGCCGACTTTCATAAAGCTTGGCCAGGTCTTAAGCGTAAGGCCTGATTTAGTTCCCAAGGAATACTCAAAAGAGCTTGAAAAGCTGCAAGATAAAGTCTCAGAATTTTCATTTGAGGAGGTAAAAGAAATAATTGAAAAGGAGCTGGGCAGGAGCCTTCACAGCATATTCACAAACTTTGAAAAAAAGCCAATCGCATCTGCTTCGATAAGCCAGGTCCATAAAGCAACTCTAAAAACAGGCGAGACAGTCGCTGTAAAGGTCCAGCGGCCCAATGCCAGGAAAATAATGGAAACAGACACAGAAATAATGCACTATTTTGCCAAGCTTCTAGAAAATAACATAGACAAACTCAGAAAATTCAGGCCTGCAAGGATTGTGGATGAGTTTAAGGAATGGACAGAAAAAGAGCTTGACTTCAGGCTTGAAGCCAGGAATGCAAAACGGTTTTATGAGAATTTCAAGGCAAGCAAAACAGTCCATATACCCAAGGTGTATGGTGAGCTTACAACTGAAAAGGTTCTTGTGCTGGAATTTATTGAAGGCATAGAACTGCACAATTTAAAGGAAATAAAGAGGAGAAGGATTGACTTTAATTCAATAATAAGCAGCGGGTTTGATGCAGTTTTTACCCAGGTTTTTGTGCATGGCATTTTTCATGCTGATCCTCATCCCGGCAATATTATAATTATGAAAAACAATGTGATTGCATTCGTTGACTTTGGAATTGTCGGCTATTTTGATGAAAAGCTGAAAAACAAGAATATAGATCTGCTTTATGGGATAGTTGAGCAGGATGAAGAGCTGGTTATGGAAACTTTGATAAGCATGGGGATGGAAAGCGAAGGGGTTAATTACGAAGAGCTGAAAGCCGACATTGGTTTTATAATACAGCCGCTGCAGCATTCCTCCATCAAGGAGATTAAAGTCAGCAGAGTTCTTGAAGAGATACTTGGGCTTGCGCTGAAGCACAGTCTCAAAGTTCCTGCCTCATTTGTGCTGCTTGGGAAAACAATTGTAACTCTTGAAGGGCTGGCAATTGAGTATGATCCTAAATTCAAGCTTGTTGAAACTGCCAAGCCATTTATCGAGAAGATAGTTGCCAAAAGAAAAAGCCCGTTTTATGCATGGAAAAGCTTTGCGCACAACATAAACAGGTACAGGCAGTTTGCAGAGGATTTTCCTGAAAAGGCAGAGAGGGCGCTTGAGAAAATAGAAAGAGGCTCTATAAAAGTTGACATAGAGGACACCGACATAAAGAAGCTGTCGCTTGAAATTGACAGGAGCAGCAACAGAGTTTCTTATGGGCTGCTAGTGGCTGCGCTTTGGATCACATCAGCTATTCTTTACCAAGTTGAGAAAGGGCCTACAGTGTTTGGAATACCATTATTGTCCTTTGTCAGCTTCATTTTTGCGTCTGTGTTCGCATTCGTTCTTTTCATATCAATAATAAGGGAGAATTTTAGGCACTGGTGAAAAATGCCGCAAGCTGTTGTTCATGTGCTGTTTTCAATCATAGTATTAGACTTGATTAGGGACCACATTCTAAAAGACAAGAGGAAGATTCCACTGCATTACATCTTCATTGGCGGAGTTGCAGGCCTGCTGCCGGACATTGATGTTCCATTGTTCTGGCTGCTCAGCAATTTTCTTGGTTTTAATGTGCCATGGTTTCATAGGATTTTTACGCACACATTGCTGTTCATTTTGCTATTATTGACTATTTCACTGATTTATTACGATTTAAGCAGGAAAACCAGCGAAATATTTTTGATAATAACTTTTGGAGCTGCATTTCATATTTTTCTTGACTGGCTGCTCGTGGGCGCTGTTGCGCTGCTTTATCCATTTTCTGATGCTACTTATGGCTTAAATCTTTTGGGAAAATTAAAGATTCCATTAGCTGTAGAAGGGTTGGAAGCTATTGTATTGCTGTGGTGGCTCTGGCATGAGGAAAAGACGCATAAGATAAGCGATTTTATCTGACAAAAATTGATTAAAAAAAGCCAAACTGCTTTAATGCCCTAACAACTAAAGCAGCCAAAAACACAATTCCAACTGCTGTAAACACTGTGCTCCTTTTCTTTTCTCTTGAATACACAATAAACCCTGTAACAATAAGCGCAATTATTAACAGGAACCATTTCCAGCTGCTGCTTATGGCGCTGTAAAATATGTAAGCTGCTAATAATGACATCGGAGCTGAAACCAGCAAAATCAGCCTCCAGTTGTAGTTTTCTTCCATTTTTCTTAAGAAAGGGTTGTACCATTAAATTTTTTATTATTCAAAATATCCTCAAAATTCCTTAAATCCTTTCCAATTATGATTACTTTTATGCCTGATTTTCTGGCTTCTTTTGCAGCAATTGGGTCAAAAGGCGCGTTCATTCCTGCAGTCCATTTAGCGCCGACCATTTTTATGTAATTGCCCCATCCCATTTTTTCAATTCTTTTTGCATCCTTGAATTTTTTTGGATCCTTGTCATAAACAAAATCAACATTGCTCATATTTATCACTTCTTTAATGCCAAGATTTTTTGCCAGCAATACTGCATCATAGTCGGTGCTCCACCCGGGCTTCCATCCCGATGCAATTAAAACATTTTTTTTAAGGCTGATTTTTTTTGTTGGGTCAGAAATGACATTTTCATCTGCAAAACTTCCAAACATTGATTTCAAAATATGCGCATTTATCCTTGTCGCATAAATTCCAAGCCAGTCGAGCTCCTCATTGCTCAATTTATTGTTTTCAGACGCAACTTGCTGGAAATTCCTTGCAAGTTTGCCTCCACCGCAAATGATTACAAACTTGCATTTCTTTTTGGCATATTTAACAACTATTTTTTTAAAATCGCTTAGGAATTTCTTATCTAGGCTGTCTGGAAAAATCAAAGATCCCCCTAATGACAGGACGATTGTTTTTGGCATTTTGAATCAATCAGATAGGAGAATATAAAAAGATTATCATTTTGGATGTTGGATATCCGTGCAAGCCTCAAAAACGCAATATTTATATATAAGTTCATACTTTTATTATTAAAAATGAAATTTCAGCAGGGGTAAAATGTATATAAAAAGATTTTTGGAAGATGATATAGGCAAATACCTGAATAAGCGGGAGATAATAGCAGTTGTAGGTGCAAGGCAGTCAGGGAAAACCACGCTATTAAAGCATTTTTATGAAAATCTCAAGAATGCAGTTTTTCTGGATTTTGAAGACAGGGAAACGCTGGAATTGTTCAGCGAGGATGTTGATTCGTTTATAGAGCTATATGTTAAAAAGTATGATTATTTGTTCATAGATGAATTCCAGTATGCCAGGGATGGGGGCAAAAATTTAAAGTATATTTATGATAGCTGCAAAACTAAAATCATAATATCCGGCTCGTCCGCAAGTGAATTATCCATACAAAGCATTAAATTTCTTGTCGGAAGGATATTTATTTTCACGCTGCATCCATTCTCATTTGGTGAATGCCTTAGTTATAAAAATAAGGAGTTGTATAAGTTGTGGCTTGGAAAAAAGCTGTCCATCCCAGTAATAGATAGGATAATGCCTTATTTTAATGAGTTCTGCATATATGGCGGCTATCCGAGAGTTGTATTATCAGATAATAAATCAGAAAAGGAAACTGTCCTGAGGAATATTTATAACACTTATTTCCTTAAAGAGATAAAGGAAATCCTGAATTTGCCTGAAGACTATAAATTAAGCAAGATGATAAATGCGCTGGCGCTCCAGACAGGCGGCATTGTGAATTATAAAGAGCTTTCAGATATTACAGGATTTAACTACAAGGATTTATTGAAATATTTGAACATTCTTGAAAAGACATTTGTCATTGCAAGAAGCCTGCCGTTCCATACAAATAAGAGAACAGAGCTTGTAAAGTCCCCAAAAGTATTTTTTTTTGATTCAGGATTCAGGAACATTGTAATAAAAAGCCTCCAGCCGATTGGGAACAGGCCGGATAAAGGAAGCTTGTATGAGAATTTTGTTGCATCAGAGCTGTTGAAAGCAGGCCTCGAGCTTAAGTACTGGCGCACAAAATCAATGGCTGAAGTAGATTTTGTGATTGAAAGAAACAATAGAGTTGCGCCAATTGAAGTCAAGTCAAATCTCAAAAGCGCAAATTTCACAAGATCTTTCTCAAGCTTTATTGAAAAATACAAGCCGACAAAGTCTTTCATATTGTCGGAAAGGCTTTTTGCTGAAAAAAATAGAACTCATTTCAGGCCGATGTTCTGCATAGGGAATCTGGTCGGATGAATATTGGATAAAGAAAAAATAATCAAAAGGCCGGTTGGGATGGGTGGGTGATTTACCTCATTGGCTTGGATGGGTTATGGTTTAATTTAAGATTATCAATCAATATCTAGGACAGTTCGAAAAATATCTATAACCATCTGCCCGGCGAAAATAAAGAGAACAAATATCTTTTCATTTTTCCTTGATTTTTTCAATTACGGATTTTATAGTGTTCAATTCTAAGCCTAGAGTTTTGCCGCAATGAGCCATATCCTGCGCAAAATCAATATCTCTGAATTTCTGAAGTTTTTCTTTTGGCACAAATTCCTTGCATTTTTTTATTATATCACCTATTGGCATTCCGCTAAAGAGGCAAAGGGCAGCTATGTCGCATATATCTTTGTATCTTTTATGCTCTTTATCCCGAAATATTACAGAACTTATTTTGGCAGCTAAAAGAATTTCAGGAGCGGGCAGCAGTAATTTTCTGCCGAATTCTTTCACATATTTTGCAAGTTTTTTATCCTTAAAGGCGTACTTAAGAAGGGGCTCATCAATCGGTGTGAAGCCGATATTTGATTTTAGTCCGCTGTCTTGGTAAGACATTACTGGATCGACATAAATCTGAAAATACATATGCTGCGGCATTGATTTAACTTCTTCGTCAGATAAGTCCTCGCCTGTCTCTGCATCGATGTTTTTATAGTATCGAAAAGAAACAAACTTGAAGTTAAGTGTTTTTTCTAGGATAAAAGATGCATGCTTAAATGAGGATACGCTGTCGAATCCAACATCTATATCTCTTGAGCCAATATAAACTCTTAATGCTTGCTTTTGATAATTTTTATTCACTGTAAAGAATACTGCCCAGCCCCCAAGGATGCATATCGGTTCCTTTAGTTTTGAAATTACAATTTTAAGGTACTTGTATGAAGTTTCTGTTTCTACGTCCTTATACATTATTCCTCACCAATAAATTGTATGCTTCAATGCATACCCCCCCTTCCCTTTTTAAGTCAATAAGAAGTTGCGGCATAGAGACTATTCGGATTCCTTTGATCTTTTTTGCCTCTTTCAACGCCCTATAATCTATTGTTAATATGAGCCTCAAATTGCCTTTTCCCAGAAGTCCTATCTTTGTGATTAAGGATTTCCATTTATCAATGTCCTGCTCTTTTATGTAGATGTCATATCTTGACGGGAATAAGTGGCGGCTTGTGAAATTTTCTGCTCCGTAAGTTGTAAGTGCATAATCTAACTTTGACTTCTTTAATAATCTTAAAGGTTCCTGAACAAAAAATTCAAAATGCTTCATCTTCGGCATTACCTGTATGTAATAATCCACCAGCCTGTGGAAATCCAGAACTTTTGTCTCCTTTACTAATTTTCGCTTCTCAAGCTTTCTCAGGAATTCTATTACCCAAGAAGTGGAGCATTCCGCAAGCTTCGCTATCCTGTATTTAGTGAGGCTTCCGCCGGGAGCGCCAAGCAATATCCTGATTATTCTTAAGTTCTTTATGTTCCTGCTTTTCATAACATGTAGGTAAATTAGCTTATATTTAAATCTTACCTACATATAGGTAATTCAGGCGATTTATAAATAAAAACGAGGATATTGCAGCATAAGCTTGATGAGCAATCAAGGCAGTTCCTCCAGCAGATGAGGGATTACAGAAACAGGATATCATATGAAGGGTTTATGGTTCATAAGAATTTCATCTTATTGAATGAAGAAAAGATAAATAAAATAATCAAAAGGCTGGTTGAGATGAGTGGGTAGGAAATTATTCATTTAGAAGTTTATTTCTCATCTTCTTTTTTCTTTTCATTTTTGTCAAGAAATAGTTTTCGTTCTATGCTAAGTTTACCCACCAGTCAGAGACTGGAAATGGAACTGACGTTTAAGAATATAAATAATTTATGGTTTTAAGCGCTTCCAAAACCTATCAGGCTAACTCCAACTATGATAAGCGCAATTCCTGCCCATTTGAGCTTGTTCATTTTCTCGCCGAGAAATTTCACGCTCAGCAGACTTACCCAAATATAGGCGACTGATACAAAAGGGTACAGCACAGACAGGTCACCTCCTTTCAATGCAGGTATGAAAAGAAGCGTTCCAAGGGCGTATAATGAGACTCCTGCAAACAGAAAGTAATTGGTCAAGAGGGATTCTATGCTAAAAAGCTTTTTAGCTGAAGCCTTCTTCAGCAGTATGGGGCCGAATGCGCCGATTAGCGTAGCTCCGAACACCAATGCAATAGCCCAAGGCTCTGTTGCCATCTTAAATTGCTCCAGGAGCAGTATCCCTGCTTCCGAATCCAATTGATGCAATGCCCGCGATAATGGCAAGGACTCCTGCCCACTTGAAGGCGTTCATGGATTCTCCCAAGAATCGCGTGCTCATAAGATTGACCCAGATATAGCTTGTAGCTATTATGGGGTACAAAACAGAAACCTCGCCTCCCCTGAAGGAGATTATTATAAATATGCCGCCTATGACATAAAGCAGCACCCCGCCAAGCAAATAATAATTTGAGAGTACAGAAGCTATGCTTGGCTCCAAAGTCTTTGATCCTATCTTCCAAAGAACCTGGGCTGATGATGTAAGCAATGTGGTAAACAGTACAAGCAATGCCGCCCATAGTTTGGTTGTCATTTAAATTTTGAAAAATAGGATATATAAAAATCTATTGAATTTCTAGACTTGCTTAAGCAATTCCTTTCCCATTGGAAAATAATCAAATTTATGCACCTTTACTATCGTGTTTGATTCAAAATCCCTCACCAAAACATTGAATTGAGTTCTGAAATCTGCCATAATCTGGTTGAATTCGTCAAAATTCTTGACTTCAATCTCAAAATCAACATCATGGGAGCCGATGCATTTTGGCATAAACAATATGTTTTTGTTCTGCCTTGCGAAATGTGTCAATTTATTCCAAGTTTGCTCATCTAATTTATTCAGGGTTATGGAAACCAGATAAAGCTCGTAACCAACATTCTTAAAGTTCAGCAGCAAGCCATATCCTTGTATTATTTTCTCATTTTCCAATTTTTTAATCTTTTGCCTGACGCTTTCTGAGGAAATTTTTAATTTTTTAGCTATTTCCAGCAGGGAAATTCTTGATTTTTGGCTCATTAAATCCAAAATAGCAATTTCTTCCTTTTTTAATTGCCAAATTTCCGGAATCCCGCCATATTCAAGCTCTTTTCTTTCAATATCCGGCATTAAATATCCTCTCGTAAATGACGGCGCCTCTTCAACAGCAACAACATCACGCTGTGCAATATATTGGTCAAATTCATCTAGTAGCTCTCTAAACATTTTACCAAACCTTTTTACATCTTCAGCAAAGAATGAAGCGATAATGTCCCATCTGCCCCTACAGGAGACAACCCAGAAGCTGTAAGGGTGGTTTATGATACTATTAATTAATTTGTTCTCGATTTGGGGAGACAGGTTCTGCAGCCTCATGTAGGCCTTAAAGTGTGTGTAGCCAATCCTTGCAGGATTAAGAAATGTTATGAATTTGTCAATTACTCCCAAATCAACCAATCTTTTGATCCTGTAGCCTACGACCTGCTCTGATAATCCGACTTTCTTTGCAATCTGCGAATTGCTTTGCCTTGAGTTTATATCCAGCTGGTGCAGTATTTTTTTGTCTTTCTTGTCTAATTTTATCATTTTATCTTATAAAATCAATTTTTATATATAAATTTATTGATTTTCTAAAGAATTTTAAGAAATAATTTTATATATTAAAAATCAAAACTTCATTGTTTGGGTGTGGTGATAATGACATATTTAAACGAGTTAATCAATAAGCAAACTGAATTTCAAGAAGAAATAGAAAAAGTTGCAAAAAAGTTATATGAAAAGGTCATACAGAAAGGAACCCATATTGATAAGGGTAGAGTTAGCAGAGTACTTGTTGAAGACAATAATTTTTACATAGCAAATACAAACTCCGGATGCATGGGTTGTCCGGATTCCCCATTAGTTGACATAGTCGAAGCATCACAAATAGCTGGGCCATATCTTGCGCTTAATGGAAAGGAATTATTTTTGCTTGACAAATGCACTGCCAGTGATATGTCGCGTATCAGAAGCAATACAGTTCAACAACTTCCAGCAGAAGCGAAAAGAGGAGAGGATGATATTTCATATTACTTGATTGAAATCGCCAGAATGTATTCCCCTGCTGCGATTCATTATTTTGGACGCTTAGGCAGTCAAGAGGACAAACCGATAACTGCACATTTCAAAATCAAATAGTAAAAAAAATTTGAGTCGCAAAAATGACTGGCAAACCGCTTGAAATTTTGGTTGTGGAAGATAATGAGCATCATAGAAAAGCCGCTAAAGAGCTTTTGAAGGAACATAAGACAAGAACAGTTTCTACTTTTGATGATGCCATTAGCATGCTTGATTGCTTTGAAAAAACTGAAAAAGGCAGGCCTGATGCCCTGCTTACAGACTTGAATTTTTCTTTTGGTGGGAGAACATCGGATTTATATGACGAGCATAAATTTAAAGAGGAACCACTCGGCTATGCTTTAGCATTGTACGCAGCTAAAATAGGAGTACCAAAGATTGCAATTGTAACTGATATGAACCATCACCATAATGCTTTAGCTAAAACTTTTGATTATTTAAAATTGTATGGAGACAGATTTACTCCATTCTGTTTTAGATTAAGTCAATCTGATATGTTGCTTTTTGATGTTAGGGATCTGCCAGTATTATATTTGCATAAAGAGGGATATGTTGTTAAAGCAAATGAATATGTAGAACCTCCAGAAGAATTAAAGAGCAGTTTAGTAACAAGGACTGAATACGATGACCTTCATCACACCAACAGAGATTGGCCTGTAGAAGTAAAAAACTGGAAAGCTGCATTGGATAGCCTTTACGCAATGCGAATATTGATAGCAGACGACTCTTTTGAAGACCCGAAAGCAGCCAGGATTGCTGTACAAAACATGATGGTTGGCTTATGGGACTCATCAGGAAAGAAGCAGCCTGCTCCGATTAAGATTCACGATGACGACTACAGAGATGACACATATATTTCCACTCCAGTACCATTTGATTCTGCATCATCCATGCATGTTGAAGTTGCAAGTTCCATAGATAGTGCTATTGCAAAAGCCAGAAGCCAGTGGGACTGGATTATAAGCGATTTGAATTATGGAGAGGGCTTTGAACTTGGCGGTTTAAAGGTCATTGAAGCTGTCAGAAAATATGAAAGGCCTGTAAAAGCT
>JACOUX010000048.1 GCA_016177615.1 Candidatus Woesearchaeota archaeon | reverse complement strand
GCGGAAGGGAAAGTTAGAACAGCTGGCTTTGATATTGTGGTGAAATAATATGAAAAAAACACTGTTAATGATATTAATTTTCACCTTTGCAATTTTTGCAATTGGCTGCACTAAGGCAGAAGAAGTGCCGCAGGCAGTTAAAAACCTTGAAAAATTTAAATTTATTACAATAGAGCATCCTGATATACTGGCTCCCATATTCGAGTTGACAGATGACAAGAAAAATAAATTCACAAGCAATGACTTAAAGGGCAGGGTGTACATAGTTCAAGGCTTTGCCCCGGGATGCAGCTCATGCGCAAGGGAAATAGCGGCGTTAAATAAGGTTCACAATCAATTTAAGGAAAAGGGTTTGGAAATAATCTCTCTTGACATTGTAAGTGAAGATATAAAGGGCGCCTTGGATACAAAAGAGCGCTTCAACGGGGGCGATTGGCGCTGGGCAATAGACTCTGACAATGTTGCTGTCAAATTCGGTATGTCCACCCTTGAATCGACCTTTATTGTTGATAAGGAAGGGATTATAAGGTATAAGGACGAAAGCTTAAGCGACTCAGAGATTTTATCGCAGGAAATTGTAAAATTGATATAAAATGATTGATGTAAAATTAGCTTCGTTGGCATTTTCAGCAGGGCTGGCTTCTTTTCTAAATCCGTGCGGCTTTGCATTGCTGCCCGTTTACACCACATACTACTTCAAAAATGAGGGGCTTGAAAAAAGCTATTTATTGAAAAGGATTTTTGCAAGCTTGATATTTGGATTCATGGTGAGCTTGGGGTTTGCAGCGGCATTCTCTATAATCGGCCTTATAGTTAGCTACATTGGCAGAGGTCTTATAAAATATGCTGGTTGGTTTGATTTGTTTATAGGAATTTTACTAATTTTGATAGGCTTAATTTACTTGTTTAACCTAAAGGCAAAAGTCGGCTTGTATAAAATGGCAAATATTGGCGAAAGATTAAAATCGAACAAATTAAAGAATAAATACTTTTCATTCTTTTTGTACGGCATTGGATTTGCAATAGCTTCTTTAGGGTGCACTTTGCCAATTTTCCTGCTTGTCGTAACAGCCGCAATCAAATCAAGCGGCTTTTTTAATGGCTTGGCTATTTTTTTAATTTATGCAGCAGGCATGAGTTTCTTCATGATTTTGTTTTCATTGGCGGTTGCTTTATCTAAATCAGTTGTAGAAAAAACATTAAGAAGATGGCTGCCTTACTTGTACAGATTAGGCTCAATAGTTGTTATAATAGCTGGCATTTATTTAATCTATAACCAAATAGCTTTTGGAAGATTGTTAGGCTAATAGGCTCAAATAGTCTTTTATAAACGATAATAAACCAAAATAAGCCTTTTTTAAGGCAAATAAGGTTTTTGAACAATACTGTTTTTCAAGTAAAATATATATAAACCGCCCTTAATATACATATAAAATGACTCATGAAAGCAAAGATGACGCTTTTTTAGGGAAAGTTATAATGTTCTTAATCGTTTTGGTTGTACCTATACTTATTTACAGCCAATTCCAGTTTGCGAAATTGTCATCTAATATTTTCTTTAAATCTGTCTCTTTCTTATTGATTTTGGCTTTGATCGGCTTAGTTGCCTGGTTATTTTTAAACAGGGAAAAAAGCGAACACACATTGCATAATATCGAGCACGTAGGAAAAGCTGAACGAAAGCCATTCACCTTTTTTGAGAAAGTAAGTTATAGCCTTGTTGCTGCTGTTGCTCTTATGATATTTTTCAACCAATTCCAGATTTCACAAATAAATGCATTCACAAATGGCGCGCCATCACTTAGCAGTTTTGTTAAATCCGTTTCAACACCGTTAAAATTAGGCTCCGGCAAAGGCGGCGTAGTTATTGGCCCTCAGCTAAATGCCGATGGAAGGACAACAAAACTTGTTGAGTGGCCAGCAATCAGTGAGACTCCTGCTCCAAAAGACACAGGCAATCCAACACAAGATGCTATTGCCGCAGTCGTGCCAACCGGCACTCCGTTTTATGCTTTGGAGGGCCCTGGAGCTGAAAAGATTCAAGGAGCAACATTCGATGATCCATTGACAAGCCAAAAAGTATGGGCTTCCTTGCTTGGCTCGAAAAGGTTTGGAACAGCAAATGCTATGCAGCTTACTCCGGAAGAGGAGCAGAGATGGGAAAAGCTCATAAGTATTTTTACATGCGACTTTTGCTGTGGCGGCCCAAACAGCGTAACCACAATCAACAGGTGCGGATGCGCCCACAGCTATGCATGGCAGGGTATGGCAAAGTTTTTTATAAAATATTACCCTCAATACTCAGACGAGGAAATTTTGGGAGAAATGACAAAATGGAAAGGGCTTTGGTATCCGCAGGGAATGGTGCAAGATTATTTAGTTTATACAGGCCAGCAATCTGCAAATATACTCACTCACGGCGGCTCAACAGGTATAAAACAGCAGTTCCAGAACAGCGGCTCTGGGAACCAGCATGCTCAACTAACTCCATTAGATGGGCTTCAATCAATGGTCGGAGGGTGCTAATACAAATATTTTAAAACTTAAAAACAAACCAGGAGGTAAAAAATGAACAGGAACGTAATTATTGTGATTGTGCTTGTTGTTTTGGTGCTGCTCACAGCAGTCCAGGCAATTCAGCTTAGCGCTCTAAAGACCCAGATAAGCTCTGGAAAAGTAAATGTAGCAAGCGCAGGCGGGGCAGGCTCTGGAAATAACGCACCATCAAACATACAAGACCTAAACAAGCTTCAACCGATGGTCGGTGGATGTTGATTTTAACGAGGTGGATTAAGTGAAAACAAAAATTGCTATATTATTGGCAGTATTAGCCTTAAGCGTATTTTTGCTAGGATGCGGGCAGCAAAGCAGCAATTACCAGTCATATAACCAGCCGCAGGGCCAGCAAGGCCAGTATGTTGGCGGTGGCTGCGGAGTTGCTCCAGCAGCAGATTATGAAAGAACGCCAATAACAGAAGCTTCAAGTGCACAGGAAATCGGCTTGTAACCAGCTAAATTAGATAATAGCTGATACTATAGTTAAAATGGACCTTACAAAAAGGGAAAAGAGAAAGCTCAGGCTGGGGAAGCTAAGGGTAGAAAGCCATGAAGCGCATCAGGAATACGAGCAGCGGCTTGTGCAGCAACAGCATCATCAGCAGGAGCAGAGCTCAAATAAAAAAACAAAATACTATTTCATAGCATCTATCATAGGAATATTGATTTTGGCAATCATCTCATATTCAGTATATTCAGCCAATAAGCCTGGCCGCTATGACGAATTCGCAAAATGCCTGACAGAAAAAGGAGCAGCGATGTATGGCGCAATGGACTGGTGCAAGTTTACACAGGGGCAAAAAGCAATGTTTGGAAAGTCATTCAAGTACATAAACTATCATGATTTCAAGGAATTGCCAGGCATCAAGAAAACCCCTACATGGGTGATAAACGGGCAATGGCATGAGAATGCCCAGTCTTTTGAGAAGCTTGCAGCATTAACGGGCTGCACTTTATAGCTAAACTATTAGAAAAAAATTTCATCTTTGAGATGAAATTTTTTATTATTTATTATATTCACAATGGAAGAGAAAAAAGAAGAGCATCATGCAGAGCATGAGCATCATGCTTCTCACAATCATGAGCACCATAAGCATAACCATTCATCTCAATCCAAAACATCGCCTTATCTTAGTTTGGGCAACCTCTTTATCTATCTGGCCATCTTTCTTGGCATCCTTTTGATAGTAAATGCGGCATTGACCTTCAGCATAAACAAAGAGCTTGAAAAGCGCATTTTGGAAAACAAAGAAAAGTCAAGGCCGGCTGAAATAGAGATCACGGTTCTTGAAAATTCAAAATGCACTGACTGCTTTGACATATCGCCTTTTGTAGAATACATAAAAGGGCAGAACGTCAAGGTAATGAAAGAAAGAGTTATGGATTATGATTCAAGCGAAGGCAAGGAGTTGGTTAGCAAATACAAGCTAAACAAAGTGCCTGCCCTTATTGTTACAGGAGAAACTGAAAAGGCAGCCATTGAGGGTCTGGAAAAGAAAGAAGATGCCTTAGTGCTTTCTGAAATAGCTCCTCCTTATACTGAAGTCTCAACAGGAGAAATAAGGGGAAGAGTTGCCATCCATCTGCTGAAAGATCCGTCATGCGCAAAATGCAACAGCATGTCAACCCTCATAAGCCAGCTTAAAGCAGCAGGCTTGGCAGTTTCCGAAGAAAAAATGATAGACATAAGCAGCAGCGAAGGCAAAGGGATGATTAACAGGTACAAAATAGATTTTGCTCCTGCTATTATATTGTCAAAAGAAGCAGAGCACTATAGGTTTATACAACAGTCATGGCTTCAGATTGGAACTAAGGAAAGCGATGGCTCTTATGTATCAAGGGCGGCAACCCCCCCTTTTGTGAACTTAAGCACAGGCAAGACAAGGGGAATTGTCAACATTACTTATTTGACTGACAAGAGCTGCTCAGAGTGCTATGATGTCAATATCCACAAGCAGATTATTACAAGCCCGCAGAGCTTTGCCATAAGCCTTGACAAGGAAGAAACATTTGATATAAGTGATGCTTCAGGGAAAGAATTGGCTGCAAAATATAACATTACTTTGGTTCCAACCATAATCCTTTCAGAGGAAGTTGCAGCTTATCCTGCAAGCCAGGCGCTTATGCAGTTCTTCTCTGTGGAAAAAAATGGTTATTATGTATTCAGGAAGCCATTTATTTTGGGATCTTTTAAGGATATGACAACAAATTCTGTTGTAAACCCGAGCCAAGGACAAGGTACGACAGCATGAATAAAAAAGATATTGCTTTCTATGCTGTGATTTTGATTCTTTTAGTTTTGCTTATTTGGCAATGGCTTGCTAAAAACAAAGCCATGATCCAGCTTGATGCTCTGCAGAAAGCAAATGCCCAGCTGCGGCAGTTGTCCGGAATTGGCGATTTGAAATCTGCGCACTGGCATGCGGATGTCAAGGTTTATGTTGATGGCAAGGCATTGGATTTTTCGCAGCCAAGATACCAGCTTGCAACTAGCTTCATCCATTTTGAGGAGGGAATTGGAGATGTCGTGCATATACATGCAACCGGCTTGACAGCAGGCCACCTATTTGAGTCATTGGGAATAGACTTTAACAGCAATTGCATGCTCATAGATGCGCAATCTTACTGCAATGACGTTAGGAACAAGCTGAAGTTTTATGTTAATGGCAAGCTGAATGACGATTTTGATAATTATGCAATGCAGGACCTAGACAAGATTCTCGTATCCTATGGAAGCGAGGATGAATCAGGAATAAAAAAACAGCTTGATTCTGTAACAGATTTGGCAAAGAAATATAGTAAGAAATAAATTGATTAAATTGAATAAACTCGATCATTAAAATCCAAAAATCGAAATCTTTAAATATTACTTGGATAATGCAAACTATATTCTGGAAAACATATACGGGGGTTGAATTGATGGTCAATAACAAGGAAATATTCAATGTTTTTTTCAGGGAAAAGCCGGCAATGATGCTTGTGGAGATCAAGAACGAGAAAGGAGAGATATATGCCTCTTCTATAGCAAAAAAAGTTGACTGCACATATTCCCATGTCGTAAAGATTTTGCAGGAGATGCAGAAGGCAGGCCTTATAAATTTTGAAAAGCAGGGAAGGCTTAAGCTTCTGACCCTTACAAAAACAGGCCAGGAAGTGGCTGAGAAAATTGACGGGATAAGGGCGGTGTTGTGAGGATTAGCAATTCGGTGGTTATCCATTATACAACTTCAATTCCAATATTGCATGCCCCTCTTTTACATTCTGAATGAGGCCTTCAAGAACCTCCTCAATATTCCCTTTTGTAAGCCTTTCTTTATTGTCTATAGCGCTTTCAATGTTGTGATCGGTTCTATAATAGATGGTATTGAACATCACATTACCCAATCTTTTCCACAATTGCATATTTTCCAAGAATTTCCTTTGCAGCCTCGATGAATTCATTTTCCTTGTCTTTTGGTATCACGGCTCCGGCAGCATTCTGATGGCCTCCGGATTCTGAATTTCCAATCCCGCTGATTGCCTCTTCAATTATATTCTTGAGGTCAAGATGCCCGTCTATGTTGTTAGTTGTCCTCAAAGAGATTTTTGTGTTGCCGTCAATAGCCTGCGCCATTGAAAGAATGAAAGTGTTTTTTGCCATGAGATTGGATTTTGAGAGAATAGAAGCCAAAGTTCCTATCATGGTTGACATGACATTGGTCTTGGCATTTATTATAACAAATCCGCTGCCCCAGAACACATCGTCGCTGAACTTGTTCTCGTTATACCAGTTAAGCGCATTTACTATCTCTTTTTTGTAATCGCCAAGGCTCCTTATTGCCTGCTGCTTTATTTTCCTGTCGCCAAGGCACGCTCCTATACCCAATGAAGCCCTTCCAAGCCTTCCGCACGCATTCAGCAATGTTGCAAACTCTTTTGCGTCCCTTGTCGGGCTTTCTTCTTCCTCATGGGGCAGTATGTAAATGTTGCCCAGCACATCGTCAGGCTTTGACTCATTCAGCCTTTTCATTATGATGCCCGTAACCAGTTTTCTCATGTCTTCTTCATCTAGATGGACAATCTTTTTCCAGCCCGAGCCGTTTTTTGGGTTTATTCCAATCTGGTTCAGGAACTGAATGGCGCCGCTTTCGCTGCCGCTTACCCCCGGAATATAGGGGTCGGTGCAGTATTCAAGCGCCTTGTGCAGTGGCTTTGTCTGGGATCCAAAAATGCGCAGCCCCTTGGCTACCCTTATCTTGTTCTTCCTCACAGCAATCTCAAGGATTTCGTTGTTTAAGCGTAAAAAGCCGTTCTGTTCCTGCAGATCCCCTATAGCACCTATGATTGCAATGTGGGAAAATTCATCCATGCTGCTGTCAACCGCGCATCCAAACCTGAACACAACTCCCGCTCCGCTAATTTCTTTTCCGCCGTCAATGCCGCATATATGCGGATTGACAAAAGTTATGTTTTCAGCCTCTTCATAACTTTCAATGCTGTGATGGTCAAGAATGAATACCTTCCTCCCTTTAAGTGCTTCTTTTATCTCCTTTATAACCCCTGAGCCAAGATCAGTAAAAATGAAGCACTTGTACGGCTCTGCTGCAAGCTGCGCCAGCACCTCATTATTAAGCTGCTGCACAGTAGATACTGAATATTTCCTGTTGTCGTTGTTCAGAAGCTTTAAAAGCAGAGCGCATGCGCTTATTCCGTCAGCGTCCAAGTGGCTCACTACCCTTATAACCTCTTTCTTGCCAATCTGCCTGAATGCTTCAGCTGCTGCTTTTACCTGCTCATCAAACATCTCGTAAGGATTCATCCAAACACCTGATATCAATTCTAGCTGAACACTGATTTTTATACCTTTTTATTTTAAACAGTTTAAGATTACTTTCCAAACCTTCTTTCCCTTCTGCCGAACTCATTGATGCATTCAATAAGGTCATCTTTGGTGAATTCAGGCCACAGCTTATCCATGAAGAAAAGCTCGCTGTAGCTTGACTGCCATAGAAGAAAATTACTTAGCCTCTTTTCACATCCGGGCCTGATCCACATGTCAGGCTCGCTTTGAAGGTAAAGGTTTTTTGTTATCAATTGTTCGGTTATATCCTTTTCTTTTATTTTGCCCGATTTAATGCCTTTGACTATTTTCCTTACAGAATCAGTTATCTCCTGCCTGCTCCCATATGCCATCGCAAAATTTACCGTAAATTTTGTGTTATTCTTGGTTTTTTCCATTATCTTGGCCATTAATTGCCTCATTTCCTTGTCAAACATATGCAGCCTGCCTATAAAGTTGAACCTTATCTTGTCCTTAAAAATACCTTCTCTTTTTTCCCTCATTTTCTCAACTTCATTTTTAAACAGGCTGAATAAGTAGTCTACTTCTTTCTTTGTTCTGTTAAAATTTTCTGTTGAGAAAGTATAAAGCGTCAATTCATTAATGCCCAACTCCTGGCACCAGTCAAAGAGCTCTTCAAGCTTTTTAAGGCCATATTCATGGCCCTTCCATGGCTGCAGCCCAAACTTTCTGCCAAAGCGCCTGTTGCCATCAAGCACTATTGCAACATGCTTAGGAATTTTAGAAGCCATAAAAGACGGGAATTTCTGAGATTTATATAAGTTTTGAACTATCTGGCTTATGGTGCCCATACAGCTTGCCAAAAAGCCCTATGAATATCTCCTGTGGCACCTTAATGCCGGCCTCTATAAACGCCCTTGCCAGCCGATAGCCGTCTGATTGCTCATCGCCTTCCGGAGCGAATTCCAGGAGTTTTTTTAGGGTAATGCCGCACATGAATCCATCATCGATGAAAAAAACAATATTCTTTTTGTTTTTCTGTATCTTTGCTTCTTCAATATCTATTAAGAATTTTTCTTTGCTGATATCGAATCTGGACAGCTCCCAGTTTATAAGATCCTTGATAATTCTGCTTTTTTCATTATTCTCAATATAGCTATTAAGGTCTGAAATTTTTAAGTATTCTGAGAAGCTGATGTCATTAGATATACTGAACCTGTAGGCCCTTCCGATATATTGCTTAACCCTTTGCCTGCTGCTTTTACGCTTCCATTCATTTTCAACACTATAACAATACTCTTTTCCTTTAATCCTCTTGATGCGAAAGAAAGCCATTTAAGAAGTTAGGCACTATGAATTTATATGTTTTTTGGTATATTAAGGTTAACTTTATAGAATTATTTTCCTATATACTTATTCTATCGGAGGGTTTTTCCCTAACGGATCTCTTTTAAAAACTCCTTTACAAATTTTGAGTTATTTTTGTGCAGCCGCTGCACAGCATTAATCAAAGCCATCCTTGGGCTTTCTTCTCCATCAGTTTCAACAATCATCTGAGGTATGCTTATCTGAGGATGCCTTATGCTGTATGTTCCAACCTTTACATGCTTATCGCTAAGGAGCTCTGATTTTATTGCATTGCATAACGTATGGTCTATGCCTTTGACTTCAATTATAAGCTTGCTTTTTTTATCGTCGAGAATTTTAATTTCCATTTAGGAAAATAAGAACATTTGCCTCATTTAAAAATCTTTTGAATATAGCTAGCTTTTTAATTTACCGACGATAAAATTTGCCCTGCTCTTTCAATTCTAAAGCAGCTTACATTGATGTAATGGATTTGCCGACTATGAAAATCAAAAGTGGCCTTTAAAGGAAACTTATAATCCCAAATATGCGTAATTCTTGCATTTTTTTTTGCTGAAAACCGCTCCAAAAAAACCTTAGTCTCACTTTTGTGAAAAGAGTACACTACAGGAGCTATTTCAAGGGCTTTCTCTAGAAACATTCTGTCATTATGCCTCATTTTGGTGCCAAAAGGTGGATTTTCAACTACTAAATCTGCTTTTAGATTAATCTTTTTTACATTGCTGCAAATTGTAGTAAAATCGCCTATGTTATAACCCTCACTTTTCACCTTTAAAATATTATATTTGGCTATTTTTAAGACATTTTTATCAGAGTCTATTGATATTGCCTTCTTAGCCCCTAGAAGAAGGGCACCTATGCCAAGAATGCCTGTACCACACCCAAGGTCAGCAATTACTTTGCTGTTTAGGTCCCCCAGCAAATAAGAGTTCCAGAGCATAGAAGCACCTATTTCGCCATCCATCAAGTATTGCTCTTGACTTACTTTTGGGTTGTTAAACCCTTTCAAGCCCGATAAAACAATTGCAAGTTGGGATTTTGAAGTTATTTTCTTCATTTTTAACTCTCACTTTTTATGAGTAAATTTCTATTACTTAATATTTTTCAATATTGAAAATAAATTTTGTTCGTTTTTCTAAATTTTAATTTGGTGCAAAAGACCAATCACTTTATCACTTTTCAATCTCTCATTTTCTGTTAATATAATGATCCTTAAAAATCCTTTTATTTAATTTGCTGTTCCAAAAGCCTCGTTTCAGGCACTGATATTTTTAAAATTACCTTTTTAATTAATTTAAATTATTCTGCTTAAAATTTGCCTCTACTCTCAACCAGGCCTTGGCAAATACTTTTGTATTAATTGCCTCGACTGGCATTTTTTTGATATAACCTAAGTCCCATTATATTCCCAATATAATACTATAAAAGTCCCAAATTCATAAATTTATCGACTAATAATGTTCTCAAATTAGTCTTATTATATTCCCAAATATTTCCCAAAAATGAAAAGATTTAAATAATTTGGATAAACTTAATTAAATTATGTTTTGGAAAAAAGATTATGTTGCTGAAAAGAAATTTGATCAGATGAATGATCTTCTCAAGAAATCTTTTGCAAACGTAAAGCGGGATACCGGCAGCATTTTCCAGTGGCTCAATTATTTCTACGGGAAAACTATGGAACAGGAGCAGGCCATTAAAAGGCTCCAGCTTGAGCTTTCTTATACGCCGAAAACTAGGGAAGACATAAGGCGCATTATTGATGAGTACTATTCGTTTGAAGGTATTATAAGGAAGATAAACGAGATGAATGCCAAGATAGATGAAATAGCGGCTAAGAACGCCAAAATTGAGCCTGCACAGCAACCTAAAATTGACTTAACCCATGGTGAAATCCGGAGTAATGGCTTGTCAGCCATCGAAGAAAGGCTTGAGAGGCTTGAGCAGAAAAAAATGTCAATCAAGGAAAAAATAATGAGGAGGCTTACAAGAAACTCAAAAGAATACGTAAAAAGCGTCATCCTTTCTTGCATTAAAAAATATGGGAAAGTATCTGCGCTTCAGTTAAGGGAGATGATTGTTGACGAGCAGAATTTTTGCTCCAAAAGCTCCTTTTACAGGCTTCTAGAAGAGTTGGAAGGCTTGGATGAAGTTGGTGTCGTAAGGCTTGGAAAAGAGAAGTCCTACATTTACAAGGCCATTAAGCATTTGTAGCATCTAAAATTGAATTCTGTTGCAGAACCTAAAATCGAAAGCTATATAAATGAGCTGATTGTTCAAAAATTTTTTGGGGGTGATTGGTATTTTTAAAAAAATACTTCTTAGAGTTAGCAATATTAAGGCAAACAGGCTGGGCAAAACGCTTCGCGCAGAATTTGCAAGGATAAGGCTTGAGTTTGAAGAGCACCTACAGGCTATAAATGAAAATACGAATGAGATTTCTGCAAATTATGAGTATATTTGCGAGATTGAAAGCAAGCTTGAAAGGCTGGGCGAAAGAGTTGACCAGCTGCAAATGTTTCTTGAGTCTGGCTATAATTTCCCCGGGCCGAAAAGAAGCCATTTTGATGTCAAAAAGCTTAACAGAAGGGAGCAGGAAGTTTTTCTCGTTATTTACACGCTGGAAGATGAGAAGGGAAGCGTTACATACGCTGATATTGCGGAAAGGCTTGGCATTTCAGAGCAGCTGGCAGGAAACTATGTGACTTGTCTGATTGAAAAAGGAATCCCAATAATGAAAAGATACACTGGTTCAAGGCCTCATCTAAGGCTTGATCCTGAATTTAAGACTCTGCAAATCAAGGAAAATGTACTTCAATTGAGCTTGGCAGAGTTTGGATTTTGAATTTTTATAATTTTTTATTTTTGATTGAAACTTTTAAGCTAGAATTTTCAACAGATTTTTATAGTAGTCACCCAAAGAATAAGCAAAGAGGTGAAACTATCAGCTTATTTAGCATTTTATCTTCCTGGATTTTTGCCTTTTTGAGTATGCTGGCATATTGGTTCTCTATCTTTGCAGCCCCTCTAAAAGAGCCTGAAATGTTCTGGATACTGATTCCAGTATGGATAAACTGGTTCTTCACTGAATTTTTTCAGGAAAAATATGGAACTTCTTTTGGAAACGCCGTAAGCAATGGCGCTATTGCAATACTTGCCAGCATTGACTGGTTTAGGTACTTGTTAAGGCTTTATACAGACGGGTATTTATCTATAACAATAGGGTTTTTTTTTAAGCTGCTTGTAGCAATCAGTGTTTTTGCCTACGGTGTTTTTGTAATTATGGCTGGGATAAAGATTAAGATCATTGTTTTTTATATCGGAAAAATAAGATGGGTGACTTATATTTTAGTTATGTTCACGCCGATAGTATACAACGTGATAAAGCTGAATTTGTATACTTTAACTGCAATCATTCTTTTTTTCCCGCTCTTTTACTGGGTTATTGAGGTTTTTGATAGAATTACGCCAGAGCCGAAGCTTTACAAGCAGAGTTCATAGGGTATCAAGAGGGCTTTTGACTTTTTTAAGCTGCTGCGTTGAAACTTTTGTGTAAATTTGGGTTGTTGAGAGGTCGGAATGGCCAAGTAACTCCTGAATCACCCTTATATCAGTTCCAGATTCAAGCAAATGTGTGGCAAAGCTGCTTCTCAAGGCATGGCAGAATACCCTTTTCTTTATGCCGGCTCGCAATGCAGCCTCTTTTACAATTTTTTGAGCCTGCCTTATGGTGATTGGCCTGCCTTTAACTGAAAAAATATATGAGCTTATATCTTTTCTCTTGGCTACAAATTCATTAAGATGAAGGATTAGATTATCAGAAAGTATGATGTACCTTTCTTTATTTCCTTTGCCATGCTTTATTTTGCCGATCTTTTCGTTGAAATCCAGGTCATCCAGCTTTAAGCTCACACATTCGCTTACCCTCAATCCCGAAGAGTACATAAATTCAATCAGGAGCTTATGCTTTGGGTTGTTAACTGACTCCAGCATTTTCTTTATTTCGCCTTTCGTCAGAACTGTCGGAAGCTTCTTCTCAGATTTTGGCGCCTTGACAGCATTAAATGCGCTATTTTTGATGATTTCGCTGTAAAAGAACTTGAACGAGCTTAAAGCAAGATTTACGCTCCTTGGCTTAAACTTTCGCTCAGACATTAAATAAGCAATATACTTCTTGGCATCGCTTTCATCAACATTGCATGGCTCTTTCTTAACAAATTCCAGAAACCTTTTATTGTGGTAAACGTAAGAATCCACAGTTCTGCTGCTAAAACCCCTTATTTTCAGCTCAGTAGCCAGCTTATCAAGCATTTTTTACACCTTTTTTGCATATCTTAAGATAACTAGTATAAAAAACTTCGCCTAATCCGTATTATACGAACTTTTCAAGTTGCCTTACTGAAATTTTTAATAGAAAACTACAAGTTTAGCTATCTTTTCAGCTTTAAGGCTGGTTATCAGTCAAGAGTTTAGGGTTTTTAGTGGGTTTTCAGTAAGGAAACCGTTTTTCTTAATATTTGCCTTTCGCATAATGCTTGGCATTATACAAACATTGCTTCACAATGTACAGGCACAAGCTGATAAAGTTATCAGAACTAAAAAAACGGCAACTTGAAAAGTCAATTTTTGAAATTGACCCTAACGGGTTCGCATAATACACGCTTTGCGGTTCGGACTTATTCCTTGCGTCATAATGTCCGAATGACACTCTGGGGCTATTTACGTTTTACTTTCAGAACTAATTGATATTTTACGCATTTTAATTGGGCTTGTTTTCAGTTTTCTAGGTGCTTCTGTTCCTGACGCAAAAATGCCCACGCAAAACTGCCAAATAATGATTTTCGGTTTTGCACCAAAAATCAATTACGCAGTTTCGCTTAACGGGCATTTTTGCTAGTTTTTGGGATTTCTTAGTTTAGTGTAAGAAATCCCTCAAAGAAGGGATTCTACGGAGGTACTGTAAAATGGTACAAGACTATAAACAGTTGAAAATCTGGAAAAGAGGTTTTGATTTAGCAGTTAAAATTTACAAGCTGACTGCAAAATACCCAAATCACGAGAAGTATAACCTTACTTCCCAGCTAAGAAGAGCTGCAACTTCAATTTCCAGCAACATTGCGGAAGGTGCGTCAAAACACACAACTCAGGACTTCCAACGCTTTCTGTATCAAGCTTATGCCAGTTTGAAAGAAGTTGAGAGTCTTCTTTTATTGAGTAAAGAATTGAAGTATGTTTTAGTGAGAGATTTTGAAGTGCTTGCGAAAGAAATTGATGAGTTAGCGAGAATGATTTATAGGTTTATTGAGGTCATTAAACGGGCTTAAGTAGGAGAATATGTATATTGTTGTCTCGCATTTTTTTCCTAAATCGACTCTCAATACTGTTTCCCCTTCCAAAATGTTCATAGTAATTGCTTTTTTTGGTATAGTCAAAAAAGACAAGTATAACTGCTTTGTATACTTCTGAATATAACAGTGCCTGGCTTAACCCTTCCTTCCATTTTGTCTTGGCGTTCTTATCTATCAAGCGTTTGCACTCAACTGCACAAGTTTTATGAGCTACCTTACCCAAATAGAATTCAGGTCTAAAAGTTTCACCAACAAATTCTGCAGAAGGAATATTTTTGTTAGTAACTTCAAGAGAATCTTGCCCTTGTTTAATATGATCCATGAGACGCGCATTAAATTTTGTTTCGCGGTCTTTTTTCATATCTACAAATATTTTATAATTATCTATCTTTTTTAATAGTTTTCGAATTTGTTTATCCTCTTTCTTACCAACACGTTTTTGTTTTTCTTTTGTTCTACCCATTGCAATCACGTACAAATTTATTTTACATTTCTAAGCTGATTATTAAATCTTTCGAATTTTACTTGATTAAGATACACTATAACAATATTCGTCTAATAAGATTCTCAGAATAGTTTTCAGTCATCGCCCAATTAAAATGCTATTGATGTGTTCGTCTAATGCACTTCTTTATTACTAACGCCCCAGAGTGTCAAATTTCTTTCAGAAATTCCTAACTTTTTCTCAGCTCTGAAAAATTAGCCAGCTCTGAAGTTTGCGGGTTGCCTCAAACTTCGAGGGCAATTTTTCGAGGAGAAAAAGTTCGCAAAGCTCTGTGCATTATACGAACATTTTGAAACCGTTTTTATGTTTTAGCATAAAAATACATAGATTTTGAATCATAACCCTAGTGATTTGCACTAAAGATTGCATTTCTTTAATGAAATTCCACCACAACAGGCGGTTCGACGGACAACT
>JACOUX010000047.1 GCA_016177615.1 Candidatus Woesearchaeota archaeon | reverse complement strand
TGAGCAAATTAATAAAGATTGTTGAAGCGGCAGCGTTCAAAATCTCGCCAAAGGCTCGGTTTTAGCATCAGCTCGCATGCAAATTTGTTAGTTAAAACGAAAATTCCCATTGCAATTTCCTTTTCGTTTGCTTCTGACTGCAATAATGCTCGCAAAGTCAGATGCTAAAACTGACATTTTGAACTCTGCCTATTGAAGCAATAAATATAAAAAGGTGCCCTGAGCAAGCCATGGCATGGAAGATGAGCATTGCATATTTTCAATATTCGGGGCAACAGGAGATTTGACCAACAGGAAGCTTTTGCCTGCTTTTTACTTCATGGAGCAGGAAAGGCAGTTGAAGGAGAAGTTCAGGATTGTGTGCATTGCAAGGAAGAAAAAAACAAGCGAGGATTACAGGAAAGAAGCTGCAGATTCGATAAAAAAGTTTTCAAGGGTAAAGGTCAGCCAGGGAATTCTTGATAAGCTAATTAACAGGATATACTATCACCAGCTTGACTTTTTGGATGATAATGATTATGGAAAGCTTAAGGATTTTATAGGCCAAATTTCGGGAAAGGAATGCAGCGACTGCGAGAGGGTTTTTTATCTGGCTGCTCCGCCGCAATTAATCGGCAATATCACAAAAAACCTTAAGGAATCAGGCCTGGCTGGCAAGCATGAGCTCGGCAAGCCTTTCAGCAAAGTCATGTTCGAGAAGCCGTTTGGGCACAACCTGGATTCTGCAAGGAAGCTTAACAATGCAATCACGAGTGTATTTGACGAAAAGCAGGTCTACAGGATTGACCATTACATGGCAAAAGAGCTTGTGCAAAACCTTCTTGCCCTTAGGTTTGCAAACAGCATTTTCGAGCCGCTGTGGAACAGGGAATATATCGACCATATTCAAATAACAGTGGCTGAAACTCTTGGGGTTGGGGGCAGGGGTGACTATTATGACAATGCAGGGGCTTTAAGGGATGTTGTCCAAAACCATATAATGCAATTGCTGGCGCTTGTTGCAATGGCTGAGCCGAAAAAGCTTTCAGTTGAAGAAGTCAGAAACCAAAAAGTAAAGGCGCTTAAGTCAATTTCAGGATTTAATAAAATGGGCATTGGCAAAATTGCCGTAGAAGGGCAGTATTCGGGCGGAGAGGCAAGCGGAAAAAAGGCTATAGCATATGCCGATGAGCCTGAAGTCAGCAAAAGCTCAAAAACAGAAACTTATTTTGCCCTTAGGCTGCAGATAGACAACAGCCTGTGGAAAAATGTCCCATTTTATGTCAGGACAGGGAAAAGGCTGAAGGACAAGGCAACAGAGATTGTAATTGTCTATAAAGACGTGCATTTCGGGCTATTTTCAAAATTGGCTCCCCAAAGGAATATGATGAAGATAAGGGTCCAGCCATATGAGGGAATAACTCTGCAGTTCAACGCAAAAGTCCCAGGCAATAAGTTTATCATTGACGATGTCAACATGGACTTTTGCCATGAGTGCCAGTTCGGACCAAACAGCCCTGAGGCTTATGAAAGGCTTCTTTATGATGTGCTGATTGGAGACCAGACATTATTCACAAGATGGGACGAGGTTGAGAATGCGTGGAGGGTGATTGATCCCTTGATTGAAGCTTTCAAGAATATAAAGCCGAAGTTATACCAAGCAGGCACATGGGGCCCAAAAGAGGCAGATGAGCTTATTGAGAGGGATGGAAGAAAATGGGTCGAGCCGAAAAGACCAAGCTATGCTGACCAATTGGGAAAATCAAAATGAAGCTCTACGACCTATCACCTACAATATCTGAAGACATGGCTGTTTATAAGAACAAAGAAGGGAAAAAGCCAAAATTATCAGCTATAAGAACATTGAAAGAAGGGGCCAATGAATCAAAGCTTGAGATTGAAACACATACAGGAGCACATGTCGATGCGCCATTTCATTTTTTTGAAAACGGAAAAACTATTGATGAAATTAATTTAGACAGGTTTATGGGAAAATGCGTTGTTCTTGATTTTACAAAAATAAAAGATTCAATAACAAAAAACCATTTTAAAAATTCAAAAATTAAAATTCAAAAGGATGAAATCGTTCTGCTAAAAACAAAAATTTTGCCCGATAGGGCATTTAATCCGGAGTTTACTTATCTCGACAAGAGCGGGGCAAAATTTTTGGCATCAAAAAAAATAAAAGCTGTCGGCATTGATAATCTTGGAATTGAGAGAAGCCAGCCAAACCATGAAACGCATAAAATACTGCTAAAGAATAACATTGTAATTTTTGAAGGGATGGATTTAAGCAAAGTAAAGGGAGGAAAGTATTTCTTTCACGGGCTGCCTTTGAAGATAAAGAACGGGGATGCTTCTCCGGTGAGGGCGGCACTTATTAAATTTTGAATAATACGGCAAAAATATATAATTTTTTATTCATTTAAGACGTGCCTCTATCAACTCAAATTTTACATTATAGGCCTCTTTTGATAAAGTTTGCTTGAGGATTTTTATAGTATATCCGTTTTCAATCAAAATTTTTCTTAGCTCTGTTAAATGCCCGAGTGTTGATGAAAATCCTATGACAAGCCTTCCGTTCTTTTTGAGATATTTCCAAGCCTGTTTTATAAAATCCCTGGTTGATTTATAATTCTCGTCAAAGACCGCTTTTTCCAGAACCGTTAAATTATTTTTCGTGGTAAATCCGAATGGAGTATTCCAGAATATAACGGTAAACTTATGATCTTTTAAAGGCTTAAAAATATCGCCTTTCAGAACTTTAAAATTATTTTTAATATTATGGAGCCTTATATTTTCTTTCGTGTTTTTGATTGCTGCTGGGTTTATATCAATTGCAGTGATCGTAGATGCTCCCTTCGCTGAAGCAAAAACAGAGATTATTCCGGTTCCGCATCCAATTTCTAGAAATTCATCTCCTTTTTTTATAGGGAGGCATTTTGCGAAAAACTCAGTGTCCTTAAAATACTTTGGTGAGAATACATTAGGGTAAACAACAAACTCCTTTCCCAATATTACAACTTTGTATTTAACCTTTTCTTTCATGCTTTCTCTTAAGATTTTACCTGTCCCTTCAAGATACTTCTTTTTTTCTTTCATTTGGTTAGGGATCTACTTTTTTATTATAATTCTTTCGATGCAATATACAAAATAAAAATAATAACTTATTTAAACACCAAAATAAATGCACTTTTATGAAAATCGGCTTTATCGGCTTGGGAAGGATGGGCTTCAACATGGCCCTGAATCTTAAAGATCACAAAGTTGGTGTTGTTGCCTACAACAGAAGCCATGAGGCAGTTGATGAAATCAAAAAGCAAAATGTTGAGGTTGCTTATTCATTAAGGGAATTAATTGATAAGCTGCCCAGGCAAAAAATAATCTGGCTCATGGTTACCGCCGGAAAGCCAGTTGATGCCGTGATTGAATGGTTATTGCCTTACCTCAAAAAAAATGATGTGATTATTGATGGCGGAAATTCATTCTACAAAGACTCAATCAGGAGATACAATTACTTGAAAAATAAAAAAATCCATTTTCTTGACATTGGAACAAGCGGAGGATTAAGCGGCGCAAGATACGGAGCCTGCCTTACAGTAGGCGGCGACAAAAATATTTTCAAAAAGATTGAGCCGGTATGTAAAGCGGTCTCGGCAAAAAATGGCTATGCTTATGTAGGACCATCTGGCACCGGGCATTTTGTCAAAATGGTGCATAACGGAATAGAGTATGCCCTATTGCAGGCTTATGGGGAGGGCTATGAGCTGCTGCTTAAAGGGCCATATAAGAACCTTGATTTCAAGAAAATCTCAACCACATGGAAAAACGGCTCTGTCATCAGGAGCTGGCTAGTTGAGCTGGCTGAGAAAGCGTTCAGCAAAGACCGGAAATTGGACAAGATAGAAGGAGTAGTCGGCGGCGGAGAAACAGGAGAATGGGCTGTTAAAACTGCAAAAGAGTTTGGCGTTGATGTTGGAAGCATAAAATATGCCCTTGACGCAAGAAAAAAATCACGGAAAAAGCCAAGGTTTGCAGGCAAAGTAGTTGCCGCGTTAAGAAACGAGTTTGGCGGGCATGAAGTTACAAGGGCATAGGCTGATTTTTCCCGGTTTTCGCATTGCATTTGTGGCTTTCCCTGGACTTATGCTCACCGCAGTAATATCTGCTGCAGGCGCTGCAGAAGAACGCAAGCTGGAAGTTGTTTGGGGTTTTGCAGAACTCGCAATAGCCCGGGTTTTTGGGCATCGGTCCACTTTTCTTAAAAAAGGAAATTATTTTTTTTGCTATGGGCATAATGCCTGGGAACAAACAGGCAGTTTATTAAATTTTAACAAGCTTTGGCACAAAAAAAAGATAGATTTATATAGACCAGATATTTACCAATTCTTCTACTTTTAACATAGTTCGAAAAATAAAATGTGGAGGCAGATGTGAAAATGGCACAGCAGGTACAGCCGATATTTATTTTGCCGGAAGGCACCCAGAGAAGCGTAGGAAGAGATGCGCAAAGGACAAATATAATGGCCGCGAAGGTCGTAGCAGAGACAGTAAGGACAACTTTAGGTCCGAAAGGGATGGACAAAATGATTGTTGATTCCCTTGGGGATGTCACAGTCACAAACGACGGAGTCACGATTCTTGAAGAGATGCAGATTGAGCACCCTTCGGCAAAAATGATTGTAGAGGTTGCAAAGACCCAGGAAAATGAAGTTGGGGATGGAACTACAACAGCAGTTGTCCTTGCAGGGGAATTATTGAAAAATGCAGAAGCCTTGCTGGACCAGGACGTTCATCCTGCTGTAATCTCGAGAGGCTACAGAATAGCAGCTGATAAAGCTTTGGAAGTCCTTAACGATATGGCTGAGTCAATAACCTCCAAGGATGAGCATGTTTTAAAGCAGATTGCAATGACTGCAATGACAGGAAAAGGGGCTGAGTATGCAAAGGAAACATTAAGCGAGCTTGCAGTGAAGGCGGTAAAATTGGTTGCTGAGCCCGACAACTCAGTAGACCAGGACAACATAAAGCTTGAGAAGAGAAGCGGCGGCTCTGTCGAGGATTCTGAATTGATCAAGGGCATTGTGATTGACAAGGAAAAAGTACATGCATCGATGCCAAGGCTTGTGAGGAATGCAAAAATTGCATTGCTTGACAAGGAAATTGAAATCAAGAAAACTGAGATTGACGCAAAGATTGAGATAACTTCGCCTGACCAGCTGCAGGCGTTCCTTGACCAGGAAGAAAAAATGCTGAGGGACATGGTTGAGAAGGTTTCTGAAACAGGGGCAAATGTCCTGATATGCCAGAAGGGAATTGATGATGTCGCGCAGCATTTCCTTGCCAAAAAAGGGATTTATGCCGTTAGGAGAGTTTCAGATTCTGACATGAAGAAGATCGCAAAGGCGACAGGCGGAAATGTAGTAAGCAACCTTCACGACTTAAGCAAGGAAGATTTGGGATTTGCAGGCGCAGTCGAGGAAAGGAAGATTGGAGACGACCAATTCACTTACATTGTTGAATGCAAGAACCCAAAAGCTGTTACAATTTTGGTGAGGGGCGGAACAGAGCATGTCACTAATGAAATTGAGAGGGCAATAACAGACGCTGTCGGCGACGTGTCTGCAGCTTTGAAAGACGGAAAAGTGGTTGGAGGCGCAGGAGCACCAGAAGTCGAGCTTGCGATGAACCTGAGAAAGTACGCCGAGTCTTTGAGCGGGAGAGAGCAGCTGGCAGTCCAGTCGTTTGCAGATTCGATGGAAATAATCCCAAGAACTTTGATTGAGAATGCAGGCCTTGACCCGATCGACATCATGACAGAGCTGAAGTCTGCCCATTCAAAGAAGCAGAAATGGGCCGGTGTGGACGTCTTCACAGGCAAGATAACAGATTCGTGGAAGAAAGGAGTTATTGAGCCGCTTAAGATAAAGACGCAGGCTGTAAGCTCTGCCTCGGAAGTTGCAATCATGATATTAAGGATTGATGACGTGATTGCATCAGCGGGCTCAAAGGACAAAGGGCCAAAGATGCCTCCAGGAATGGGCGGAATGGGGGAAGATATGGGCTATTAAGCTCATTTATTTTATTTATTTCTATTTTATTCCAATGAAGTTTAGGTCAATATTTTAGTTCTGAAACATTTATTATTTTGGCAAAAGTGTAGGAATATTTCCTAACGCATTAAATATTTTAAATTTTTATTAATAGTCTAAAAAATCAGACTTAAGATTCTATTTCTTCTCCTCAAAATCCAACGCGCACGAGTTGATGCAGTACCTCTGCCCCGTTTTAGTCGGGCCGTCGCCAAAAAGGTGCCCAAGATGGCCGCCGCACTTCTTGCATATAACTTCTGTCCTCATCATACCATGGGAAAAATCCTTCTTCAACTCCACATTTTCCCTGTTTTTCGGAGCATCAAAGCTCGGCCAGCCAGTCCCTGAATCAAATTTTGTGTCAGAGGAAAACAATTCATTGCCGCATCCTGCGCAAGTGTACATTCCATTCTTTTTGCTGTGGACGAACTTGCCTGTAAAAGGCATTTCAGTTCCCTTTTCCCTTAAGACATGGTATTGCTCAGGCGTGAGCTTTTTCTTCCATTCATTATCCGATAAGTTTGTTTTTTTGTTCATAACTCGTGATAAATTTAATTGGTTAATATAGTTTTGGGACAGCACAGTGGTCCAGAAATAGGAAGTATTAAATAATCCCTAGTTGTGGGAATGTTCTAGGGGGGGATTTGACATTTTTTTGCCTAAAAAGAGGTATGCTATAGCTCGTTCACTTATTTCTATCAATGTAAATATATTTTTGGCATTGGCCACTTATTCAAGTTGTATAAATTATAACCATCGAGGTGAATCTATATGAAAATAGGCAAGTCGATATTATTATTTATTTTGCTAGCCAGTTTGTTGGCATTTGCAGTATCAAGCCAGCAGCCTCAATCGACCAGCATCAGCTTAGAAGAGAAAAAAAGCTGCATTACAAGATTTTATGATGAGGTGCAGCCGATAATAGGAAACTGCATCCATTACTATAACTATACAAGATGCTTAAACATCACTGGCCCGAATACAGGCTGTTCTTTGCAACAGGCACAAATCAGCTATAGCTGCAAGACCGGAGAAATCATCATTAAGAAAAATTCAACAGAATGCAAGCCTTTGGATAAATTTGTTGTGACAGCAAATAATGGCGCTTTAATCCAGAAAAAAGAGATTGACTTCTCAAGCTGGGGTACTTGCGTTAACAATACGGAAAACGGCTGCTTGGCGATAACTTGTGGCACACTTAAAGGTGGAAGCGCAAGAAATGGAATTTTTAACGGATGCGACGGAGGCAAGCAATGCCAGAAATTTATTTTTTGCGGGGATGGCACTAAAATCCTTTACAAAGCCGCAAGGAATAGTTTTGTATCACAAGATCCGACATTCCGCATTAGCCCGCTTGAGATAAAAGAGGTGGGAGAATGAGAAAAATTATTTTTTTATTGGCATTTGTATTTTTAATCAGTTTGACATATTCTTACGCAATTCCAAGAAATATTTTTGCAACCATGAGCAATGACAGCGATTCGACAACAAGGAGTGATTATATCTTTATAGCAGGAAGCTTTAGCGGTTCTGGCATATGCTATCCTTCATATAATAATGCGTCATTATGGTATCAAAGCAGCACCGGAGGCACTCCTACATATAATGTTGGAGAATGCAGCGTGAATATTACCAGGACTGGCGGGTATACGGAAACCTATTTTACGACAGGAATGCTGTCCCCTAAATTTGGACCCGATATGTGTGCTGATATACAATACGAATTTATAACTGTCGTATCTAATACAGTAGGGGGCATTGGGTTTTCTGATGTTAAAAGATGTGGCAATGCAGTAGGGGAGGTATGTGCTGATACTGCACAGAGCGGCTCAAAATCTTTAACGCTACATATAGGAGATGGTAACCTCTATTTAGAAATGACCAATGTATTATCTGCAAATCAAGAAATCAATGCAACTCTATGCTATAATTCAACATCCCGTTTATACATAAATAATACGGATACTGGTAGCCAATCTTCAGTTACAGGAACGGATTCGATAAATAACTTAACAATAGCAATTAATAGTGCAGACACTACTGGAGTCCGTTTAAAGGGCATTGCAGTCTGGAATTATACGCTTGGAGCGCCTATGGCATTGCCTGCGCCTCCTGATACAACTCCACCATCAATAACATATTACAACCTGACAAGCAGCACAAATGGATGTGAAAGCTGGAATAGTGACAAGAGTATTGCGTGCAGCACATCATCTGCGTTACCTGCAGTTCAGTTCAACACAAGCGAGAATGCATGGTGCGCTGTGGCTGGGAGCAGCAGCTCAACGGCCTTGAATTTGAATTACACAGACATGGGCAGTTCCCGAAACTGCACAGGGGCTGCTTCTGGTGAAGGCTCTACCTTGCATTTCTGCACCTTAACAAGTCAGGACGAGTTTGTTTATGACACTTCCTATCTTTTCATAAGCTGCAATGATTCTTCAGGAAATCAAAATCTCACAAGCACAAGCGGCTCTTTGAAGGTTTCAATAACCGGATTGGAAAGCAGCAGAAGGGACTCGATAGGGATAGGAATCCAAAATGCGTTATTGAGCAGCTACACCAACTATACAGACCTGCAGATATATGCAAGGAACTTGTCCAATGGGCAGGCAAAGGGGACTTTCGACAGGGCCGTGAAGAAAGGAAGCAAAATGTGGGCTTTCAACGGCATAGGGGTTTCTGATACAAATGTGAATATGTTTAATTTGACGCCTGTTCTCTACAACTTGGAGTTCGCAAATACAACGAGCGAGAGAATAATCAACCTGACAGAAGCGCTGATAAATGCGACTAAGTGACTAATGGGGTGATGTAGCGAGGTGCCAAAATTGATAAAAAAAGATAAAATTAATGAATTTAACAGTTATTTTACTCCAACTAAAACTTTGAGCAATAAGAATGTGAATTCTACTAAATTTGTTGATGCTTACTTGGCAAGCACAGAAACTGGTAGAGTTATGCTTGATGCTGATGTCAAATTAAAATTCAGCGCATTCAACACTCAAGCGTCTATAGACGAATACAAAAGCATAATCCAGCAACTATATTCTCTATATGAGCAAAGCCCATATGTAAATGAAATCAAGAATTCTGGCTATGACGGCTATCCTCAATGGGAAGCAGCAACTTGGATTTCTCCTAATTCATTAAAAGCAGAAGGAGAAAACTGTAAAATATTTCTGACGAATACAACTCTGAAAGTAGAGTCTAAATTAAAATGGTCTTACTCTAATATCGATGGATTTAATGTGAGGCAAGAAGCAAAAGACGATATTAATTCTCGGTTTAACAGTTGGAAAGGAAATCTAACGCAATGGTTCAATAATAATGCGCAAAGAGCTCAGATAGAAGTAAATTCAGATGATAAATATGCTGATTTAAGATATGTTTATGCTTCAGTTGCTTTGGCTCAATGGTACAAGACTTTGGACAGAAGTCAAGTGTTGTTTGGCGATATTATTGACTCTAATGACATTTATACTTATGATCTGAATATAAGCTTTGATAAGGCTTATTGGGAACAACAGCTAGAAAATATAAATGATTTCTGGAGGGAGAATTATGGAAATTAAAAATATTTTATTGATTTTGATAGCTATTGTAGTTATTTTGTTTTTGGTAGGTTGTAGAACTTATGTAGAACCACCAAAGAATATCACTAAAGATGTAGATAGTCGTGGAAACAAAATAGAAGATAAAATATACGCATCTCTTAAACGTGAAAACCAGCCTTCTTGGGTTGACAATGGTGATGGCACTTGGAACTTGATGATACAATGCTACTACGAAATTAATACTACACAATGCAGGGATAGATTACAAACTTATGGTGAAGTAAAAGAACGTATCGGAATAAATCTATTTGTGGTGAGAGCTAATAAAGACAAAATTCGTTCAATAGCTGAAGACGATTATGTACTGGCTATTGAGACACAACTTGGACCTGCAAAACCAACAGAATCTGAACTTATTGATTTAAGTAACTATCCAGATTTTTTTATAAATAATGAAAGCATTCCAACAAGAATAGTTATTCCAAATGATGAAAAAGAAATAGAATTTTTGATAAGTGCGAATGATATAATCTCAGTATTCACCCCAGTTGAACCACATCAAGTAACACCAATAATCAAGAGGAATTATGCTTCTCTATTAAATATGAAAACTATAGAGGATAGTGAAATTTCTAATTTGTCCTCAGCTAATCTAATATCTTTAGGAAATTCTTGCAAAAATAAGATAACTCGTGAGATTCTTGAAAATAAAGAAAGTTGTCTTGAAGGGGAAATTGAAGGAAGAGGAAGGATAATTCTAACTACTAAATATGGAAGAATCCATGTAGTTGTTACAGGCTACTCAACTAAAGATATGCAAAAAGCCGCAATAGTCCTTACGGAATATGGAGCATTCAGTTCAAGTTACGACTTAAGTGGCTATGAAGTTCATGTTTTTGGTCCTAATATCAAAGAATTAGACATAAGTAGAATAAGATGAAAAAAATTAAGCTGGAAAAATAAACAAACAAAAATGTTATTGTACAGTTGGATTGAGAACAATAAAGGAATGGGTGGTGGAATATGAAAAAAATGCTTTTTATGATAACATTTTTTTTGAGTGTGGTTTTGATTATTAGTGGATGTGAGATTTACAGAATTGCTTATACAAAGGAAATTCCAGAAGGGAATAAAACTGTTGAGCACCAACTAGAAAATGAAAGTAGGATTTTAAATCAGACAATATTTGAAGAAAAGATTTCTGCAGAACTAAGATATAAAATAGAAAAAATAAATCAAGAAATAATTCATATAAAAGTATACTTCACTCATGGACTGAATAAAAGCGAAGAAGAGAAATTGACATTAGAAGGAATAAAATTTCTTACTTTTAGAGGAATCAATAGTTGGTATGTCTCAATTCCAGCCAACAAAATTGAATCTTTTTCTAAATCTGAACTTGTAAAATCTGTTACTGAGATCAAACCGAAAGAAAAATCTCAACTATTTGGAGATTTGATAGGAGACGACCCAAAAGACTTGGAGAGGTAC
>JACOUX010000054.1 GCA_016177615.1 Candidatus Woesearchaeota archaeon | reverse complement strand
GATTATTTTTTATTTTATTGTTTTTAATGTTTTATATTATTAATGGAACGTGAATTTAATAGAAGCCTGCCAAGCCGAGATTCCGCTACAGCCCTGCCGAGCCACTATAATCTTGGACTATTAATCATTTTTTTATGGAAAGCTATATATTGCTAATCACCCGTAGAAGTAAAAATGATCAACAACGGCTCAGACTGGACCAGAAACGACTACTGGAGCGGGCCTTTGCCGTTTACAGTTGACGGAAAGGACAAAGGGCTTAGAATAGCAGACTTAAACAATGACGGCTTTCCGGACTTTATACGGGGCAAGAGTGGGTTAGAAAAAGCATGAATACTCAACGGTACAGACTGGTTAGATCAGTCTTCAACATGGGCGCCTCCGTTCGATGTTGATTTTGGTAATGGTACGTAAAGTTCTTTTTTCCAAATAACACATTTCCCCTCAGAAAAGCTTAATAATCCTTAAAATCTTGGGCTAATTCTATGGCATGGCTAAACAACAAGACAGCATTCAACCTTTCAATGCAGTTTGCGCCTCCGGACTTGTTTGTTTTTGACGTAAACGGACAAAAAAAGGGCAGAGACGCCGCCAAAACACAGTATACCAGGCATGGCTTAATAATGGATCTTCATGGCATGAAGACATCTTAAGCTGGCCTCCGCCAGTTTCTTTTTCTGATTTTGACGGCACTGACTACATTGAGCAAGGAGTCCAGTTAGCTGATTTTAACGGCGACGGGCGAGTTGACATTCTGAAAATAAGAACAGACGGCAGGGCTGTCAACGGAGATGGTCTAGTGGACATCCTGAAAGGAAGCGGAGGCACAAGAGATGCCTGGCTTAATAACGGAAGCGGATGGATTTCCTCTCCACAATGGGTGCCTTCTGAAGACTTTACCGACGGAGGAGGAGTTGATAAAGGCTTGAGATTGTTTGACCTTAACGGTGATGGATTAGTTGACATCTTGCAGGATTACAGGAATTCAAGCACCACTTCGCAAAGTGCCTTCATCAACAATGGAAGCGGATGGACAAGAAACGATTTTTGGATTTCTCCTGTTCCATTTACACAAGATGGAAAGAACGTCGGAAGAAGGATAGCTGATGTCAATGGCGATGGCTTTGGAGATATCATGATAAGCCATGATGACGGCTCTGTCCAGACAAAGAAAACGATAATCTTGTTAAAAAATAATATCTTCATCCTGGAAATATTGCCAGACAGGAAAAATAAAACCCATTTTAACACTTCTCATCCTTACCTCCAGCCTCCTTTAGCTTTGCGCAAAGCTCGCTGACCTTTCCGCTCAATTTAGCGTTCTTGTCGTTTGCCGAAATCAGGGCATTCTGGACCTGCTGGAACCTTTCGAGCAATGTATCGAACTTATCTTTCAATGATTCGATCTCTGACTTCAGGGAATTAGCCTCAGATAGCAGCTTTTGATTTTTATTATTCAGCTCTTCATTGCTGCTCTTAAGCTCATAATACCCCCTTTCAAGAGATTCTTTATCGGACTTTAAAGCAGCATTCGACTTAATGGTCTCATTTATCCGGCTAAAAACCACATTTCCAGCAGCATTCTCCATATATTTCATTTCAATATCCTTCAATCTGCTTTCATAATAAGCGCTTAATATGGCATAAAGCACCAATGGAACTACAAGAAGGAATAAGAGAACCTTATTGACGTCTTTCTTCAAGGCAATCCACCTTATCATAAGCAACAAAAAGCGTGTATAAATACTTATTGACGGGTTTTGATTCTTATAATCATAACTTAAGAGCTTTCTTCAGCGCCTCTTTATCATAACCAACTATAATAGTTCCATTAATATCTGTCACAGGCACTCCGAACTGGCCTGACTTCTCAAACATCTCGTTTCTCGCCTTTTCGTCTGTTCCTACATTTATATCCTCGTATTTGACGTTGTTGGCTTTCAGAAATTCTTTTGTCTTCATGCACCATGGGCAGGTAACTGTTGAATAGACCTTGACTAATGGAGTTTTTTTTGATTTCGCTTTTTTTGTTTTTGCCATTTTATCCACCTCATTTCAAATAAGATAAATCATTTGATTATTTAATAATGTTTCTTTTATTTGTTTTCCGCATAATAGGCGTAAGCAGCTCCGAGCAGGCCTACATTATAGTTAAGGATATTAAAATGAAATAAATAATTGCATGAAGGGCCAAAATGTAGAAACCTTTATAAACTTATTTTTTAGGGAATTCCTTATGGCTGCGGAAGGCGGAGTAATAGCAATACCTGAATTTAAGGTCAAATACAGCGATGTTTTCTCATTAAGAAACCTTTATCTCATGCTTCATGAGCTTTTGCAGGAAGATGGGTGGCTAGGTAAGGATAATAATCCTGATCATGAGGATATCGAGACGCTTTATTCCGAGAATGTTTACCAGCGCGGCATTCATAGGGGAGGCAAGGAAATCTGGTTCTGGTGGAGGGCATATAAATACCCCGAATACAAGTACAGCGGCTATTTCAGGAATAAGCTTGAGATTGACGCGCACTGCGTCTACATGCAAAATGTTGAGGTCATCCACCAGGGAAAGAAAATGAACGCTCAAAAAGGAGAAATAGAGATGTTCTTCAGGCCATATATTGAGCTTGACTACCAGCATCTCTGGGACCATCATTGGCTGCTGAAGCATTTCAAGCCCCTTTATGAAAAAAGAATCATGCACCATGAGCTGGACAAGAGGGAGAAGGAGCTTTGGAGGGAGTCTTACAAGATACAGGCAAAGGTCAAGCAGTTCCTCCAGCTGAGGACATTCACCCCAGTGCCTGAGCCGTTCTTTGCAAGGCAGTTTGGGTATGAAGAATGATTCTGGATTAATCTATGAAAACCTATTTAAATAAACTTTTAAATCTCAATTTAATTAATATTGCCTCCGTAGCATAGTAGCTATTGCGGCGGATATCATAGCCGAAACTTGTAGCTGCTGCAAGCCATCCGCAGGTTAATTACCGGGTTGAGGTCGGGGGTGCAATTCCCCTCGGAGGCTTATTTTAATCCAAAATGCCATCAAACAAGCAAACAGAATCGCAGTATGGTGAGCTGAAGAAGAAGCTTAAGCTCCCTGATTTCAATGACTTGGACAGCGAATTCGAGATAAGCGACCTGGAGGAGACGAATTTCCTGTTCAGGGCAATAATCAGGAGAATAGCTGAAAAGCTTGATTTCTATACAAGAATGCTTGAAGAGGTCCTGCAGCCGGATACCTCTAACCTTTATGCGATGCATGAGACAAGATACTTCAATGAAAAAGAGAAGAATGAAATGTACAGCCTTTACAGCGAGCTGATGGACTTGAACAGGCACTCAATTGAGGTTTCATTAAGCCATATAGATAAGGAAGAGGCGGAATTCATTGAAAGGGCACTTGAAACATGGAAAAAGCTTAAAAATGAGCTCTTAAAATACGTGAAAAAAATGAGGACTTCATGGAAGGAGGAGGTTGACATCAAGGAGGATGTCGGCTACTTGGGATAAAAATGCAAATTGTAATATTTGGGCCCCCTGGAGTCGGGAAAGGGACAGTCTCTGACGCGCTTTCTGCCAAGTATAAGATTCCGCACATTTCGACAGGAGACATTTTCAGGGCCGAGATCAAAAGCGGAAACAGCGAGCTTATCCAGTATGTTGAGAAAGGGCTTCTGGTGCCGGATAGTGTTGTCAATAAAGTCATAGAGAAGGGCTTAAGGCAGGAAGCATACAAAAGCGGATTTATACTTGACGGCTATCCAAGAACCATTGACCAGGCAGTGTTCCTTGAAAATGCGCTTTGGAAGCTTAATAAAAAAATAGACTTGGTCATAAATCTTGCTGCCTCAGACGAGCAGATAATAGGGAGAATCACGCAAAGAAGGACATGCGGCAAATGCGGCGCATTGTACAATCTTGTCACAATAAAGCCGAAGAAGAAAGATGCCTGCGACAAATGCAATGGCCCTCTTGTGCAGAGAAAGGACGATGAGCCGGAGACTGCCGGGAAGAGGATAGACGTCTATAAGGAAGAGACAAGCCCTCTTGTTGAATACTACAGGAAGAAAAAGCTGCTTGTTGATGTTGATGCGTCAAAAAAGCCTAAGGAGGTCTATAATTCTGCGCTTAAAGTGATTAATGAGCTGGTCAAAAAGGATGAAAAACAAACTCCAGCGCAACAGTAGCATAGCAGCTCTTCGGCAAGGTGAAATTTACCTTTATTTTCTTTTTGTTTTCATTTAATTCGTCATTCCCTGTTTCCAAAATTTTTAAATCATTTACTCGAAAAAATAAATCCCGAGAGCCGCCTTCCGCAGTCAATTCTGGAATCTCATTTATTATGAAATTTCTGGGATTTATTTTTTCGTCATTCAATATTTTTTTAAAAATATCTTTTAATGCCATGTTTTTTACTGAATTTACCTCAAAACTGAAGCCAATAAGGGGAATTTTTATATTTTTAGCTGATTTTTTATCTTCAATATAATTTTCAATGATTTTATTGAATAAAAAAGACTGGTAGGAATGAACAAACAATTTTCTTGTCTTCAAAGGAATTAGCCTTAGCGCTTCAACATAATTATTTTTGTTGTATGAAAGATAATTTTTAATTTTGGCTTCCATACTTCCATTGCTTTCCAATATAAGCCCAACAGACTTCTTAAAATCCCTTTTGATTATCGCCTTGCCGATAAGGTCGTTGTTTTTGCTGAACCTCTGCGGACCATACAAATTTGGAATTTTTATTTTTCTATTTTGGATTGATTTTACTTTTTTTATTTCTTCCTTATTCAAATCCCTTATTGTTATTATAAACTCGTTTCCTTCCAAATCGCCCAAAGAAATAGGGGAATTTCCATTTCCAAGATAGCTTAATTCAATATTCCTGAGCTTAATATTTTCAAAATCCCTTTTCCCCCTGAAGACTGATATTTTCTGCTCGGTTATTGCGTTCTTGTCCTTGTTGCCGGCAAAGCCGATATTTTTCAGCGGAATTTTGAGCTTTTTAGAAAGAGCTTGAAGAGCAGCAACAGTTGAATAATTGGTTTTTTTGAGAAAAAAATATGCATACCGTCCTTTAGCATCAATATTTACATTGCTGATTTCTTTTACGATGAAATCTTCAGGAAGCTTTTTTATTTGATACATTTGGGATAGCAAAGTACCAGATATTATAAATTGTTCTCAAAATTGCTTTTTAAAGCCTAAACAGAAACATTTATATACATATTACCACATTTGTATACACTATGGCTGAAACTGTATCTGTAAGGTTGGATAAGGATGACGTAAAGGAAATCGAAGAGCTCTCAAAGCTGGAGAAAAAGTCAAAGTCTGATGTTTTAAGGGATGTGCTGGAGCTTGGACTAAAAGATAAAAAGCTGGAGCTGGCTTTGGAAAAGTTCAGGAATAAAGAAGCAAGCATGGGAAAAGCTGCAAGAATAGCTGAAGTGCCGCTAACGCAATTCATGGACATTCTAGTCGAAAGAAATATTGATTTTCACTACGGCATTAAGGAGCTTGAAGAGGATTTTGAGGGATTAATTTGATTATTGACTCTTCATCTTTGATTATTTTTGCTAAGTTGAATAAGATAAGCATTCTCCTGAACTTATTCAAAAAAATAGAGATTGCCGATGAAGTCTATAGGGAAACAATATTGGATGGCCTGGAGAGAAAATTTGATGATTCTTTAATATTAAAAGGGCACTTCGATAAAGGCCAGATAGAGGTCATTGCACTGGCAAAAAAGCATTTAGAACTAGCCCAAAAAATTCAGGATATCAGCAGCATAGGCCCAGGAGAAGCGCAAACTATAGCTTTGGCAAAGCAGCTGGAAAAAAAAGAATTAATTATTGATGAGTTGCTAGCAAGAGAAGCAGCAAAATCGCTGGGCTTAAATCCAATTGGCTCGTTAAGAGTCTTGCTTCTTGCTTATGAAAAGGAATTGTTAAATGAAAAAGAAGTTAAAGAAATAACAGATAAGATGATAAAGTATAAATTTAGAATCAGCGCTTTAACCTTGATAAGATTTTGGGAATTATTTGACAAAATAAAAAAATAATCACTTTCCAATCAATTTAACCATATCCACCATCCTCTCGCTGAAGCCCCACTCGTTGTCGTACCATGCAACAACTTTGACGAAATTGCCATCTATCACATTGGTAAGCTGAGCGTCCAGAATTGAGGAATTTGGGTCCGTTATTATGTCAACAGAAACCAGCGGCTCTTCGGAATATTCAAATATTCCTTTCATCTTCTCAGCAGATTCCTTAAACACCTTGTTTAATTCCTCTTTTGTCGTGCTTTTCTCAAGCTCGCACACAAAGTCTGTGACTGAGCCCGTAGGAACAGGAACCCTCAACGAGATTCCGTCAAGCTTGCCTTTTAATTCTGGAATAACCTCTCCAACTGATTTTGCCGCCCCTGTTGTTGTCGGTATGATGGAAACCGCTGCGCTTCTTGCCCTTCTCAAATCCTTGTGCGGGGCATCAACAAGCTTCTGGTCTGCAGTATAGGCATGGACAGTAGTCATAAACCCCCGCTTCACGACAAAGTTATCATGCAGTATCTTTACCACAGGCGCCAGGCAATTCGTTGTGCATGATGCGTTTGAAACAATATGATGCTTGCTTTTGTCATACATTTTTTCATTCACCCCCATCACTATTGTCAGGTCAATCCCCTTCCCTGGAGCGCTTATCAGAACTTTTTTTGCGCCTGCTTTTAGGTGGGCCTCGCATCCCTGCCTGTCAGTGAACTTGCCGGTGCTTTCAACAACAACATCAATTCCAAGCTCTTTCCATGGGTATTTGGATGAGTCAAGGACAGAAAGGACTTTTATCTTTTTTCCGTCAATTATCAAGGAATCTTCGGTGTGCTCAACAGTGCCTTCATACCTGCCGTGGGCAGAATCAAACTTGAACAGATGCGCCAAAGTCTTTGAGTCTGTAACATCATTCACAGCAACCCAATTTATATTCCTGTCTTTTGCGCCTGCCCTCAGAACCAGCCTTCCAATCCTGCCAAAGCCGTTAATTGCGACGTTTATCATTTCATTTGAAAAAAATTTCACCTTTAAGGTGAAATTTTTTTATAATTATTAGGTTATATAAAAAGATTACTGGTTTTCTATAATGTGCTGAAGAGTTTTTGCCAGGTTATCGGCATCATGCTTATTCAGGTGACAATTGCCGCCGCCAGCTGATACGCATGTAGCACCCAAATGGACATATTCAACTGGGATTCCACCTTCATACAGAACTATCACTCTTTTTGCGGACTGCTTAATCCCCTCCAGCTTGGCAAGAGCATGAACTATAACTTCTTCAGCTTGGGGCGCGGCTGAGCTGATCATTACAGCATCATATGGAAAATTTCCATTTTGTGCAAGCAACTCCAATGCTGCACTCTCGCCCGGGAATCTGGCAGGTCTGTTGATCCTATCCAACACAACCTGAAATCCACCAATTTGGCGGAAAGACTCTTCCAGCATTGCGCTGTTTTTTGTCAGTCTTTTATTTCCTGAATTATCCCTGTCATAATACATAACCCTAACCACATCGCTGCTCATTTAATCTCAAATAACCTGTAAAGTCAAATCATTTAAATATTTTTCCAGATTTTGATTTTGATTTCTTCACCATCCCCATCATACCCTTCAAGCTTCTCGTATTGATAATATCCTTCTTTGTAGCCCATCCCCTTCTCGCTGTTCCGATTCCAAGCCTCATAAATTTCAATTGGTCTGCGTTGTGCGCGTCAGTATTAATAGCTAATTTGACTCCTGCCTTGACAGCAGCCCTTACATGGAAATCTCTCAAATCCATTCTTTCCGGATAGGAGTTTATTTCAAGAATTGTGCCTGTTCTTTTTGCAGCATCAAAAACAGCATCCAAATCAATCTCATAAGACTCCCTCTTTGTTATCAGCCTTCCGGTTGGGTGCGCAATAATGTCAACATTCTCATTTTCCATGGCTTTAATAATTCTTTTTGTTGCTTTTTCCTTTGTATTTTTAAAGCCAGAATGGATTGCTGCAATGACAATGTCAAACTGCTTCAAAACTTTATTATCCATATCAGGAGTTCCATCGTCTTTGATATTAACTTCTGTGCCCTGCAATACTTTTATTCCGATTAATTTTTTATTAACCTTGGCAATCTCTTTTTTCTGCCTGGCAATTCTTTTTTCATCCAAGGCGTTTGCAATAGCCAGCTTTCCGGTATGATCTGTAATGCAGATGTATTCATGCCCGAGCTTTTTCGCAGCCAAAGCCATCTCCTCTATTGAATTTGAGCCGTCGCTCCATTTTGTGTGCATCTGCAGGTCTCCCTTAATTTCATCATAGCCAACCAGCTTTGGAAGCATATGGTGCTGGGCCATCTCTATCTCGCCTTCGTCTTCCCTCATCTCCGGCTCTATGTAGTCCATTCCGAGCTTTTTGTAAACTTCCTCTTCTGTCCTGCCTGCAGCTAATCTGCCTGTTTTCCTGTCAAACAAGCCGTATTCGCTCAGCTTTAGCCCCTTCTCAACCGCAATTCTTCTTAATATTATATTGTGCTCCTTGTTTCCAGTAAAATATAACAGCGCAGCTCCGAATATTCTATCGTCCAAAACCCTTAAATCAACCTGAATGCCTTCCTTCAATCTGACAGATGCCTTGGTTTCGCCTTTGGCAAGCACATCAGCCACATTTGGCATTTTTGTGAAGAAATCCATGACTTTTGCAGGCGCTTTGGAAGTTGCGAGAATATCGATGTCTCCAATCGTTTCTTTCATCCTTCTTGTTGAGCCGGCAATGCCCGCATTATCAACTTCCTTTAAAGTTCCAAGTGTTTTGATTACTTCTTCTGCGCTGCTTAATGCAAATCCCAGTGGAATCCTGTCTTTTGTCTTTTTTGCAAACTCTATGCTTTTCAGTATGTTATGCTCAGCTATGGGGCCAAGCCCTTCAATATTCCGGATTTTGCCTTTCTTTGCCGCTTTTTCCAAATCAGCCACCGTCTTTATCCTTAGCTCCTTGTAGAGTTTTATAATTGTCTTGGGGCCAACTCCTTCTATCCTGCCAAGCCCTTCCATGTCAACAGGAGTCTTTTTCTTCAGTTTCTCAAGATGCCTTAATTTGCCGGTCCTTAGAAACTCATCAATCTTCTTGGCTATTCCTTCCCCAATGCCGGGAAGCTCTTCAAGCCTTTTTTCCTTCCAAACCTGCTCTATGTCTTCGGAAAGCCCTTCAATCACTAATGCAGCTTTCCTGTAAGCCCTGACTCTATACATATCATCTGCGAACTCCAAATAATCGGCTATTTCATTGAGAAGCTCTGAAACAGGGAGGTTTTTCATGGGATTGACAGAATTTTTGGAATATTTAAAAATATCTATCAAACAGTTTACCTGGAGAATAATCCGGCGCAGGTATGGATAAAAAATTCTCATAAGGGCCGCTTTTTCTTACTCTATCCGCCAATGACTTGATTTGTTTTTGCGAAGCAAAGGCATGTATGGACTTAAGCTTGTTCGTAAATGCCTCTTGCGGAGATACTATTCCAATGTCCGGGGGGAGAATGAAGGGGCGATATACTGCAGATTCCAGCAGAGTGCGAATATCAGTGGGCCTGCCTCCCCAAATATCAGTCCCTGCGTGGAAAACACAAATCCTTACTGCTTCATTTGTATATTTATGGTCAGGATGATCATAGTTGAAAGTCGGTACTATGACTCTTGTTACGCCAAACTCCCTCATGGCCCTTGTCAATTCCATGTGAAACCCCGGTTTGCCATCAGGAGTAGTTATGGTATTATACACTGCCAAATTCCCATCCTCGTAATCAAGCCGTATGATTCTGTCTATTCCCAATATTCTGGATGCAGCTATATTTTCATTTTTTCGTATTTCATAAATTAGGCTTTTTTCTTCCTGAGTGCAGAATCCATTCCTCCCGTCTGTTACAACAAGGAAATAAGCCTGTCCTCCAAATGAAGAGACTGCCTGCGAAAGCAACCCTGCTCCAAGATGGTTGTCATCATCATGTGGCGCAACAAATAAAACATGCTCTTCTTCACCTTTCCACCCGGGAAATACAAGGTTGATATCAGAACCTGAAACGACGGTCTTGCCCTCTTTGAAAAATATCTGTCCGTGTCTAGAAAACCTGTCTGCCTCTTCATCATTAACCCTTCTGCGGAAGTTCCATGTGTCAGCCATTTTATTGTTTGTCTATTATTTTTTAAGAAACTCATCTGCCTTCTTCACCAGCTCCTTTGTGGTGTTGTAAGTCAGCTTTTTTTCAGCATGCTCGTAGCTCACCCATGCGTACCCAATATGCTCGCTGGAGAGCTCAATATGCTCTGTCCTTGATTCTGCCAGGAAGAAAACAACCTCTTTATAGACAGTCTCCTCGCCTTTTTTGTAGAAATACTTGACAACGTCTCTAAACCCATCAACAAACTCAAAATCGTCAATCCCAGTCTCTTCTGTCACTTCCCTTGCTGCTGTTTGCTCTTCTCTTTCATTCTTTTCGATATGCCCTTTTGGCAAATCCCAGTGGCCTGCTGAATAGTGAAGAAGGAGGTACTTGACTCCATCCCTGTGCTTTGTAAAAACAACCGCTCCGCAGCTTTTTTCGGTTGGCATTTATAAAGAGAATAACATCGTATATAAAAAGGTTTATTCAGGATTTCAAAAATCGATTGATATAATTAGTTGTTTTAAATCTATATATAATAACATATATTTTCTATAATAATAATATTTATATACCCCCCTTACCCAATAGATATGCAATTAGCTTTCTAAGAGCTGTTGCGCTGTAATCCAGTTTATTTAGAAAAAATTTGGGGTGGAAAGGCGAGCTATAGGAGAAGTAGGGATAATTTCATATTTTTAACTTATCCCACCTTTTAAGGAGGCATAGAAGTTTTTATCACCTCCTTTCTTCTGCGCTTAACCTTAAAAGAGTGGGGTATTTATTTTAGAGCAAGATGAAGCTGACAAATGCAAAAGTCCAGGACACCGTAAAGGAAATAATAGGAGAAGACTCTTTAAAGATCATAAACTATCTTAAAGATAAGAAAAACGTTTCTGATTTCAAGATAGCCGAGAAGGTGGATAGGGACATACATGAAGTTAGAAATATTCTGTACAGGCTGTACAACAGCAATCTGGTCTCCTATTACAGAAAGAAAGACAGGCAGAAAGGCTGGTATATAAGCTACTGGACATTCAACAAGAAAAGGGTCAAGGAACTGCTTGACAAGACCACAAAGGAAAAGCTTGCCAGGTATACTGTAAGGTTAAAGGAAGAAGAAGCTAATGTAGGCAATTTCTATCTGTGCCCGAATGCATGCGTGAGGGTTGGATTTGAGAAAGCTGTTGACCTTGAATACAGGTGCCCTGAATGCGGCAATATATTAAATCATCAGGATAACACTAAAACAATTGATTTCTTAAGAAGCAAGATAAAGGAGCTGCAGATGAACGGGAATGCAAAGGCTTTGAAAGTTAAGGCTTAAGGACTATATTCTTTTTTAGAAAATGCAAACTGTGATTGTAGCGCAGTCAGGAAAAAATTTTGAAGATAGGGTCATAGATTTTTTAAAAGATCTTCGGGAAGGGAAGGGGTTTACGGAAATAAATCGGGGAATTGGACATAGCGGTGCTCTCCTACAAGTAGGTATTGGGGACCACACAGGATTGGTTTTCAAGAATGGATATGTTACACATGCTCAAATAGCAAGCGAATATTATCATAAGTTAATAGAGTACTTTAAGAATCGTGGCTACGAGCCTTACGGCTATGAGCTTATCAAACCAAAGTTTGTTGCGGTTGGCGAGCATTTGGGCGTTATTCAGGAATATTTTACTGAACCGACCTTGTACGAACTGGATATGTATTTTATTATGATGAAGCAGAAAGGCATAAGAGAAAAAAAATTGGGCAGACAATTGAACGCCCTAGAGATAAATTATATGGTAAGGAAATTCAGACTAGAAGGTGATTCGGGATTAAGATGTGAGCAATTATTAAAACAACAACAAAATACAGACATTACTTTGGAACAGATAGTTGATGTTGAAAGGGAATTCAAGGACGACTGGGAATATTTACAACTATGGGTTAAATCAGAAAATGTGATTGCATTAGGCAGAAAAGAAAATCAATCAGATAAAATGGGGCTTGTGATAGTTGATTATTGATTCAATTTTTTTTATCTTCGCCACAAAAAACCCTTCCGTATCATTATCCTGCGGCCAGATTCTCTGCGTATTGGCATTGAAACCGAAACATTTTTAAATTAATGGTTATTTTTATAACAATATGGTTAAAAAATTAACAATATATTGCGCCTTGGAGCCTTTCCTTACCAAGCCTTTTGAGAAACTGCATCTTGCCCATATCTCAAGGGAAATAAATGAGCCCCATCCAACTGTGAGGCAGTGGCTGAACGCTTTGGAGGAAAAAGGTGTTTTAACCAAAAGCCACAAGGGAAGGCTAACCCTGTACTCTTTGAATATTCATCACCTCAATATCATTGACTATTTGGTTATATCAGAAAAGAATAAGCTGATAAAGGAATGTGAGAAATGGGCTGTCTTGGGCGAAATAACATCTTATATCAGCAAAAACTTCGGAGAAAGTGCCAAGGTGCTGGTGTTCGGCTCTGCAGCAGAATCATTTAAAACAGCCAAAGACATAGACCTTCTTATAGCGGGAAAGGATAAAACACAAGGCCTTAAAAATCTTGCAAAAAGATTAAATAAAGAGCCGCATATTGTCCAAGCCGAAAGATTGGAAAAGGTATCCGGCGCATTAAGGGCTGAAATAATTAAAAAGCACCTTTTAATCAAGGGAAGCGAAGATATTTTGAGGTGGATGCTATGGCCTCGATAGGCTGGTGCAAGAGGCAGCAGAGGGGCATAAAGCTTGTCGAGCCTAACGACAACCTGTTTCAGGAATATGCCCAGACTGCGGAAGAGACTCTTGACGTGCTAAAGAGCATAAAAGGAAAATCAAAGGTTTGGCTGGCTACGACAAAATACTATTGCGAGTATTTTGCTGTTTATTCTCTTCTGATGAAGATTGGAGTAAAATGCGAGATACATGACTGCACTATATCCTTGTGCCAACTATTGGAAGATATGGAAATCCTTCCCAAAGGCTATAAAAATGTTTTGGAAAATGACAAGCAATTGAAATAGACAATCAGTATTATCTCAAAAACATGGATGTGCCTGTTGATTATGGCAAATTAGTGGAATTTGTCCTTTCAATAAAGAATATTGCAATGAAGCTTACTAATGAGGATATAAATGAAATCAGGCAAAGCGTAAAAACCGGAAAAATTGTTAAATTAAAGGAAAATTCAGATTAATTATTCCGTTACTTGCTCAAATTTTCCTATCTTCCCCACAAAAAACCCTTCAGTGTCATTGTCCTGCGGCCAGATTTCTTGCAGATATTGCTCTACTTAAATTCAAATGCAAACCTTTAAATATTATTACGTATTTTTACGTAATATGGTAGAGCTGATAAGCAAGATAAGCAAAGGGACAACAATGGACCAGATTTACATTCCAAAAGAGCGATTGCCGGGGTTTGGATTGGGGACAGTGGTGCTAATCAAGCCTGTGCTGGAAAAGCCAAAGCCAAGGCCGTATTATTATAAAGTAAAAGATATTGAGCCAATAAAAAACATAATCATTGAGGAAATTTTAAATTACTTTGATCAGTTTGATAATGTCATAATCACAGGCTCTTTCCTCGAAAAAGGATTCGACTTTGAGGATGTTGATGTTTTATTAATTTCCGGCAAGAAAAGCAGCATAAACAGCTTTGAAAGCCATTTTGAAAGGGAGTTTGGAATCAAGCTTCACATAACACTCATCAGCTTTGAATCACTTCTTGATGGATTAAGCACAGACCCGCTGTTTCAGATGATGCTAAGCAAGTTTGTTTCAGCAAAAAGAATAATATCGAATGTAAAAAATGAGATAAACTACAAATTATTGGATTTGCACCTGCTGAAAAGCAAAGCCCTGATTGACAACTTTGATTTCCTGACAGGCAATGAAAAATATAAATTGGCAAGAAATTTGATTGCCATCAATCTGTTTATGAAAAACAAGAAAATCAACGCAGAAATTGTTAATAATGAGATTGACGATTATTTCGGAAAAGGGATGGCTGGGAATATTAAGGAAAACCTAGTTGACCGGGAATTTCTGAATAAGTACAGGAAGCTGTACAGCCAAACTTTTAACAAAATACTTGACGGGATAAAAAATGCCTCAAAACAGGAATAAGCTTATTGATTTGTTTATCGGCAACATAGCTAATGCTGTCGTTCATAAAATTCTGGAGCATGCAATACATGATGAGCTATTAAGGAGATATTATGATAAGGAACTGCTGAATTCTGTGGAAGCGGCGAAGAAGTACAGAGAAGAGATTAATCCTATTAATAGGCCGCTTCAGGAAAAAGACATTGAAAATATAAAAAGCAAAGTAACCAATAAGGTAAATAATGAATTAAGGTTAAGGATTGTGAAAGGGTACAAAAACATAAATCTTGATTCTGTAGTGGGTCTTGTTGACGAGATGCTGATTGGGATGAAAATAAAGGATTAAATTTTCCCAATCTTCGCCACAAAAAAGGGAGCCGGGGTGGGCGGGAGGATCATATTTTTCGGAGCTTTGCAACAAAAAACCCTTCCGTATCATTATCCTGCGGCCAGATCCTAAGGCATTTTTTTATTTCATCAGAATATTTTATATCGGAAAATTCCAAAATTGAAGGACTTCTTTTAATGTTTAGCTTTATTTCTTCAATTTTGGAATTTTCATACTTATTTATTAAAAAATCCACAACTCCCTCATTTTCTTCCGGCTCTAAAGAGCATGTTGAATAAACCAAAGTGCCTTTTTCTTTCAGCAAGTTAAATCCAGTCTCAATCAATTGCTTTTGCGTTATTGACAGCCTTCTAACCATGTCCGGATTCCAGATTCTCAGTGTCTTTAGGCTCTTCCTTATGGTGCCTGTGCCTGAGCAAGGCGCGTCAATAAGGATCCTGTCAAACTCAATTCCGGTTTTCTTGAACCACTGGCCTTCCATTAATGTTACAATCGCATTAGAAATCCCACATCTCTGGAGGTTTATGCATAGGGGCTTCATCCTCTCATAAGTATAATCATTTGCAATCAAGATTCCTGTATTTTGCATATATTGCGCAATCTGCGTTGTCTTGCTGCCAGGAGACGCTGCAATATCCAGCACAACGTCATGCGGCTTTGGCTCCAGAACCAAAGGGGGAATCATGGATGCAGCTTCCTGAATATAGAAGTAGCCTAAAGAATGCTCAATCAAATTTCCAATGTCTCTTCTTTCTTTTTTTCCATGCTCTATCCAGAAGCCCTCTTTGCACCAGGGTATCTGCTCCAGTGTCCAGTTTTTTTCCAGCCTATCCTTAAAGTCTTTGATTGAAATTTTTAAAGTATTGATTCTTATAGAGCGGTTTAGGAAAAACAATGAATATTTTTTGAATTCTTCCCAGTCTGTTAGTTTAGAATATCTTTCTATGAATTTGGACTTGAATTCTATCTCGCCTGCATTGGGGAACGGCTTTTGCTCCATGCTAAGCAGTAAAAACAACAAATTATTAAATCTATGCGCACTACGCCAGCTCATGGAATTTGTCAATAAGAATACGGTTAAATTGGACAAAGAGATTAATGAGCTTGACAAGCTCGTTTTCAGGTTTGTAAATATATTAAAAAAGCATGTGGATTATGTCATCATAAGCGGTTATGTTGCAATATTGCTTGGCAGGTCAAGGACAACAGAAGATGTTGACGTTTTTATAAAAGAGATTGATAAGGGCTCTTTTAATAATCTTTACAGCGAATTGCAAAATGATGGATTTTGGTGCCTGAATTCCGGAGATCCAAATGATATTTATGATTACCTCGAAAGCGGATTGGCCACAAGATTTGCTCTTGAAAATACAACCATACCGAATTTCGAAGTAAAAGTCGCAAAAAAATTGCTTGACAGGGAAAGCTTTACAGACAGAACAACTGCTGTCACAGAAATCGGAAATATTTACATTTCGTCAATCGAAAGGCAGGTCGCCTTTAAGAGATATTATCTCAAATCCGAAAAAGATATAGAAGATGCGAAGCACATGGAAGAATCATTTGGCAAAAACTTGGACATCCAAAAGATTAATAAATATAAAAGTTTGCTGATGAAGTAAAATGGAATACATGAAGCCCGGAAAAAACAACAAAGAAGACAGGATAAATTTTGTAAAATATTGGGCAAACTACGTCAAGACGCATTCAGACAGGGAATGGAGCAGGCAGCAGAATATTTTGATAAATTCTTTAATGCAGAATATGAAGAATTCCAAAATGACACCTCAGCAATACCTGAAGATAAAGGGGGAAAAGTGCTTTAGATAATTCTGTTTTCTTTTTGAGATTTAAGAAAGATGTCAAAAACCACCAGTCATAGACTGGTGGCATGAAATTGGGTTTCGGCATTGCGTGGTTTTTGACACTCAAAATTTCACTTATTTGACTGGTGGTTTTTGAGCACACAAAATTCCATGCAATGTCCTGTTGCACTTGAACCACTTATGCTACATAAGTGGAATTTTGTTGTTTAAAAAAATATATCGAGTTAGCTTGGACTATGTGGATATTATTCAATGAAGAAAGAATAGCTGTTCTTGGTCTCGAAGATTCCAGAATTTGCCTTTCCAGACGTGATATTTCCTTGTGGATTTCAGGCTGCCCAGAAATATTTTCTGTGAAAGAAGGCACAAGAAGAGCGCCAAATACGCTTCTTTTCAGGAACACTCTGCGGTCCATTTTTCAGAGAG
>JACOUX010000053.1 GCA_016177615.1 Candidatus Woesearchaeota archaeon | reverse complement strand
GCAGATTTCAAATTTTCAAAGAATGATTTCAAAGGTGCAGAAGCGGATTACACTAAAGCAATAGAGGTAGAACCAAATAACGAGCTAGCATACGCTTATAGAGGTATAGTAAAATTAACAATTTATAAAGATTCTATAGGTTCTCTTAAAGATTTTGACAAGTCAATTCAAATAAAACCAAATGAGGTTGCCCATACATTCAGGGCTCAGATATATATGGCTAAAAAGGATTATAATAATGGAATCAAAGATTTGGATAATGCTATAATAATCAATCCAAATTATGTAGATGCTCGTGTTTTGAGAGGAGCTATCAGATTTGGCATTCTCCATAAACTAGAAGGTGCATTGGAAGATTATAGCAAAGCTATTGATTTGCAACCAAACAACGCACTTTATTATACTTATAGAGGAGACGTAAGAGCAGAAATGGGAGATGAAGAAGGCTCTCAAGCTGATTATACCAAAGCAGAAGCACTAGACCCTAATGTTTGGAGTTTAAGGCAGTAATACTCATTAAACCCTATCATAAATTCTTCCTCTGTGGTCAATGACTTGAATCAATAAAACTTTATTCTTGAAATCAACATCGATCAATAATCTGTAATCGCCAATTCTTAGCTTGTAATAATCCTTTCCTTCATAATGCTCAAGAAACCTGAAAGGGTCTTCCTGCACTTCTTTTACTTTGAGAACAATTCTAGCTGATATATCATTAGGTAACTTTTTCAAAAACTTTCTGGTTTTTGGATGCCACTCAACAGAATAACTCATCTTAAGAATTCTTTTTCTATATCTTTTTGGCTAACGTATTCTGCTCTAGGGGTTTTTCTAACTTCTTCAAGCTGTTTTTTGGCTTCTTTGCTTAGCTCAAAATCCTCTGCGATAGCATGTTTTATGAACTGCATATCCTTTTGTAGATTTCTTAAGTCCTCATGTATGGTTTTAAGTGATACAGATGTCATTTTTATTCACTAATAGTATAAAGGATTAAGTCCTATTTATAACTTACGGTTCTGAACCAAGAAACTGTGTGGAATATTTAGGAGCGGCATGACATGCTGAACCCTCGCGGATTGAGCGAAGCGAAATCCGCAGATGAAAGCAGGTCTATAGATACGCCGCGTCGTAATATTCTTATTCTACAAATTCTAAGAAAAAAATTGAGCGCGTGATGGTTGCGCTCTGTAAAAAGACACGCTAAACTAGCGTGAGCTGTCTTCTATAAAAAACCATCGGAAAAAATAAAATGAAAAACGAGCTAAGGCATAGTGCGCATACCGTGGGCGAGACAAACCTGCACCTGCAGTTCACGCCTGCATACAGGCGCGACATATTTCGAGAGCCGCTCACGCGGGAGCTGACAATAGCTTACCTTGTCGAGAGGGCGCAGCAGCTTAAAGTCAGAGTTGCCGCAATTGACTGCGGACCTGACCATATACATCTGTTTGTAGAAGAGTGGAAGAACTACGCTATCAAGGATTTAGCCAGAGAGCTGAAGATGTATTCAGGCAGAAAAATGCGCAAAGGGCATTCTGCGATAAACTCTGGGGCAAGAAGTTCTGGAGCGGCGGCTACTTCCACAGGACTGTTGGCGTTGTAACAGCAGAAACAGTCAGAAGATATGTCCAGGAAAGCCAGAAAAAGCACCGGGAACAGAGGCAAAAATCGGCGCAAAAGACATTGCTAAATTATGCAGGCTAAACTTCTGGACGCTCCGAGTTGAGCGCAAAGCGAAACTCGGGGTAGTTCACGTTTACATTTTGGCAGATTGATGTGTAGGGGTGTTTATTGTCAAATTTTTGTATAGTGGAATAGTGTTTATTGCTCAAGAATTAATGTAAACTTAATTCGGTACTATACACTCTAAAATGTAAATAGAAAACTTAATAAATATCTTGGTTTATAAATGAAATAAATGAGTTCCAATATATCCATAGTGTTATCAATTGCTGGAATTATTGTCGGAATTTCCATAGTTAGTTATATCGTCATTTTGTTTAATAATTATATTTCTTTAAAAAATCTCATCAACAAATCACAAGCAAATATTGATGTTCTCCTTAAACAAAGATTTGATGAACTACCTAAACTAATAAACTCCGTAAAGGGATACATGAAATACGAGGCTCAAGTATTATCTCAGATTACTGGACAAAGAACTCAGATTATGAATGCCAGTATGGATACTAAAGCAACTGCGAGTAATCAAATTACAAATACATTAAAAAGTATTTTTGCTGTTGCTGAAAATTATCCTCAACTTAAAGCAAATCAAAACTTTATTCAGCTACAACAAAGGATTAGTTCAATTGAATCAGAAATCTCACAAAGAAGAGCCTTTTATAATGAAACAGTGAATAATTATAATATTTGGATAGAATCATTTCCAAATAACATTTTAGCAGGAATGCTTAAAGCTCCAAAGAAAGACCTTTTTGAAACAAAAGATAAGAAAGATATTGAGGTGAAGTTTTGATGTTTATTCCTCCCATGATAATAAATATTGGATTTATCTGGATTGGGGGATTAATTGTAAAATCAGGACTAAAAAACTTGCATTTTTACAACAAAATAAGAAACCTTGCTACATCAAAGATAAAATCTCTTGCTGCTGGAGAAGTAGAGATTAAGGGAACAGTCACACCAAATCAAAAAGATCCTTTATTATCTCCTATAAAGAAAGCAAAATGTGTTTCCTATAATCTCAAGGCTTATCGTTGGGTAAGAAAACGAAAAAGCAGTGGTTGGGAATTAATGTATGAGAAAACAATCAGTCGACCTTTTTATCTTTCTGATGATACTGGATATATTCTTATTAATCCTGAAGGGGCAAAGATTAGGAATGATACCTATTCGACAATACAGGGAAATCAACTCCTGCCAGAGGTTGCTGGAGAATTAAATAGAATCCAAGACTCTGCAAAAATGCCTGATTTCTTGAAAAAACTTACAAATTTTTCAATCTCAATGGGAAGATATAAGTTTGATGAAATATTTATTCCAGAGGGTGAAAGTATCCATGTCATGGGCTATACTGTTGAAAATCCTAATAGTCCAAATAACCCTAATGTACAAAGGTTGATGATTGCGAAAAAAGATAAAAATGATTTTATCATAACAGATGAAAAAGAAGATGATTTGCAGAAAGTGTATCTTATGAATGCTATAACTCTCTTTATCATAGGGTTGTTTTTAGTTTTCTTTGGTTTGATCCAAGTATTTAATATAGTCGATTGGATTAATTTTATGGGAGGTTTCCAATAATGGGACATATTATAAAAACAATAATTTCTGTACTCATTATTGCATTATTTGTCTTCTTAGCTTATCTTGCTTTTTCAAGCTCCCTTAATAATGACAGTTATATCCATCTCTTAAAAGATAGTTTTATAGAAGATATATCAAATTCGAATAATCAATTAGTTGGTTTTAAAAGCAATTTTGTATCATCAGAAAGAAAGATTATTAGCAAATATGAAAATATTCCTGTTGTATCCTTTGAACTAAAATATCAAAAATATGTGTGCAGAGATTCTGGTGATGACAGAAAATGTAGTTGGGAAACCTACAAAACAGAATCAGATTCCACTCCTTTTACTGTAGATGTCAATAATGTTCAAGTTAATATCAAACAAATTTCTGATACTTATTTTGTACCAAAAAATAGTGCTATTTTTGATAAAACTCAGGACCATAGGGTTTTACAATCAGTCATTAAAAAAAGTGATCCTATTTATATTTGGGGTTATTTAGAAAATAATGAAGTTAGGGTATATGATGACACAAAACATAATAAAAAAATACTAATTATCACAGATAGTGCTAGGCAAACATTGATCGATTCAATATCGGGAGTTTTGTATATACAATTGCTCTCAGCAGTAATAATTATCATAATGACAATCATTCTCTTTTTAGTCAATAAGAGTTGGAAGGAAAAATCATACATCGCATCTAATTATTCAGGATTGCCCAATTCTTTTAAAAAGAAGAATATACAAAACATGGAGGAATAAAATGCTAAGCACAGGATTAATAATCGGAATCATAATAGGAGCAGTAGTATTCTTTGTAGTAATATTTTTTGTTTCAGTATATAATAGTTTGGTAAGATTAAAAAATAACATTGAGAAATCTTGGAGTAATATAGACGTTATGCTCAAACAACGGCATGATGAATTGATTAAACTTATGAACTCAGTAAAAGGCTATATGAATCATGAACGAGGAGTATTGACACAAGTTACTCAAGCAAGAACCTTATTTCTAAATGCAAAAACAATCCCACAAAAAGCACAAGCTGATAATATGATGACATCTGCATTAAAATCTATTTTTGCTGTTGCAGAAAACTATCCTAACTTGAAAGCTAATGATAATTTCATTCAATTTCAAAACAGGATTAGCGATATTGAGAATCAACTATCTGATAAGAGAGAATTTTATAACGATTCTGTAAACACATTTAATATTAAAATTGAGCAGATTCCATATAATATCATTGCAGGAATGCTTCATTACACTAGAAAAGAACTATTTAAGGTAGCTGAAGAAGAAAAAAAGGACGTTGATGTACAATTTTGATTAGGTAAAATTTGTCTCTTTTATGTTTGTTCTTGATGTATCGCTAAAGCTCAGTAGATTGAACACTCAGACCCTTTAGTCCTTCGGACAGTTACGCTCCCTTCGGTCGAATTTATGAGTAATTCAAAAACTCTGCGGTCGCAGTTTGCCAGAACTCAGCTTCGCTCGTAACTGGCAAAGAATATAACAAGAATTATATTGAATTATTACTCGGCATTTTTTCCTTTATTTTCCTGATGATAAGTTTCACTTAAACCATTTTGCAGCAGCAATAATGGCAGGCAAACACGGATTTTCCAAAATTTCCAATAAGCTTTTAAAATAAGTGAGTTAACCATTAAAAAATGGAAACCATAGACCAGAGTTCATGGAAATACAAGATCAAGTCTTTTGTCGGCGAATGCATAAGGGTCCTAAGAGTCACGAAAAAACCGGATGCAGCCGAGTTCAAGACAATAGTCAAGGTAAGCGGGCTTGGAATATTGGTAATAGGGCTGATAGGGTTTATCGTGCAGATGGTTAAATTGCTGTTTTTTTGATAAGATTTATAAAGGAGTGCCTCACACAATAGCATAATTCTAGTTTTTTCTTGGGAAGGGAAAGCTAGTTCGACAACCTTTTTCGTTACGCGAAAAAGCTTGACTAAAAAAACAAGGAATTGCAAAGCAATTCAAACCTGAAAATGACGCGAGAAGACGAGACGATATTTGCATTGAGAACAACCGCAAACAGGGAAGACCAGGTAATGGACTTTGTCTCTAGCAATGCTGTCAAGAAAAAGCTTGAAGTCCATTCTATTGTAAGGCCTCACGGGATGAGGGGCTATATCTTTGTAGAGGCTGCAACAAGAACTGATGCTGAGCAGGCCACTCAGAATATACCATACGCAAGAGGGATACTTGATTCCCCTGTCAAATACTCTGAAATAGAGCACATGCTGGAGCAGGTAAAGCATGAGATGAACATACAAAAGAATGATATTGTTGAAATCATATCAGGCCCTTTTAAGAGGGAAAACGCAAAAGTGACTAGGATAGATAAGGTCAAGGAAGAGGTTGTTGTAGAGCTTCTTGAAGCTGCTGTTCCGATTCCAATAACAGTTAAGATGGATGCTGTAAAGGTAATAAGGAGGGAGACAGAAGCGGAGCCAAGCAAAGAGGAAGAGACAGGGGAAGAATTGATGTAAGGGTCCAAAATGCCAAAGGAAAAAGTTGAGGTTTTAGTTGAAGGCGGAAAGAATGCATGCTTATCATATTACATCGGGTGTGAATTGGGAGAGTATTCAAGCAAAAGGCTCTTTGGAACCTTATAGTACTCCAGAAGTTCCTTTATTAAATTTGCCAATTATTCCATATACGCAAGGCCAAAGACAACGAATAGAACGTATTATTGCTTCTAATCCAGCATATTGGAATGGTAAGTTTCTTGTAGCCATTCCAGAATCAGGGCTTAGTGGATGGAAGGAACATGAGTTAATGAATAGGGTAATTTTGCGCTGTAGAGATGGAATTACAAACAAAGTTGTTTTATTAAGTTTTTCAGTTGATGTGAGTAAAGATGGGTACATAAGAGACCATGCTCATTTTTCACCAAAAAGATTTATAGAATTATATGGCAAAGACTTATCAGATTTTGCAACACTGTTCCTTGATTCAGAAGATGGCGATATTGAACGATTATTACGACAATTTGAATTATGTTCTGATTCTGTTATTGGTCTAGGAGATTATAATGGCTCTTATCAAGCACCGGAGTTATGGATTGCTCAAACGATTCCATTAGATATGGTAAAACTTGAAAATCAATTTGATTTTTGGGAGTATTTTAGATCTGAGCATATGAATTTTCCACTTACCACTGGACATCTTCACGTATAATATTTAAAATGAAACTCTCCCGATTCCATTTCATTCCATCGGTAGTTTCTTGTCCGTAAGTTGAATTGCTTTGAGCGCATGGTGGGCATACATCTACCCCACTATCGTGGGAAGGTTTAAGCCCACAGATTTTTCTAATTTTAAGGACGACAAAACGTTCATTAAAAAACGATTAATTCCACCGAAACCCTTATAAATTAAAAGTTTATTCTAAGCAACATTATGGCTACGCAAACTGTGCAAGCACTTGTTGAAGGGGGTAAAGCTACAGCCGCTCCTCCACTGGGGCCTCAACTCGGACCTTTAGGAGTGAATATCGGCCAAATTGTAGCTGAAATCAACAAAAAAACTGCCGTATTTAACGGAATGCAAGTACCCGTTAAAATTAAGGTAGATGCAGATACAAAAGCATTTGAGATAACGATTGGAACTCCTCCGGCATCCGGCCTGATAAAAAAGGAAGCCAATCTTGAAAAGGCGTCAGGAAAGGCAAAGCACGAGATGGTTGCTGACATTCTTATCGAGCAGGTAATAAAGGTGGCGAAGATGAAAGAAACCAACATGCTAGGGAAGTCTCTCAAGGAAAGGGTCAAGGAAGTCATCGGAACATGCCAGTCAATGGGAATTCTTGTAGAGGGCAAGCCTGCAAAGGAAACAATCAAGGATGTCGATGCAGGAATGTTCGATGAGGAAATACGGCTGGAAAAGACAGAGCTTACTGCAGAAGAGCTTGCAAAGCTAGAGGCCGAAAAGCAAAAATTGGCAGAAGAGCTGGCAAAGAGAAAGGCAGAATTCGAGAAGATTGCAAAGGAGATAATTGCGCAGATGGCAGGCAAGCCAAGAGGAGAGATAAAAGCAAAATTGACGCAGGCAGGAATCCCAGACGATATGATAAAGGAATTGCTGCCTGTGGAAGGCGCAGCTGCGCCAGGGGCTGCTCCGGCAGCAGGAGCGGCATCTGCAGCTCCGGCAGCAGAAGCAAAGAAAGAAGTCAAGAAGGAAGAGAAGAAAAAATAATTTTAATTCTTAAAAAAGTATTTAAACATGGATTAACATTTGTGATATATGGCATTTTATGATACTCTAAGCCAATATTTGCCGAATTCTGATTATCTGTCAATCGGCGCAGGAATCCTTGTAATTTTCGTTATTGTTATTTTGATATGGGCTTTGGGAAGAAGCCGCAGCATGCGCTATGGCACATGGAGAGGGCGCAGAGCCCTAAAGGGATTGGGCTATGCAATAATAGGAACAGGATTCACAGGAAGAGGGCTAACAAGGGCATTCATTGCCGGAATCAAGGGCTCTGTGAAGCTTGCAGGGCTGAGCTGGAGGGCAGCCAAAAAAACAGGCAGATTCTCAAGGGACACTGCCAATTTTGCAAGGTATCTGATCAAAGGCGAGGAAAGAAATGTTGAAGAAGAGTTCCATCAAAGCATTTTTGCCGCTTCTGTCTATGGTATTGGGAAATCATTATTGGAGATGGAAGGTACAAAAGAAGAGTTTTTGCAGCTGTGGGAGGGCGCAGAAAAGGAGTTATCCAATATAAATTCAAATCTCGCCTCGCTTCAAAATGTAGAGGATATGGACGAATATGCAAAGGAGTACTTCCTCAAAATTTGCGCTGCATTTTACAGGGAAGAAGCTTTGCTTTGCAATTATGACCAATTTGAAGCGCAAATCAGAAAGAAGTACCTTGATGATGGGTACTCCCCTCATTAAAAGTGGCGGAAAGTGCTGAAAAGCTGGCGAAAAGAATCGAGAGCAGAGCAATATCGGCTGAGAAGTCATTGATGAAATTCAGCCAGAAAGAAGCAAAAGGCTTGAAAGAATATCTTGATAATGCTGTAAAAATAGGTTACGAAAATGTTAAAACAGCAAGAAAGGCATATAAAGACTCTAACAATGAGGATAGGGAAACAAAAGTCAGCCTGTATAAGCAGATAGGACAGGCGCAGCAAACGGCAAAGATTGTAGAAGATAATGCAAAAATTGCAGCTAAATCTCTGTATAATCTCCAAATTATAATTTGGCGAATGCTTCCGGTGATGAGGAAAATCAGAAAGGATGCGCGCAATGTCGTATCCTTCACAAAGGATTCAGCCAGAATTTACAAAAAGATTGAGCACGCGCAGAAGATGATAGGAATAAACTGCAAGTTTCTCAAAGCATCCTCAAGGCTGGCTGAAATGAGCTATAAATCCATCAATGCCGGTAAAGTCCCTCCGGAAGAGATGCTGATAAAGCTGGTCCAGGATATGGGCTCTGCCTATTCAGCAAGAATGAGGATCTGCGATGAGATAATAAATGCTGATGAATTATTTGTGCTGCCGTTTCTGCAAAGCCTTCAAAATGCTCTCAGGGAAGCTTACAAAGCAGAAGAGGCTTCAAGGCTTGCAAACGATTTTTATGAGAAGCTGATGAAAGCCGCGGAAGAGCTTTCCGAGATGATTGTCGAGTCCGATTTTCCAAAGCCTGTCAAGGATACTTTTGCGCAGGAGCTTCAGATTGAGCGGCTGGAAGAGCAAATTGCACAGAGAGAGGGCCAGGCTGCGCAGGCTGTGAAAGGCCTTTTCATAAAAGCAGCAAATGCCCTGCAGAGCTCTGCACAAAGGATGCTTCAAAATATCCAGATAACAAAAGAGCTGATTGCAAAAAGCAAGGAAACAAAAGACCAGTTTTTGTATATTTTCGGCCAGCTGATGAGAAAGCTGAATGAGCATAAGGTAATGGCCAGCCGGAATCTCGCAGCAAAAGCCCAAGAGAATCTCAAAAGCCTAAATGATGTTAGGTTCGAAGAAAGCAAGGCAGGACTTGCTGCTGCCGCCTAACTCTACAAAAAATGCTCTGTTCTTTTTACTTTAAGGTTCATGCTCTCCAACAATTCAACTATTCTCCCCTTTTCTTTTCCCAGCCCTTTCCAGTCCAATAAAACAAAATCCGCTTTCTCGGCAGTTTTTTGTATCGACTGCTCGATTAACACCCTATCTAATTTTTCCAAATTATATTTCGGGCAAATATGTGAAATTGCAATATCAGTTCTTAACATGGCTTTGTTGAAATTTGAGCAATAATGCGGGCCTCCGATGGCAACAGCAGCTTTATAGTCACGATTCGGATTTTTCAGCCCATCCATAATTGTTCTTGCAATTATTTTCCCATTTGGCTTGCTGCCCCATTCCTTTTCAGTGCTTCCTATCTCGGCAAAAACAGCAGGCTTTTCAACAAAAGGGCCATGATGAGTTGCCTCCAAAGTCATCTCATAGCCTGAGCCTTTGCCATTCCTGCTCAATTCCAAAAACAGGTTTTTCAGCAAAACGGCTGAAGACGGGCAAAGCTCCCTTTCTCTTCCGCCAAATTCCGCATCGCCAAAGTTTCCAATCGGATGGACTGTCAATGACGGAGTGTTCTCTTTTGAGCGGTGCTTTGAGGCGAAAATGAGGATGTCAGCATTGATTCTTTTGTCAATGTTTTCAGCAAATATAAGATCATCATTTATAAGATAAGATTTGATTATCTTATCCGGGATTTTATCGTATTGAAATATTTCGTTATTGTCGAACTTCTTATTCGTGTCTTCAAAACCAAACAATTCGATCAGGCTGTTTCTTATGTTGATTCCTGCAGGGTCTTTTATGGCAGCAATTATTGCGATTTTTTCCATCTCTTCCAAAAGGAAAAAAATAGGTATAATAAATTATTGGAATTTTATCTAAAATTTAAAGCATTAAAGCGGCAAAATAAAGTTTGCTAGTATATTTATGCATGTGTTATTAAGTTATATTTAGTGACCTAGTGAAAGTCTTAAGCAGCGCCATTGTCGCTTTTAGGCTGTTTCATTTCATCATAAATAAGTATAAAAATAAGTATATTTTACTAAATGGCTTAGTAAAGCTTAAATATAAGTATTTAAATTAGTAAAAAAATATATAAAATGGTAGAATTCAGAAGAAAGCTTTACAAAAGAGGCTCCAGCTTTGAGACTACTATACCTATGCCTCTCCTTTTTGCACTTGACTTGAAAAACAAGCACAATGTTGTCTTTTCTTATGATGAAGTGTCAAACAAATGGTTTGTAAAATTTGAAGAAATAAAAAAAAGCGAGGTGGCTTAAATGGCAAGAAGATTTGAAGAGGTTATCAGCGCATTGGAGTATAGTGAACTGATGAGGTTCAAGGCAGACTTGGACTCGGGCGCTGCAGCTATCAAAAAAAACCTTGAGGAAAGCATCAAAAAAAGGCTGAAAGAGCACGAGAAAACATGCGCAACCTGCTCAAGCAGCCTGAACTTTTACAAAACAAGCAATTACACATTGATATTTGGCCCTGATGACTTCAGAAAGAAGGCCAGCTTCTGCGGGCTTGACTGCATGGAATATTTCATAAGCAGGCTAAAGGCATCAAGGGCAAAGTCAAGCGAGGACAACATCAGCAATACAAGAATAGAATAAAGCGAATAAAATGCACAGCAAGACAGTGAAGCAATCGCTTGAAGAGCTGAAGACGTCGGAAAAGGGGCTTTCTCAGCACGAGGCTGAATCAAGGCTCAGGCAGTATGGATTTAACGAGATAAGGGAAGGAAAAAAAGTTTCCCCTTTTGAAATTTTTCTGGAGCAGTTCAAAAGCGTTGTCCTGTGGATATTGATAATTGCAACGATAATTTCTGCATTTTTAAAGGAATACATAGATGCAATTGTTATTCTGACAATTATAATCCTTATTGCAGTGCTGGGATTTTTTCTTGAGTACAGGGCGGAGAAGTCGATTGAGGCATTGAAAAAACTGGCGTCCTTGAAGGCCACTGTTTTAAGAGATGGCCAAAAAAAAGATATTGATTCAAAAGACATAGTGCCTGGAGACATCATTCTTCTTGAAACAGGCGACAAGGTTCCAGCTGATGCAAGGCTTATTGAAGCGTTCAACCTGCAGGCGCAGGAAGCTGCGCTGACCGGCGAGTCAACTCCTGTAAAGAAGTATACCAAGGAACTGCCTGAAAGCACGGAGCTTGCAGACAGGAAAAACATGGTCTTTGCTGGAACAATTGTTGTGGCGGGAAGGGCAAAGGCAGCTGTTTCAGGCACAGCCATGCAGACGGAAATAGGGAAGATAGCAGAATTAATAGAGAATGTAAAGCCAGAGCCGACGCCTCTCCAAAGGAAGATGGATTATCTCGGCAAGTGGATCTCAAAGGTTGTAATTATTATTGCGGCGATTATATTTGTTGCACTTTCATTCTTTCAGGACAAGCCGCTGCTTGACAATCTTATAGTGGCTGTCGCAGTGGCTGTTGCCGCAATCCCGGAAGCGCTTTTGGCAATAGTCACAACAGCGCTTGCCCTCGGCACTCAGAGAATGCTTAAAAGAAATGCTCTGATAAGAAGATTGCCTAATGTTGAGACTCTTGGCTCAACTAGTGTGATCTGCTCTGACAAGACAGGCACTTTGACAGCCAATGAGATGACTGTAAGAAAAATATTTGCAAACGGAAAAATTATTGATGTTACGGGCGTCGGCTACGAGACAAAAGGCCAG
>JACOUX010000041.1 GCA_016177615.1 Candidatus Woesearchaeota archaeon | reverse complement strand
GAAAAGCCCTTCAATGCAAGAATAATTTGGAATACTTTGCTTGCCAATATACTGCAATATTTTAATGTCCGGGTGCTGGTGAAAAAGGAAAAGAAAATTAGCATCCTGAGGAATATTGAAAATGAATTAAGAATATTCAACAAAAATGTCCAGAAAAACGAAAAGGGCTACCAATCACTCATTGAAGATTTTGAAATAAAGTTTATCCATTCCAGTTTGTCCCTGGAAGGGAATCCCATAACCCTGCCTGATACAATTAAAATACTAAAAAACAGGATTATGCCAAAAAATGAGAGGGATGAAGATGTCAGGGAAATCCAAAATTACCAGACTGCAACAAATAACATGCTAAAGGACTCATTGGAAGGAAACGCCCTGAATAAGGATAAGATTCTGAACTACCATTTTCTTGCTATGCAGCATAATGAAAAAATTGCCGGGAAATTCAGAAAAAAACAGGTGCATATAAGAGGGAATCCTAATTTTAAAACCGCCCATTGGAAATCCATAGAAAAGCGCCTGGAAGAGCTGCTGGAAGGGTACAATGAGTTTATATCAAAAAAGCATAATATCAAGGAGATTATCAGATTTACCGCATACTTCCATAACCAGTTTCAGTATATCCACCCATTTGCTGATGGAAACAGCAGGGTAACAAGGCTGCTTGCTTTCCATATTCTCAGATACTTTAAATTTCCTGTATTGGACATTCCTCTTGGCCTGCTTGAGCAGTACTTGAGCAATACGAAAGGATACAAAAAAAGAAGCGATGATAATTTAAACGGGACACTTCAACTAATAATTTTATATAACCTTAAGATTATTGATGAAAAGCTGTTTCAAAATCCATAAAGGAAATACTAATGCATCGCTTCAACAATTCCTGTGCAAATTGAAAGCTCAATCCCGGTTCCCACTATACTCTCCCAGACTTGTCCGGCTCGTCATCAACAACCATTATTGTCTTTGCCATTTTTACCTCCTTTATTGCTCAAAATGAGCCAATACTTCGCAGCTTGCTGCAATAAAGAACTCATTTTGAATCTTAAAATTTTAATTATCCAAGCACCCTTTCAACTTCGGCTATAAAATCTTCATTGCTGAACGGTTTTTGGATAAATCCATCAATATCTTTCATATTCGCATCATGCTTGGGAATAATACTAACATAAACATATTTAGTTATCTGCCCTAATTTTTCCTTCAGAAGTCTTAACAAATCATAGCCGGATTCAGGCATCAATATATCTATCAGGATTAAATCGAAAACATTTTTATCTATTTTCCGTCGTGCCCCCCCCATCTGGGGCAGTCTCAACTTTATAGCCTTCCTTCTTAAGAATTTGCTCCATACATGCCAAATCATCAGGCAGGTCGTCTATAATTAAGATTTTTCCTGGCATTTTTAAACACCCTGCTTGTTACCCTATCTGTTGTTTATATACTTTTCTTTATTCAAACCGGGCAAATCTCCTGCCCGAGCTTCCTAATCAATTCATAATTTTCAGAATAGTCAACAGGGACATCGATAATGCAGACTGTTTTCTGCGTTAATGCTTCTTTCAGCATTTTCGATAAGTCTTCTGCCTTTATGACCCTATATCCTTTTGCGCCAAAGCTTTCAGCATACTTCACAAAATCCGGGTTAGTGAAGTCATTTCCAAGGGATTTTTCATGATGAATTTGCTGCTTCCATTCTATCATTCCGTACTTGGAATCATTAAAAATAACAACAACAAATGCAAGATTGAGGCGCATCGCAGTTTCTATCTCTTGCGAGTTCATCATGAAGCCTCCATCGCCTGTTACAACAACTATTTTTCTGTCAGGATGCACTAATTTTGCGGCAACTGCGCCAGGCAAAGAAACTCCCATTGAGCACAGCCCATTGTCGATAAGGCAGGTATTTGGCTCATATGTCTTGTACATCCTTGCTGTCCATATCTTGTGCATTCCAACATCTGAGATGACAATATCATGGTCCCCCAGCGCTTTTCTTATGTCATAAACTATCCTCTGCGGCTTTAGCGGAAATGAATTGTCGTTTGCCTTTTCCTCATGATCTGCGATGATTGCCTTTCTCAGCTTGAAAAAATATTCCGGGTTCTTTTTTGGCTCATTCTTTAGCCTCTCTCTCAAAACCCACAAAGTGTTTGAGACATCACCGACAACTTCAAGGTCTGGGTTGTAATGCTCATCAACTTCGCTTGCCCTGAAGTCGATATGCAGGATCTTGTTGTCTTTTCCCTTGTTCCAGTGCTGCGGGGCGAATTCAACAACATTATACCCTAATGTAATAATCAAATCTGCCCTGTCAAATCCGCAAACGTAATAGTCCTTTGCATTGATTCCTGTTGTAAACAGTGAATATTCGCTCCTGTCGCTTATGCAGCCTTTTCCCATCTGGGTATGCACGATTGGAATTCCCCTTTCTTCCACGAATGCTTTTAGCTGCTTGCTGACTCTTGTCCTTACGCAGCCGTTTCCGGCAAGAATAATGGGATTTTTTGCATTCTTGAGCATTTCAACTGCCTGCTCAACGGCTTTGCTGTCAGCGCTCGGCCTTCTTACTTTTATTCTCCTCAAAGGTGATAATTCAATTTCTTTTTTTGCGACATCCTCCGGCAGTTCCAGATGAGTAACTCCCGGATATTCCATCTCAGCAACTTTGAATGCTTTTCTCACAGCTTCTGGGATTATAGCAGCTGTTGTGATTGAGGCATTCCATTTTGTCAATGGCTTAAATGCAGATACAACATCAATGAACTGGAAATTCTGCTTGTGAAAGCGGTGCAATCCGCCCTGCCCAGTGATTGCTACGACCGGCATTCTTCCAAGATTTGCATCTGCCAATCCTGTTGTAAGGTTCATTGCCCCTGGCCCTAAAGTAGCAAGGCAGACTCCTGCTTTTCCAGTCAGCCTTCCGTAGGTTGCTGCCATGAATGCAGCTCCCTGCTCGTGCCTTGTCGCCATGAATTTTATTTTTGAATTTATGAGGGAAATCATTATGTCCTCGTTTTCCTCTCCGGGGACTCCGAAGATGTATTCCACCTCCTCGTTCTCGAGGCATTTGATGAATAAGTCGCTTGCTTTCATTTTTTGGATTATAAAGCCGGAAAGGATATGCCTTTTTTATTGTTTTCTATTAGACTTGGGGAATTATGGCAGAGCTTTAACTTTTGAAACATAATCTGTCCTTGCCAATTCATCTGATTTTATCATTCCCTGTGCTTTCAAGAATCTTTTCATGACCGCAATATAATCCTGCCTATCATATTGTCGATGATAAAGTTTCAAGGACTCAAAATCTTCCGGCTAGAATGATTGAAAATGTCAACCACCAATCTTGGATTCACATTTCCTGTGCCCGGGACTATGCCGTTTGCAAGATAGATATTTTTTGCAAGAGAAGCCTCATCTCCCTGAAACAAGCTAAGTTTCCCGGCAGCTAAAGTAAGCATTCGAAAATATGGCAAGACCCCTGAACTGTCCTTAATGGCAACTATTTTATTATTTTTGCTTAGCCTGCAAACATCCCCAATCGGCATGTTCCTTCCCTCTGTAATCCCGGGATTGTTGTAAAGAATCAATGGAATTTCAGTTTCTTCTGATAGTTCTGCCATGTATTCCAATGGATTTAACCCAGTTTTTCCGAACATTGGAGCTATGACTGCAGCGTGTGCCCCGGCCTTGCAGGCAACTTCTGTGAGATCCACAGTTTCTTCAAGATTATTTCCTGTAGTGCCAGCGACAACTATGGTTTTCCTTGACAATAGTGGAACAGTGCACTCTATTATTTCAGCCCTAGACTCATAATTAAAGCGGTGGAATTCTCCCGTAGTTCCTAAAATAAATATCCCATCAACACCTGATTCTATTAAGCCTGAAGAGAGGTTATAAAAACTTTCAACATCAAAACTGCCTTCAATCAAAGGAGTTATTATTGGAATTATGACACCTTTAAGATCGCCCATCAGAATTTTCACCTAATAAACACTAATCCCCTTCACATTCACAAACTCCTTCAGTCCGTACTTCGACAACTCCCTTCCAATCCCGCTTTTCTTGACTCCGCCGAAAGGCATTCTTGGGTCGGACTTGACTACCGAATTCACAAAAACACATCCTGCCTCAATCTGCCTTGCAATCTTTAATCCTTTGCTTTCATCTCTTGTCCAGACACTTGCTCCCAATCCGTATTCGCTGCTGTTTGCTACCTCAACAGCTTCCTTTTCATCGTTAGCAAGTATAATTGGCGCGACTGGACCAAAAACCTCTTCCTTTACAACTTTCATGCTGCTCTTTACATTGGTCAAAACTGTCGGCATATAAAAAAATCCTTTTCTCTCTAGCCTTTTTCCTCCGACAAGGACTTCTGCGCCTTTCTTTACTGCGTCATTTACCTGCTCTTCTACCTGCTCAACCTGGTCCTCGTTCACCAAAGGCCCTACATCGGTTTCCATCTGCATTGGGTCATCAACCTTTAAGTTTGCCATGTATTTTGTGAAAAGCTCTGAAAATTCTTTTGCTATTTTCCTGTCAACAATGAACCTCTTGGCAGCAATGCAGCTCTGCCCGGAATTGATTGTCCTTCCTGTAACAGCATTTTTTGCCGCTGCCTCAATATCGGCATCCTCCAAAACTATGAACGGATCAGAACCTCCCAATTCAAGAACAACCTTCTTCAGGCTCTTTCCCGCAAGCTCTGCAATTTTTGCCCCGGCGTAAGTGCTCCCTGTCAATGAAACTCCCTGTACAATACCGGATTTTATAAGGCTGGCAATTGTGTCGTGATCGGTTATCACGCTCCTGAAAAGATTTTCCGGAAAGCCCGCTTCCCTAAACGACTCTTCAATCGCCAACGAGCACTGAGGAACAACATTCGAATGCTTCAGCACAGAGGCATTGCCTGCCAGCAAAGTCGGAATTCCAAACCTGAATGCCTGCCAGAAGGGAAAATTCCACGGCATGATTGAAAGAACCACTCCAATAGGCTCGCATGCTACTATATGCTTTTTTCCGTCTGCCTCGACAAGCTCATCTTCCAGCCACTTTGGGCCATTGTCAGCATAGACTTCTGCTGTCCATGCGCATTTTTCGACCTCTGTTAAAGACTGCTTTATAGGCTTTCCCATTTCCAGCGTCATTATTTTTGAATACTTATCTTTGTTATGCCTCAAAATCTGCGCCAGCCTCCTGAAATAGGAAGCTCTTGTAGAAATATCCATGGCTTTCCATTGGCCAAAGGCGGACTCGCATTGCTCTGCAATAGAAAGGACTTCCTCTTTTGGCATTAGCTCGTATTCACCAATAGTTTCCTCTGTTGAAGGATTGATGGTTTTGAAGTTCATAAAGAGAGTAGAAAGAGAAATTCATTTATAAAGCTTGTTTTAATTTTAATTTTACAAGTGCCTCTTTTTTCTTGAGCTTAAATTGCCTTGGATTTAAATTAAGGTAATTGTAATCCTTAAAGTTGTTTATTATGCTTTTCAATCGAATAAAATAATTCTCGAGATTATATTTTTTTAACAAATCAAAATAAAGACTTGCATCAATGTCAGTATAAAATAGAAGGGCCATAATATCAATCTGGTCTTTTGCGCCTTTGGGAGACTCTTTTCTTTCCAATTCAGCTCCCTGCTTTAAAATCAGCAAGGCCTCTGGCTTCAGGACAACAAAGCCCTCAATTTTGGCCGTGTATTGCGGCAAGTCCTCTATTGGTATAGGAAGCTTTGAGAAATATGCAGCATAAATATCCAAGTCAATTTCTTTAAAGCTTATCTCATATTTTTTAAGATTATCATTCTTTTTTAATGCGTATTTTTGCTTCAAGTATTGGAGCTCTTTTAGGTTTGTTATGGCTATATCTATGTCCTTGCTCTTATGAAGCTTTGTCCAGAGGTAAGCTGCCCAGCCCCCTATCACAATAAATTTGAACGGCTCTTTCGATATTTTAGTGAGCAGATCCAAGCTTTTCTCTGTCAGTAAGCTATTCCAGAATTCTGCCAATTTTCGCCTCCAGTGCCTTCAGAAAATCATTGGCATACCACTGCCTTAGGTTCCACAAGTCGACAAATAAGTTTGCTGCTGTCGCCGTTTTGCCGTATCTCTCAATAATTTCATCCTTTTTTAAAACAAAAAGATTTGGGATTTCTTTGCTTTCCTTAAATCTTTTTTTGACATTCTCATCTCCATAAACATAAACCTCTGAATAATCTGCAGGCACATCCTTGAACTTAAATTTGTATGCTGAAAATGCCGTAAAAACTACATCATCTGGCATTTCTTTTTCTATCTCCTTTACCGGCGCATCAACTCTGGTCTGGTAAATTATGCCCTTCTCCACATTTCTTATTGAAGCCCAATAGTAAAGGATTTTTTTGGCATCAATTATATCAAAGCCCGTCTTTTTTATTCTTACGGAATTCATCCTTGCCAATGGCTTTAATGCCAGATTGACGGTGCTTAATGATATCTCTAGAGCCTGAGCTAGATAAGCCTGCGTTAAATGCCTGTTTTCCTTTTCTATTGCGTTGAAAAGCAGCTCCCTGTACACGAACTCTATTTTCTTCATATCTTTCGATATTAATTACTTATTATTTATAAAGCTTTCGATTTTTCTAGAAAGATATATAAATAATTAAAACGATAAAAAGAAAGATGATGTTTAAAGTTTTTTAATAATTCTTGTTTATAACGTTCAACTCCTTAATCAATTCGCTGTTTTCCAGCCTGTCTTTTGGAGCCGGCATTACATGCCTGAACCTTATGATTCCATTCCTGTCGATTATGAAATACGCCCTTTCGCTGAAGCCTTCTTTTCTTAATGTTCCATAAAGCTTGCAGACTTCTTTTCCAAAATCGCTCAGCAATGGGAAATTCAGCTTTAATTTGTTTGCAAACTCCTTGTGGCAATGCTTGCTGTCAACGCTGATGCCAAGAACTTGAATATCTAAATCGTTTAGTTTGCTCAAGTCCTGCTTGAAGCAGCCAAACTCAATTGTGCAGACAGGGGAAAAGTCAAACGGATAAAATGCAAGAAGAACATTTTTTCCCCTGAAGTCGCTTAATCTTACATCTTTGCCATCCTGGTCAGGCAAGGTGAAGTCAGGGGCATACTCATTTATTTCCGGCATTTTTAATAGATAATAAGATTTATATTTAAATGTAGCACTCGCATTCTCTATACATCTAACCTGAACTCGGCTATGCCAACGAACTTATTTTATTATTTAATTACCGGAATCCTGCTTGGATTAAATGCAGGAATATCTCCGGGGCCTTTGTTTACTTTAGTAATTTCAGAGACTTTGCAGCACAACCTGAAAGAGGGGATCAAAGCTGCAACCGCCCCTTTATTCACTGACGGCCCTGTGATTTTGATTGGACTGCTTGTTGTGTCAAGATTTTCCAGCTTTGATAACATCATCGGAATAATCTCAATTTTAGGATTTATCTTTCTCTCTTATTACGCATATAAAGGTGTGACAATTAAAAAAATAGAAATAAAATCCAAAAAATCCGGCTCCGGCTCATTCAAGAAAGGAATAATAACGAATTTTCTAAATCCCAGCATTTACACTTTTCATTTGACAATCACTATCCCGTTGATTTTAAAAACAGATATTATGAATGCCGGGCTGTTCATTGCAGGATTCATGGTAACTTTGGTCGTTTCAAAAATAATTCTTGCAGTAACCGCATCAAAATCAAAAAAGTTATTAACAGGAAAATATTACATTTACACAGTCAGAATTCTTGGAGTAATTCTTCTTATATTTGCACTGGCAATTTTAAGGAATGGGTTGAAACTTTTGAAAGTGATTTGATTATCAGATAAATATAAAAATATAAAGCTGTGTCGATGCAGGATGAAGAAAATAATGCTTAACACTAATGTCTATTGCAGGCCATTTGACGATAAATCTGATGCTGAGATTAAATCCGAATCCGACCATGCTGAAGAAATAATTAACCTTGCTGAACTAAAGAAATTTAAAATAATAGCCTCTGATATTCTTTATGCTGAGCTAAGCCTGATTAATGATATGAGGAAAAGGGATATAGTTTTTAATGAAATCAAAAGCCTAACAGACGAAATAGTAATTGCTGACAGCAAAATTCATGAATTAGCCAGGGAGTTAAACAATATAATGAGCGATTATAGTGATGATTTGCACATTGCTTCCGCTGCAGTATCCGGCTGCGAATTTCTGGTAACATGTGACAAGCAATTGATAAGGCTCAGGAGCAAAATAGAAACATTTTTATTGTCTAAGGGGCATAAATTGTCTATTGTGACTCCAAAGGAATTTATAAGTTCATACCAAGATTGAGAATGGCAACATCAATGGAATCATCTATGATTGAGGAAGGCGTAGAGGCTGTCTTTAAGAAGCTTGGCCCTGGCAGAGCTATAAAATTCTTTCAGAGCATGGTCATTGAAAGAGGAGACAGCGTTAATGAAATAGAAAGCATGACTGAGAGGATGACCAAAGAGCAGGTAATTAAAATGCTCAAGAGCGCAAAAATAAACTAGGCATTTTTATTTTTTCTTTATGAAACTGTGAATCCAGCCGGCCAATAATGCGCCTGCAACAGGGCCTATCCAATAGACCAAATGGTTCTTCCAGAATCCTGATATCAATGCAGGGCCGAACGCCCTTGCCGGGTTCAATGCCGCCCCTGTCAATGGGCCTGCTACCAGGACCGCAGCAGCAAGGAAAGCTCCAATGGCAATCCCAATACTGTTTTTATCTGAAACTTCAAAAACTATGAGCGCCAGGAAGAATGTAAGCACGGCTTCGATTAGAATTGCACCAATAAATGTTATGTTTATTCCAAGGGCAGGCCCTCCAAGATGAAGGATTTTTTCAAGGGGAAAAATCAACCATAAGCAAAATGCTGCAATAGCCGAGCCGATCAGCTGAGATATTATATATCCAAGTGCATCATTTGTCTTAATTTTGCTTCTGCTCCACATAGCAATTGTGACAGCGGGATTGATATGGGCTCCTGATATTCCTGCAAACACAAAGACCATTGCCATCAGGGCAAGGCCATGGGCAAGCGCTATTCCTACATTCCCGAGCAGGCTTTCGACAAACTGGTTTGTCAAAACAGATCCTGCAGCCAAAAAAACAAAGCCAAAAGTAGCAATTAACTCAGCTAAATACTTCCTAAACTGCATAAAGCACCTCGAAATTATTATTGCTCAAAGCTCTGCCCGCAGCCGCATGAGCTGTGCACATTGGGATTGCTGATCTTGAACCCCCCACCTTGTAAAGAATCAACGTAATCCAGTTTTGCGCCTTTTAGAAACTGCATGTTTTCCTTGCTGATAATTATTTTAACTCCTTTCTCTTCAAGAACCAAATCAAGGTCTGTCGTGCTGTCATCCAATTCCAACCCATACTGGAATCCCGAGCAGCCGCCTGGAACAATCTCTACCCTTAACCCAGAGCCTTCCTTTTTGTTCTCTTTCAGAACTTCAGCCAGCTTTTCTGCTGCCTTGCTGGTGATTATGAAATTTTTCCCTTCCTCTCCTTTGTATTCCTCGACTGCCTTGTTAATCTTATTTATGACTTCATCAACTTCCTCATCTGACATTCCATGGCCTTTGAATCCCTGCTCCAAAGTCTCGTGATAGGAAACGTGGCAGCCGACGCAATGGACTCCTGCGCTCTGCAGAACTTCAATAGAAGCCGGATATTTGGCAACGACGTCTCCGATTGTCATTTCTTTTGTAACCAGCTGATTTACTTGAGTTTCTTGTTCCATTTTACCTCGTTAAAAATAATCTTAACTATTGTTAATTTCGGAAGTTTATAAATGTTTTTGTTGATTTTCTTGGCTTTTTTCTTGTGTTCTTTGTTGATATGCTTTAATGCAAATACATATTCGTCTTTATCCATTTTTAGTATAGCCTGAGTTAACTCTATTTATAATTTTTTATATTATCTTATTTTTTCCCTATTCCCCCTATAACTCTAGAAAGTTTTAAATATACTTGAACTATGATCAACCCTATGCCAACTAGAACTGCATTAGACACTTTCAATCAAATGGATTTGAGGCAATACGCAGGATTAGCGATAGGCATAGTTAACGGCAAGATTGCATTTAAGAATAAAGACCCAAATATGGTTATGAAGCGGTTGCTTGCCCAAGGCAAAGAAAAGGAGGTTGCGCTTATTTGTGTTCCAAAAGTTAAAATGGCTATGTCTCTTTAAACAACAAAATTCCACTTATGTAGCATAAGTGGTTCAAGTGCAACAGGATATTGCATGGAATTTTGTGTGCTCAAAAATCACCAGTCAAATAAGTGAAATTTTGAGTGTCAAAAAACCACGCAATGCTGAAACCTAATATTCATGCCACCAGTCTATTACTGGTGGTTTTTGACAGATGGTTCTGGATTATTCTGACAAAAAACCGATAGTTTTTCCTTACAAATACCATGACATTGTCATCAGCGGAAAACTTGAGAGGGTATTAAGGCCTATGGCATTAGTCGGAGTAAAAAGGCAAAACTTTAAGATGAATGCTTTAATTGATTCCGGATCTGACAGAACAGTGTCATTCTTGGAGCCGTTTGGCTACCAGCTTGGAGTTGGGGATGAAATTGAAGGAGAACCAGATGAGCTCAGAGGTTTAAGCGGAACCGAAAAGGCTTTTCCAAAGCACATTGATTTATGGATTGGCGACCATCGGCTTAATGTGCCAATATTTTGGATAGCTAGGCCATTTAAGATTAACGAAGATTACGAGATGATACTGGGCAGAAAAATAATTTTTGACAATTTTGACGTAATTTTCAAGCAGAATGAAAAGAAAGTTTATTTTTATGGGATATGATCTCTACCTAACCTTTCCACCATCATTGACCTTCTCCGCCCTTACAGTCTCCTTGTCCGTCTTTAATTCTTTTCCTTCAAAAACCGCATGGCTATTCTGGATAGTAATTTTCAATTTCAAAAACTCATCAAAGCTTAATTCTTTAGTTGAATTTTCAAAGCCTTCAAAGTAAACATTTTTCCCTGCTTCTGATTTATCAACAGTGAGAACTCCAACATTCTGCCCGTCATCGCCTGCCAGCAGCATTCCCTGCGATTCAACGCCCCTCAGCTTTGCGTATTTCAAGTTTGTTATGACTACTATCTTTTTATTCAATAGCTCTTCAGGAGAATAATGGCCCTTCAGCCCGGCAACAAGCTGCCTTTTTTCATTTCCAAGGTCAATCTGCAAAATATAGAGCTTGTCGGCATTCGGATGGTCCATGACTTCTGTAATTTTTGCGACCTTCAAATTCAGTGGGAATTCTTTTTTCGTTTCTTCCTTTGGTGAATGTGGCTGTGGCTTCTCCTCTTTTTCCTCCATTTTCCTTATGTAAATCTCGTCCTTTCCAATCTTGTGGCTTTTAAGGCTAAAATTCAAATCGCCCCATTTGAGATTTTTTAAATTTAATTGATGCTGAAGATTGGATGAAAAATTGGGCAGAATTGGCTCAAGTAGGATGCTAAGATTCTTCACAATATTCACGCACAATCCCAAGACTTTGTGGGCTTTTTCCTTATCAGAATTAATAAGCTTCCAAGGTTCATTGTCCTGGAAGTATTTGTTTCCAAGAGAGGAAATATGCAGAATATCCTTTACGGCTTCATTGAAATTAATGGCATAATAATTTTTCTCAATGTTTTTTATTTTTTTATTTATTTCATTAATCAGCAATTTATTTTTATCAAAGTCTTTAACCTTTCCTTCAAAATTCCTGTTTAGGAAATTAAGTACCCTGTAGCAGAAATTCCCTACATTTGCAGCTAATTCATTGTTGACCTTCTTCCCGAAATCCGAAAAGCTCAAGTCTATATCGGACATTTTCTTGCTCAGCATGCCTGCATAGTAAAACCTAAGGTATTCAGGATTATATTTCTGCAAAAATTCCCTTGCAGTAAAGAAAGTGCCCCTTGACTTTGACATCTTTTCCCCGTTGACTGTCAGAAAGCCGTGCACTACAATGTCATGCGGCAAACTGAAGCCCGAGCCAATCAGCATAGCGGGCCAGAAAAGGAAATGGAAATAGATTATGTCCTTGCCGATAAAATGATAAATTTTGGCGTCTTTTGAATTCCAATAATATTCTGTTTTCAAATTATTCTTTTTGCAGTAATTCTCAGTGCTTGCAATATACCCGATTGGCGCATCAAGCCAGACATAATAATATTTATCTTCTTCTCCCGGAATCTTGAATCCAAAATAAGGCCCGTCTCTTGAGATGTTCCAGTCTTCCAATCCGTTTTTTATCCAGTTGGAAACAAAATTTACAATCTCGGGCTGCAAATTTTTATTCTTGCTGAGCCACGATTCAAGCTTCTTTGAGAATTTGCTCAGCCTGAAGAAGTAATGTGTTGAGCTTTTTCTGACAGGCCTGTTTTTGCATATTACACAATAAGGATCAATCAAGTCAATCGTCTTGTATGCAGCATTGCAGTTTTCGCACACATCTCCATATTGATCAGGGGCATTGCATTTCGGGCATTTGCCTTTCACATACCTGTCAGGCAAGGTTCTTTTGCAGTGCTCACAGTAAGTGACTTCAATATCTTTTGTATATACAAACCCATTATTCTTCAATTTTAGAAATATCAAGTCGCTGTAGTGCTGGTTTTCAGGGCTGTGGGTTGTATAGTAATTGTCAAAGCTTATTAAGAAATCCTTAAAATCCCGGACGTGCTCATCATAAACCTGTGCGATAAGCTGCTCCGGCTTAATTCCAAGCTCATCTGCTTTTATCTCGATTGGCGCGCCATGGGTATCATCAGCACAGACATAAATAACATCCTCTCCAATCAATCTTAGAAACCTGACAAAAATGTCTGTTTGTGTATATTCTACTAGATGCCCCAAATGGATTGGCCCGTTACTGTATGGTAAGGCTGACGTTACAAGTATTTTTGACTTTGCTGCTTTTCTGAATTTTGCCACCTAGTGGCTGTTATGGGCGGCTTATTTAAAAATATTGTTTTTTTGCGATAAAAAGATTTAAATAGTACTATATATAGTGATTTCATAGTGGGGTTTTATGGAAAACAAGAAGCTTGGCTACCTGATATTGTCATTTAGCGTAGTAGCCAGCATACTTGCATTTGGATTCATGGGCGTAATTGGGAAGCAGACAACGGCATTGCAATGCTATCCAACAAGCGAATGCCAGCGAGTGGAATCTCTGCTTGGGCTATCGCACATAGCAGTCGGGTTAATTGCCTTTATCGGCGCACTTGGAGTCTATCTTCTGTTTTTCAGCACCAGCGAGGAAGCCATTCTGAAAAGGCTGGAAGACGAGAAGAACATGAAAATTGAAGAAGACAAGTTTTCATTAATCCTGAAGGCAATGGACGACAACGAAATAAAAGTCATTACCGCAATAAAAGAGCAGGACGGAATAACACAATCTACTTTGAGGTTCAGGACAGACCTCTCAAAAGCAAAGATAAGCCAGGTCCTTTCTGATTTTGAGAGAAAGCATCTTATCAAGAGGGAATCTAAAGGGAAGACATACGCTGTTTACCTTGCTGAAAGCTTCTAATAGTCTGCTTCTAATATTCTTATTGGAATAACATTGGCAGTACTATTTATAAATATAGGAATAAATATCCTCTGGCATGAAGATAGAAGCGTACCTGAACGGGATCTTTCCAAGGTCGGACGAAGCGCTGAATGCCGGGAGCAGGCTGCTCAAGGGAAGGGATTCAAAGGAAAATTTTGATAAGCTGCTTGAAAAAGAGACAATAGAACTGATTGAGCTTCAGCAGAGCCTTGGACTGGATTACGTAACCGACGGACAGTTATTTTGGAATGATTTTCTGAGGCCTGTCGCGGCAGCATTAAGGCTGCATGCAAAAAACAGCAACGCTGATGAAAACCCTGTAACAAGGCAGATCTACACCAACACATTCTACAGAAAGCCCATAATCTCAGGAAGATTTGGAGATGCTGATGAGGATTTAATAGATACCAGGTTTATTGATCTTATAGGGAAAGGCAAGAGAAAAATTATCCTGCCGAGCCCTTTTGCGCTGGCTTATTTGTCAGACGGGATTCATAGAAATGAAAACGGCTCAATAAAGGATGATGCCTTTGCCGATATTTTGCATGATGCCTCTAAGGCACTCAACAATGGAGCAAGGCGACTGGAGAATCACAGCATTTCATTTGTGCAGTTCAATGAACCATGCCTTGCTTATGCAGAAGAATCAGTCTCATTCTGGAATGATATTGTTGAGTCGTTAAAAACAGCAACTAGGAATCTAAATGCCGTTACAAGCCTCCATTTATACAACGGAGATGCGTCCAGGTTTCTTCCTGACTTAGAAGAGCTTCCTGTTGACAGGATCGGGATAGACGCGTATTCAACAAACTTGAGAAAATTTAAAGGAGCGGAATTCAGGAAGTTTCTGGAGTTTGGAGTCATAAACTCAAAGAACTCTTTAATTGAAGAGCCTGAAGCTTTGGCTAAATATGCAGAGCAGGCTGCCAAGCAAATCAATCCGGATGGGCTGGCATTGGTGCCAAACAGGCCATTGGAGCTGGTCCCAAGGCAGGTTGCTGTAAAGAAGGTTGAGAGCCTGGCTGAAGCTGCGAAATTATTGAGAGGTGAAAAATGAGCCTGCCGCTTTTTCCAACACAGGAGATAGGAAGCCTGCAGAAGCCATCGTGGAGAGTAAAAGGGACAAATGGCACTGCAAATGATGATGACCTGAACCAGCTCAAGACATGGTATTCAAGGCTCAAGATGAATGAAAGAGCACCATGCGTTATCAGCTTAATAAGGAAAATAAGGGATGAAAAGGAAAAAGAAAAGAGCCTGGATTTAAGCCGGCAGCTGAAGGAGGAATCGCAGATATTCGCATTAAGGTTTTTGGAGGAAGCCGGGCTTGACATAATTTATGACGGCGAGCAGACAAGGATAGAGATGTACGAAGATCCAATTTCTGACATCAATGGGTTCAAGTTCCTTGGATTGGTGAGGTCATTTGACGTCATGAAATACAGAAAGGCTGCATGCATTGCAAGGCCTTCTTTTAAAATTCCCTACCATCTTGATGAATTTCTTTTTTTAAAGGGCAAGACACAAAAAGAGCTGAAAGTGCCGATTACAGGAGCCTATACCTTGGCTGAATGGTCTTATAATGAATTCTACGGGAATCATGGGAATCCTGATATTTTTGGGCTGTTCGGCTCTGAGAAAATTGACAGGAAGGAAATGGCGATTGAGATAGCGAGGAATGTCATAAGGCCGAATATAAAATCTCTTGCTGACGCAGGGGCAAAATGGGTCCAGATTGATGAGCCTGCTGCCACAACTTACCCAGATGAGGTTGAGCTGGTTGTCGAGGCTTTCAATGAGTCAGTCAAAGGCCTTGATGTCAAGGCAAGCATCCACATGTGCTTCAGCGACTACAGGACATTTTTTCCTGCCATTCTGGAGATGAAGAACTGCTTCCAGTATGCATGGGAATTTGCAAATGCCGACACTTTGTCATTGGGCATAAGCAAGGAGGAAAGAATCGGCTATAGGATTCTTGACCTGTTTAAAGAGCATAAAGTTCCAGGCACAATAGGGCTTGGAGTCCTAAACGTCCATACAAACTTTGTTGAATCTCCTGAACTTGTGAGGGACAGGATTCTTTATGCTTCCAAAATTCTTGGCCCTGAGAAGGTCTATGTAAATCCTGACTGCGGATTAAGGACAAGGACGCTTGACATTGCATTCGACAAGCTCAGGAGCATGGCTGAAGGCGCCAAATTAGCGAGAAAAAATGGAGCATGATGTGATATTCGAGGTGCTGCCTTACGCAAGCAGCGCTTCAGAGAACTCAAGAAAGAAAGTTGTGGATAGGATAGCGGATGCTGTAGCGGAAATGAAAAGAGTTAAAATGCTTAACATCCCTGAGATTGTGGAGGAAAACCATAATGGAGAGCCATTCTACAGGAATTGGGACAACAGGAAATTTGGATTGATGCTGAAAGAAAGGTGCGATAAAGAGATAATTGTAAATTCAGCGGTTTCTTACCACAATCCGAAGGAAAGGTTTGGGGAATGGCTCGATGAAAGCATAAGCGAATATGGGCTGGAAAACTATATATTTGTCGGCCAAAAGATAGGGGCCCTAAAATACCCCGGCCCAAGCGTTTTGGATGCCGATAAGACTGCAAAAGGCAAAAGCATCAATTTCGGAAACATCTTTATTCCGGAGAGGGAAAATGAGGCAGAAAGGCTTCTGGCAAAAACAAGGTCAGGGTGCAGCTTCTTTACAAGCCAATTGCTTTTTGAGCCTGGCACGGCAATGAAAATTCTTGGGGAGTATTCAAGCAAATGCCTTGAGTCAGGCATAAATCCTGCGAAAATCTACCTTAGCTATGCGCCTGTGTCAAGCTCTGAAGACATTTTGTTTTTGAAATGGCTTGGGGCGCATTTAAGCAGGAGCACAGAGGCAAAATTGAAATCCTGCCAGAATATTGCAGAAGGCTCAATCATGATTATACTCTCCGGCCTGCACAGGATACTGGACTTTGCTGAAGAGCAAACCAATGTGCCTATAGGCCTGAACATAGGGTATGTGACGCTGCACAATCTTGAGCTGGCAAGAGACCTTGTGCAGATGGTAACTGACATCAAGCTGCCGATTGTGAAATAAAAGGCAATTATATTAAAAAATTCCAACAACAACCTTGGGCTTAAACACGGATTTCTTTGGGAAATCCTATTCCGAAAGGAAATTTCCGAACTACGTAACGGAAATTTCCTCTCCAGTCAATTTTCGCCCTTGTTGCTTGAATTTTTGTGAAAACTTCCTCGTGGCGTTCGGCGAGGCAAGAATTATACACAACAGAAACTTATTTAAATATGGCATAATAAGCGCATGGAGGTGCATTATGAAGCTAAATAAGCTGATTACAGGGAAAGGCATAATATTTTTGCTGGTATTCAGCATATTGGTTTTTGTCGGCGACAGGATAAACTTCTCGAAATTGATTGGCGCTGAAAACCAGTTCTTTACATTATTTCAGTTCTTTGGGCCTGTCGCAGGGGCGTTTTTAGGTCCTGTTGTCGGCGTTTTGTCTGTTTTGATAGCTGAGGTGTCAAGCTATCTTGTGCTGGGCAAGGCATTTACATTGGTGAATGTGCTGAGGCTTCTGCCGATGCTTTTCGCTGCATGGTATTTTGGAACGAAAAAAGACAGATTAAGCTTTTTTGTCCCAATTGCGGCCATTGCATTGTTCGTGGCGCATCCTGTTGGAAGGCAGGTCTGGTACTTTTCATTGTTCTGGACAATACCGATTATTTTAAAAGCGGCTCCTGAAAAATATGCAAAGCATTCTGTTACCGCAGTGATAGCTGTAATGGGTTTGCTGATGTTTTCATTGAATCCGGCAACCAGAACAATCTTATTTGTGCTTGGTTTTGTTGCGGTTTTGGCATTGGCGTATGGAGCTTCAGATGTATCATCAAAAAGCCTTGGAGCCACATTCACAGCGCATGCAGTCGGAGGCGCAATGTGGAATTACATAGTTCCTATGACGCCTTCAGCATGGATTGCCTTGATTCCTGTTGTAATTTATGAAAGGCTGCTGTTTGCCTCAGGCATAACAGGCTCGTTTGTAACGCTGAACACATTGCTGGACAAGCTGGATGCCAAAATTACTGCAGGCTACCTGAATGTTGACAAGAAATACATCCTGTTCAGGCATTGGGCATAGGAGTTCTTAATTTCTGATATTATCATAATAATCATTATTATAATAATGTACGGGAAAAACGAAAGGTTTATAAATATCACCAGTGTTATACTTATAATGATTATACATCGTCCTTTGGAAGCCAAGAAAATAGAAGAGACAACTAAATGGCTGCTCGTTTATGGCAGAAGAAAGACTGGCAAGACTTTTCTTATTAATAATTTCACAAAGTTTGATGACTATTTCTTTGTAAAGAGTGATAAGGGGATTCTGACAAAAGACAGCAAACAGATAAGTTATGACACTTTTATAGAAATTCTAAAAAGGGGAATAGAAGAAGATAAAACAATTGTAATAGACGAGTTCCACAGGCTTGGAAAGGACTTCTTTGATTTTCTTCATTATTCTAAGAAAAAGGGCAAGGTTATACTGATTTCCTCGACTTTGTTCTTGTCAAAGAAAATTCTATCAGAGAAATCAGCTTTGATGGGATTATTTGCCGAAGTCCCTATAGGCATTATAAGTCTAAAAGATACATTGAAAGTGTTAAAAAATTTTAGTTTCCCAAAGAAAGAAATGCTTGAAATTGCGATTTTGCTTATGGAGCCCATTGCTATAGACTATTTTAGTGAAAAAAAGAGGGCAAGAACTGTAATCGCAGAAGTAATCCTAAGCTCAATAAAAACAATTCCTGCTTTGGTCGGAGAGATCTTTACAGAGGAAGGACGAGGGATATCGGCAGTTTACGAGGGAATATTAAGGGCCGTAGCAACTGGGAAGGTTAATTCAGGCAAAATATCAAGTTACTTGTTCTCAAAAAAGCTGATTAAAAAGGATGACCCAAGCATAATACAGCAGTATTTGAATAATCTTATCTCTTTTGGCATTATGAAAAGAATAATAATTTTCAACAAAAAGAGGTTTGTATATAAACTAACATCTCCTCTTTCAAGAATTTATTATTATGCTGATGAGAAATATAACTTATCTGAGAGAAAAGTATCTGAAAATGAAATTGTTTCCATAATTAATGAAATAATGCCGAAGTTAGTTGAGGACAGTATAAGAGAATTTCTTGCAGATGGCCATGGCTTAAGGGAAAGCATTGTTGAAGAAAGAGATTTTGAAATTGACGGATGCCTATTGAAATTCAAAAGGCCAGAAATTTTGCTGGAAGTCAAATGGGGGAATTTAACAAAAAAAGATATGGAAAAGACCGAAGAAAACCTTAGAAAGATAGAAGCAAGAGAAAAAGTTATTTTTGTCCCGGACAAAAAGGATATAAAATCTGAGTTTAAGGTTATGGATGTTGGTGATTTGATACCTATAAAATCGTAAGGCGCAATCCCTTGTACTTGAGTTCAGAATAAAGAAAAAATAAAAAAATCAATGAACAACGCGTAAGAAGGTTGTTTTGGGCAATATCTTGTTTAGATTTCAATTCCTTTCCTTATAGCTTCTCTAACGATACTAATTTGATTTTTAAGCTTATTGAATTCTTCCGGCGTATAGCATAGAAAATCAACAGGATAGTCTAAATCCCAATATTTATAAAATCCAATAGAGCGCCTGAAGGATTTCTTGCCTCTAAATTTATCGCTAACTAATATCAAATCTATATCGCTATCTTTATGCGCCCTCCCTGTTGCCATGCTTCCAAATAATATCATCTTCCTTAAGGGTATATCTGATGAGAGTTTTCCCTTAAATTTGCCTAGCTCCCTTATAATAGCATTTTTTTTACGCATTTTAGAACCTCTTTTCAGGCTGTTCTTTGCACTTTTTAAATCAGCTTTTGCCTGTTTAGACCATCTTTCGACTTCTTCTTCCATTTTATTCTATGTTTAGTTTATATTTATATATAGTTATCGCTTGTTGGATTTTTGAAATTCTAATCAATGCCGTTGCCGTCTTTCCTGCTCCGATGAATGGGATTGTTTTGGTCATTGATTTACTTTATCTACTAATTTTTCAACTTCTTCGAAAAATGGAATCACAGTTTCATTCATTATTTTCTCAGCTTCAATTCTGCTTTCATCGCTTCGCTCGAGAGTCAGCCTATAACCAACACTTTGCCTTAAAGTAAAAATGTCACTTAGTTTTTTAGCCAAATCCTTTCTTCCAACTATTCTGCTTAAGCCAATTTGCGTGCAGATGTGGCTCTCAACTTTATAGCCGTGCAGAGCAAGCAGCTGATTGCCTTTGTGCTCCATAGCAAAATGACCTATCAAAACTGCCGCTAAAGGTGTTGTGCTGCGTAATAAATTCTTTGCGCATTCAAGAAAATATTCTGAATTGCCTTTGTGCTGCTCAGCCAAAAATTGCTTTGATCTTTCATCTTTTACTTCAGTGACAGTGGGCTCCAATGTTACATTTCTCGTAAGCAAGCATTTTTCCTCAAATTCCTTGTCCATCTTAAACTGCCTCCTTCTTTTCGTATTGTGTATCTTCCAGAAATCTAATTACATCTTTTTTGATTTCAGGCTCAATGTGCAAAATTATGGAGTCGCTTTTTATGTTTTTGTAAAATAAAGTATTATTTCTTATGTCGCTTTTAAATGACTCCAAGCTTACAACAGTTGGATTTAGTTTGTTTTTTGACTTTACTTTATGCAAAGAATTCAAAATTTCTTCGTGGGAATTTTTTGGTATGACGAGCAAATCTATGTCGCTTCTTAAAGTGGAATCCCCTCTAGATTGGCTTCCAAACAATAAGATCAAATTTGATTTTTCCTTAATCTTTGACACTGCATTTTCCAGAACATTCCATGTATGCAAAAACACGATTTCCTTTCTCTGCCAAGTTTTCTCTATCCTGAATAATTCAAATATGTTGTGGGCAAAAGGATTTTCCGTATTAAACTTGAACAGCCTTTCTTTTCCAGTGCCCCTGATTTTGAGCAATATCTTTTCCCCCACTAAATCCTGAACAGATTCATGAATTATTCCTAAGCTTAATTCTGTCTCATTCTTGATATTTTTCAGGCTGAAAGCAGATCTTGACTCTGACAGAACCCTTAATATCTTTACTTTTGCCTTTGAGCTTATTAAGTTTTCTATAAACATTTTATTTCCGAAATAGTGAAAATAAGTAATAACTTCATATATATAAATTTTTCTATTTTCAGAATAATGGAAATATACTAATTTATTTATAAATAAATTAATCAAATTTTCAAAATAATGAAAAATCAAGTAGCTCCTTGAGGAAGAGGCCTTTCTATTGTACTGAACAATTTTAGATAAAGAGTGGCCAACCATACATTTATATATTAGAGGATATTTTTATATCCTAAATGGCAAGCCAGCAATTAATAAGGAAGCTTGCAGATTCTGAGGAATTGGTAGTTCCAACCCTATTCAAGCCAATGCAGTTTAATATCATAAAAAAGATGAATGCAGGCAACAATCTTACAGAAAACGAAAAAAGATATTTAAGAGGAAATATGAGAAAAAAGCTAACAGCGCTCGAAGAGCTTGAAAGCAAGCAAGAACCAGCTGAGAACATTAGAATTATTTTAGACAGCATCGGCTCTTATTACATCACAGGTCTTGAAGCGTTAAAGCACAATGGATATGGCTGGTATTTTGAGCCGAAAGTTATAGAAGTGATAAACACCAGAGTTGAAGGAATAATGAGGATTGCTGTCCATACGCTTAAATTTATCAGAGTGAAATCCATAGAAAAAAGCAAATATTTTGTTGACAAAAAAACAGGATTGAAGTATGCGGCAAATGAGCAGATTTTTAACGACGCAAAGATTGCAAAAAACGAATATGTTAAAAATGTGTGGCTTCAGATGATTTCAAGATACGGAAAAATGTTCGCAGGAAATCATGAAAAATTCAAGGAGGCAATCCCAAGACAAAAAACAATAGATTATGCAAAATTCGGGGTCTGAATGGCAAAAATATTAGACATACAGAGGCTTACTTAATTTCCATTCTTGAGAAGCTTAAAGGCAGAGGGCTTATTGAAAATTACTCCAAAGGCAAGAGCGGCCTTGCTGCAACCAACAGGTACCACATGAACATTTTGCTTGAAACTTACAAAGAATTTCATACAAAAATAGATGTTGATTTTATCGAGCCTACAAAAAATCTGAACAAGAAGGGAGAATTTTTTTACTACCGGATTGAAAGGCTGTTCATCACCAAGCTTATCACTTTAATTGACAGAAAAGAGTTTAAGGATTTGTATGATATATCCCATATCATTCCAAAGCTTGATTTGAGGGTCTTTAAGGGCAATTCCAGTGTTGCAAAGCTGATTGAAGATGCAATTAAAACAATTGAAAATGAGGATATTGTTTTGCTTTACAAGAAGGCATTCCGCAACGTGGATTTAAGGTTCAAGTCACTAAAGGAGCCTGAAATTGACAATTTTGTGAAAAAACTGATTAGAGAGTTAAGAGTCCTTAGGAATAAGATATAGACTGGAGTGAATAAAAGCCTGCCGTCTTTACTGCTCTGAGGAAGGGGACTGGTTCAGTACACGCCAATTGTTCATCCTCTTTGGGGCTTGAATGGATTTCTTGGCAGTGGCTTTCCCCAGCCAGGATAGTGTGCTTCAGGCCTGCCCATGTTAGCTCCTATATCATATCCCTCTGTAACTTTACTAATCGCCAATAATGTTTCTATAACACCCCTATATCCTTGGCTGATATCCTGGTTTTTTCCTCCCCAGTATTTCGATTCTTCTATGACTCTATGCAATATATATAGGGCAGCTCCCCTTGTAGTTATAGTTGGGTATGGCGATTGTTCGCAATGGTCCTGAACATCATAATAAAACACCCTTCCAAGATGAATATCATTTCCTTTTGCCCGCGTGTCAAAAGCAGGATTAAGATGTGATGCCTTCATTTTCATCTTTACAAAATCAGGGTCGCCGCTGGGCCTTTTTTCTTCTTCTGTCGAGCCTGGGGGCAGTTTATTAAGCTTAATCACGGCATCAGACTGGCTGACATTTCGTGAAGTCCAGAAATTTTCTCCATACTTCAAGCCTTTCCTTCTTTTTTCATTTATACTAAAGTAAGGATTTTTTAATTCCCTCATTATCCTGTCCATCACAGTAATTGACTTATTGTGATACCTGGCGTCTCTTAGGTCGTCTCTCCATGAATCATAGTGCACATGGGCCCAGGTAGCCCAGTCCATCAAGTCACAATCTGCAATGAAATCTTCCGGAGCCATTCGGCGATGGTCTTCTGGAATCGCCCTATACCTTCTGCTGTCTTTTGGAACCAGAGCCAAGTAGCGGTCTAACAGCACTTCCCCCTTATTTAATTTATAGGTCTTGGTTTTGAACTTTCCATCTCCTAAGTCAATTCTCTCTGTAAAATCCATTTCGCCATCGCCGACTTCCAAGGGGTAGCCATTCTCGTCAAGGCCTATACCCTGCTCCCACGGGAAATTTAGGCTGTCTCGCAGAAATCTTCTATAATCTGGCTTGTTCCTCACTTCATTTACTATTCTTATGCATTCTGACAGGTTATCCAATTTTATGCTGGCTAACCCAAACTCCCTGATTTTTTTCCTGATGCTGCTTATCTCATAAAGAATTCTCCATTTTTGCTTAACTAACTCTTTTAAGTCTAAGCCTCCAATTTGCTCTTTTTTAGTTTCATGCAATAAATCAACAATATATTCAATAAATTCCTCCCGTTTTCCCTCATCTGACAAATATTTGCGCAACCTGTCTTTTATTTCCTGTAAATATTCCAAATAATGCAAATACTGCCTGTTTAGCAATTTTGGAAACAGGCTGCTAATATTTCTTTGAATAACCTCCTTAAGGGCTTCAAAATCCGCATTTTTGATTTTACCGTGTTCTTCTTTGGACTGCAGTTGTGTTAATTTAGTGAAAATCCTGAGCATCACTTTATTCTGCAAGTTAGGCGGCAAAGCTTCAAACTTAAGATTTAACTTACTTTCAACTTCCTGAAGCTCCCTCTGCTTGTTTAGCCTGTTTCTTCTTTCATTATTAATGCCCAATGCCTGAACCTCGTTTTCAAGCTGCAATTTAAACTCTTCATATGGATTTTTTCTTGTGTCGAGGTGAACGATTACTTCCATATTCTCCTTTTGGGATACCCCCATGGTTAAACATTCAAATTCAATTCGGCATACTTCTCCAGGGTCGGCTATATGCTCACTTCTTTTTTCAAACTCTTTTATCGCATCATGAAAAAGGATCAATTCTTCCTTTTGCGCTTCAATATTTTTTATGCAATACTGCTTTATTATCTTATATGTATGCACAAAATAGACCTTGTCATCTTTTAATTTTTTCTCGATTAATTTCGTGGACGCCGCTTCGGCCTTAGGATGAAGCCCTTGAATTCCAGTCGATCCAAATAGGTTCGAGCGATGAGAATCTTCAATTGTTCTTATTGTATTCTTTAGCTCCTTGTTAATAATTCCGTTGATATACGTTTTTATAGTATTAATCCTGGTTACAACATTATTTCTCTTTTTCGGATCAGTTTCTCTTTCCAAGTGCCAGTTTTTTACTTCATCAATTATTTGTTGTATCTCCCTATCCAGGTTTCCCCAGTATTTATCGGACGAATCAGCGCCTATAAATGCAATCTTGTAGGCTATTCCTAAATCCCCTTCAATAGTTCTTGGCTCCCCCACACTTTCCGGATTTGCCCTGCCATCATAGTAGTGAATTGGAATCAATCTGGGAATAGAAAATGTTCCTCTTATTGCTTCATCGCCTTTTTTGATTATTATTGTTTCATCTCTGAAGCCTGTCCCTTTTGGCGCAGCAAGTGATTCAACATCCAAAGAGGGCTTGTATGTAAATGGCCCAATAGAATCTCTGAATTCTGTATCTTTTATTAGCCACTTATTCTCAGGCTTTGCTTCCTTGTCAGGATTCTTTTTGAATGAGTATAATTGAATTACTTCTGACCAATAGTGTTCGATGCTCTCATCGTAACCCTCCCACCCTTTCTCAGCCTGCTCGAACATAAGCTTGTTTAACCTTTTAACTGTATCCAGGTTTATTTCCTTGTTTATGCGCTCCTTAATTTTGGAAGAACTAACATCAATTCTTTCTGTTACTTTCTCGTGGGTTGGCAACCCCACGTAATCTCTTAGGAAAAGCGCAACCTTATTCCTAAGTGGAGTGAAAATACCGCTTATTGGATTTTTGGCAGTTTCCTGCTTTGGCGGATCAGCCATTGTACTCACCTCTTAATGATACAGCATTTTTTATCGCAGACTTTATTTTCTCTTTCTCTTTGTATAACCCAAGCGCCAATATAACTTGCAGCGCTTTGAGATAGGCATCCAATAATCTTTCCATCAAAATTTTAAAGCCTTCAATATCATAGCTTTCCAATGCATTTTCTTTTAGGCTGATTGCATTAAAAGCCATTTCTTTGGCTTCGGCAGCCATTTCCATTTCCGATACCATAAAAGCCAAGGGGCCTAAGTAATTTTGTGCATTTTCATTTTTAGGGTCGACTCCTGCGCCAAACTTCCTCATCCATCCCTTGCCAGCAACCAGGCTCTTCGAAGCCTGAGCCAGATATCTGCCTTCCTGCCCGAAATCACATAATCCATTAATTTCTTCAAGCTTACTAGAGGCCTGCTCGGATAAGGCATCAAGCTTGCCATTGAGATTTTTCAATAGATTTACCCTTTCTTTCCACAACCTTGACAATAATGCCTCTATCCTGGCAAGCCCTGCAATTACTACTCTGATAAATTCATCGTAATCTTCTGCTCCAAGAAGTGGCCTTATGCTTGATATGATAACATTTATTGAGGATTTTATTCTTTCAATTCTTTGTTTAAAGACATAATCCAGACGCGCCCTTGCATTTTCTATAATTGCCAGCTCATGCGGAGTAGCAGATAAAATTTCAGATTTCTCTTTGTCAAGCAGGCCAATCCAGCCAAAAGGATTTTCTCCAATAGCATCTTTGCTTTTTATAAGGCTATCTGCGAAAGCGCCATTTGAATAGTAATCCCTGAATTTTTGAGCATAAGCTTCTATATTCCTAAAGAACAAGCTGGTCGAATTGTTGCTTATCCATTTTTCACCTTGCGGATCAAGGTCTTTTTTTAGCAGGTAAATTAGCTGGGAGATATAGTTTGCCTGCAGCTTAACATTTTTAAAGAACCTAAAAAGCTCTTTTATCTCGCTGCTTTGCAATACGGCATTTTTTAGACTGTCGTCTTTGAACTCATCAATAGCTTTAAACTCAATTTTATCTTTTGCCGTGCCGCCCTGAAAATAAAGCTGCAGCCGCTCTATGTAAAAAGCTGCCCCTTCATTGAAATGGCTGCCCCAATTGCTTATATCCCTTAAGTCATTTTCCAAAATTTCCAGCTCGCGCTTCAGTTTTTCAATAAGTGAAATCCTGCTTCTTACTTTTGATTTTATATCCTTATTTTCAATCGCATCGCACTTTTCCCATGCCAGCTCAAGATTTGCCAATAGACGATCTGGCGAGCTTAAAATAATCCCTAATTCTCCGATAGGCCCTTTGGCGCCAGCTTCTTTGTAGTTCAGGATATAAGCTGCCAGGCTTTTGTCATATTGGCCTATCCAATTTGCATTTTGCGCAATCATAAAATATACCTGGCTAAATGTGATTTTTCCACCTTTCAGGCTTACAGACATCTCCTCAAGATTTCTCTTTATCCATCTTATTCTTCTTACTCCAGGATTGTTTTCTTTTGAATTGGAATTTGCCATTGACATTGCGTCTTCCATAACCTTGTTAGACTCTTCCAATATTTTCAGGGCAGAAATGGCAAGGGATGCATTCTTATCAGTTGGAGATGAAATGCTGCCTGCTCTTTCAAGTTCTTTTTCATTGATTCCTGAATAAGGATTAATGGCCACTTTGATCTCCTCCGCCCTCTTCTTCGCCACTAGTGGATAGGGCATAGTACTGCATTCTGAAATACTCATCCAAATACGCCTGTGCTAACCCTTCTTCCTTGATTCTCGCAGTAGAAACTGCTTTTATAATCTCCCATAAACCCTCTAATGAAAGAGTAGGGTAAGGATTAGCAGGATTTGTAACATAACAACCAGGGACAAGCTCATCAAAATAGTGCCTTCTTCCCCAGAACCTGAAAAAGCCAGGATTTTTTAGGGCTTCGTTATCATATGCCGTGTCAACTCTTTCTTGAACAAGGCGCCTAAATCTAGCTTCCTTGAGATTGATGAATCCTTGAGTGATGCCGACATTGACCTGGTCTGAACTCGATTCTGGCCCAGTGTAGTCTCCGACTATTCTGCTAAAAGGATGGAACCAGCCCTTTCTCATGTCTTCTTCAGCTCCAGTAATCCATTCAAAATCAGAGGATAAATGGAGCACTTCATACAGCCTAGGCTGATTTTCGATTTTTATTCCATATTTACTTGCTATCTCTTTATCAGGCCTGTGAAACATAACCATATCCTTATTCTTGAATCTTCTGATAATTCTCGGTATCACCCCAGATACTCTTCCTTTCTCAACTTGAATTTTATTTATATCATCCAAACACCAACCATACAAATCAAGCTCAATCAGGAAGTTGGGATTATGGTGGTTTACATTAAAGTGGCCATGAGGGTAAAAGAATCTGTCAACAAATTCTTTTTTTGGGCTTTTAATGATATTATCCCTTGTCTTTTGCCAATCAATGGACAATGAGGTTGTATCATCAGGATTTTTTTCCAATACGCATAAATAGTAATCCGGTTTGGCATCCAATCTGGGAAAGCAAAGGCCCCTTTCATATTGCCCGCACATATTGTACATGTCAAGGTAAAACAGCCTCATGATTCTTGCCAAGTTCACGACTTTAAACCTTTTTACAGCTGTTTTGTACCTTTCTTCAAAATAACCAAGCTTAGGATTTGTAAGGCCGTACAACAAAGGCTCAATATCTTTATCATAAACATTCCGTGCTTTATCTGGAATATGCTCAAATTCATCCGGGCTTGGATCACGCGTAAGATCTTGCGACAATTCATGCCTAAGCCAATCCATAATCCTTAATACTATAAAGTAATGCCTTGCGAATCCCATTGCAATATCTTCTCCTTTTGGATCACTGGGATCACGTTCACATACCCATTTTTCATCCTCGCTATCTCTCCATATTTTGCCCCCTTCAATGTACCTCTTCATGTTCTTGTTTATCCCGTATGGAGTATCAATATTTCTCGCAAGAAGATCTTCCGGAGCTTTCATTTGGAGGTATATACTATGCGCAGTGTTCCCTTTGGCTTTCCATACCTGGTGCCTTAGCATAAAGTTCATTAAAGTGTATAAGTGAATCCTTAGGTCTTTGAACGCGTTCGGCAGCTCACCCGGGATTGTTGGCTCACGGATATACCAGTCTTTAGCCAGCCAATATAAGGATCTGCTGGCTTGGATTCTTCTGAGCATCTTGAGCCAGACCCTGCGCTTGGTCTCGTTTATTATCCCCATTGTTTCGCCGCCAAGCAAGTACCTTAATATTCTTCCTCCTAAGATGGCTGGCCATTTGTCTCTGAAAAATCTTAATATGCCGCCTCCAAGCAATTTTGGCCATTTATCTACAACCCATTTGCGCTGAAGCCACACAACGAAAAAGAGGATTAGGTATACAGTCCATGATTGGCCTTTTTCTCCGAAAATTAATCGTATTAGGGTTAATAGTATTGGCCTTGTTGGGCGGTCAAATATTGATATTAACCCAGACAAGATAACATCAGCTATCAACCCATAAAAAATAAACTTGGTTATTCTAGAGCCATAATTTTCCATAAAATCCCTGCCTTTTTGAAATATTGCCATTTTATGTGCCAATCCCCAACTTCCGCAAAAGCCAGCCCAACGCTCCCCCATCAATAGTGCCTCCAGGTGGTGGTGTAATAGTCGTAGATGCGCCTCCAGGTGGCGGCGTTATTGTTCCCGTCAAGTAACCTGGTGCATTTATTATTGCCTTCCCTATTTCTGCTACCCAGCTCCCTATTATTGGAACATTCCCAAAAAAATTAAACACAGGCGAAAGCATTTTTCCAACAATAGTTGTCTCAAATAATGCCCCAAAAATCCATTGGGTAATGATTATGGAGATTGACCAGCTCAGCACACTTCCGATTGTGCCGGTGCCGATTGTAATCTGTTTGGCTATGATTAAAAGGAAAAATATCTCTGCCATTCCTGTTGCGGTTGATGATGGCGATCCTTTATGGGCAAGAATAGCTGCAAGCAAGATGGCAATTGCATATGTTAGCTTGCTTTGTTGCTGCAGATTGAGGTATGCCGGCAAGAACCACGCAAGCATCAGGGCAGTGCCCAAAAACACAAACAATCTATAGTTTTTCCCTTCAGGCCTTAATATTCCCCCTTCACGTCCAGTAATCTTTCCTGTTTTTAGATCTTTTATATCTTTTTCCGGCCCAAGCAAATATTCGTATATCGCCTTTCCGTTGTCAGTAGCCCAAAGGTACTTGTCTCCAATGCTGGAAGCCAGCAGGTATGTTATAAAGATAGTTAGCATCACCATTCCAACCATGCCTGCCTTGGAGCTTGGCTGCTTTCCTGTTAGTAGGCCAAATCCAAACCACACAGCTAATGAAATTATTGCCGAATTAATAAGGAACTTGACGCTAAAAAATTTAGCTACATAGCCAGTTTTCCAGATGTAGTTTTGGTATCCCCCTCCCCATGCAAAGGCTATAAACACAGCCAACACCAAAGTTATCAGCCATATCACACCCTTCTCCTTCCCTTCCTTCTGCCCTATTATCAATGACTGCAACACAAACAGCACAAGCCACACAATCATGCTGTTCACAAACAATATAAACCACCATTGCTGGAATAACTGCCAGTTAGGCAGCCTTAGTGAAGAAGCTGTTGAAGCTGGCGCTGCTGATGCGGAATGGGCAGGCTGGCCCGAGGCAAAAACAGCATAAATCAAGCTAGCTAACAGCAGGAATACAAAAATCCAAATCAAATTATTATTTCTCATAGCTCTTTTTCAATTTCATTTAGCGTTTTATCATCAGGAGCTTCGTCAAACTCGTATCCATGCGAAGTTAGTTTCAGCCAAAGCCTGAGCACATTGTCATTGAAATAATACCTCTTGTCCTTCTTGCAGATTACATCAACGTCAACAAGCCTTTCAAGAATGCTTTTTGTTACAGGAGCGCTCCTGTAGATTCTTCTTGCAATCTCGCTTAATCTCAATTCCTCATTTGCAACCACTTTCAGGATTGTTTTAAGCAGAGTCTGCCCGCGGGCTCTGTTGTAGTAATAATTCAGGGACTCATTGCAGTAATTGTAAATCGAGTTATTTTTCTGCAGCAATTCTATTAAAAATGCCTTTTTTGCATCCTTAAGCTCATTGTATCTTTTGGAAATCAAAGTAGCCACAAATGGATGGCCGCTGCTTAATTCAAAAATCTCATTGCCAGCTTTATCGTTCTTGCCTACAATCCCCTCAATAAGCCCAATAGCATCATCTCTTTCAAGATTTTTTATCTCATAGCATTGAAATTTCTTCAGTGAAGACAGAGATTCCTTTATTGCAGAGCTTGTAGCAACATAGCAGACATTAAGAGCATCAAAATTTATCAGCGATAAGATGTCTTTTATCTTGGAATAATTGTTTAAGTCCAGAATGTTCTCAAAATTGTCAAACACTATCAGAAGTTTCTTATTGCTGTCCCTGCCCAGCGCTTCGGCAAACTTAAACGCGCTCTCAGCCATCAATCTCTGGTCCGGCTTGATCTTCAGCAGCTCATTTTCAATGGCTTTAATAAGTGAGAAGGCATTTTTGCTTTTCAGCTCATTCTCGATTTTAATCAAATGCCCAAGAAGAAGGAATTTTTTGTAATCATGAATCGGCTTTTTCAGATAGTAAAAAACAACGTTTCCGATTAACTCAATTGAGAAATTTTCAGGATTCAGGCTTATTTTCCCAAAATCAATGTAAACCGGAACTACATCCTTGGCATTTTTCAAATGCTCTTTCACAATAGATGTTTTCCCGCATTTTCTCGAGCCAAGCAAGACAATATGTTTTCCGGCTCCCTTTTTTATAGAATTTGTATTGCTGTCTAGCAAATCCAAGTAATACTTTCTCCTGATTGCTAACTCTTTACTCTCCAAGCGCTCACACTCTTATACCAATTGGAATATATACTTATAATATAAAAATCTTTCTATTCTTTATATTATATTAAATGGTATATATTTTTTTAATTTATATTCTATTTTGCATAGAACTGATATTTAAACATTTCGTTTCAGCAGTTATTTATACTAAATAGTATATTATAATTTTTATAATATTTTTATTATTTATATACTTTTTGGTTTAATAATGGTTGCACCCAATTGATAATACAAAATTAAAAACGATTATTTTTATATAAAAACAAAAGATATATAAATACTAAAAATAAAAACAATCGTATGCAAGAATTTACATTTTTGAAAACAGCTGAATTTTTTCTCCAGAATCCCTATGAAGAAGTGTATCTAAGGCAGCTGGCAAAAAAGCTGAAATTGAGCCCTTTTGCTGTCAAGAAATATGCTGACATTTTGATAAGGGAAGGGCTAATCAATGAGGAAAGAAAGGCTAATTTGAGATATTTTAAGGCAAATACCAATAATCTATTTTTTAGATATCTTAAGATTTCCCTTAGCATGAGGATTATTATTAAATCAGGGTTAATTGATTTTTTAAAGCAAAATATAGCAAATGTCTCTTCTATAGTTCTTTTTGGCTCCATTGCAAAAGGGGGAGATGATCCAAAAAGCGATGCAGACATATTAATAATCGGAAAAGAAAAATATCTTGATCTGGGAAAGTTTCAAGAGGCATTAGGGAAAGAGATTACGCTGCATATATTCAGCTGGAGCGAATGGAACAGTCAATCAAAAGATAATGCAGCATTTTATCTTGAAATTATAAGCTATGGAATTCCACTATACGGGGAACTTCCTTTGGTACATCAGAAATAAAATATTAATCGGTGGTTTTTGACAAAATGGAAATAAGAAATATTGAAGACTGCTTTAAGTTCAGGCTGCTTAGAAGAATAAATCCAGACAGGGAAAAGACTAAAAAGTCGCTCGAGCTATCGAAGAAAAGCTTAGAAGATGCCAAAAGGGCAATTGAGCTTAAGATTTTTGATTTTGCCGTCCTCAAATCTTATATGGCAATGTTTCATGCTGCCCGGGCTTTGCTTTTCAAAGACGGAATTCAGGAAAAAAGCCACTATGCAATTTACTTCTATCTTAAGGAGAAATACAGCGATAAGATTCCACTTCACATATTAAATCTGCTTAATATACACAGAACAGAAAGGCATGAAGCCATGTATGGCCTTGAGTACAAGCCCGAGGGACAGGATGCATCAACAGCATTGGAAGATGCGAATGTTTTTGTGAATGAAGTAGAAAAATATGTTTAATTTACATACAATTCCACTTTCAATCCTTCTATTCTCTTGAAATGAGGATCCTTTGTTAAGAGCTTTTGATTATTTGTTACAGCAATGCCGGCAATCATGCAGTCTTCAGGCTCTATCATTTTGCCGATTTTGATTAATTTGCCATCGATTTTGCCCGCTTCTTCTGCGCTTTTATCATCTAGAAAATAGATTATTTGCTCACTGATTAAAGATGTAGTTTTTTGCTTTTCTTTTTCAGATTTTTCAAGAGAGACCAAACCGCTCCACAGCTCATATACAGTTGGAGATGTTATTGAATATGGCACATTTTCCTTTTCTAATTCTTTTAGCTTGGATACAGCATTTGGCCTACCCTTAATTAAATCAATAACAAAAGAAGTATCCAATATCATCTTAACATCTCTCGAATCCTATCCGACCTTCTTCTGCTTGCCGCCCGTCTTTCTTTGATATGTTTTTCTAATTGGTCCGCTTCCTCTTCGCTTAGAATACCCGCTAATTCAAGCAAAGAGCGCTTTCCGATTACCCTGTTAATAACATCCGTGAAACTCTCATTGTTTTCCTTTTTTGCTTTCAATCTTTCATAAGCCTCTTCCGTAATTGAAATTGTTTTAGTTGCCATAATCTGTGTATGTATGTGTATTTAATATTTAAATTTTTCTTATAATTTGTAACTATTTTAAAGTAATAAAAAATAGATAAATTTATATATTGGTAGTATAAAATACTACTTAGTAGTACTTACAACGTTGGGGTCAGATGAAGCATAAACTGAGTGTCAGCTTAGATAAGGAAATACTGGAAGAGCTTGATAGAATTCTTTCTACTGGAAAGTACAGGAACAAAAGCCACGCAGTGGAATTTGCCGTCCAAAAGCTGATGGAGGAGCAGAATGGCTGATTCTCCTAAAAACGTGGAGGACATTGCAAAGACAGCCCCTTCCCAAGAGAAGAAAGAGGAAAAAAAGCCATTAACAACTTTGGAGAATCTTGTTGATGAAACAGGTTATTTCTTCGGCAATGCATTAAAGATCGGCCTTGCGGGGATGATTCCATATGCGAGCACAAAAGCTTTGCCCCAGTTTGCAACAGATACATACATCCTGTCAGGAGCCCAAGTTGCTTCTGATATTACAACTTCTTATAAAAAAGGGAAAAAATATACGGCAGGAAGCCTGCTTGAGTCTGCTGCATTGGGTACTGGAATAACCCCTTTCATCGAAGGAATGTTCGGCTTAGTCAACAGGATGCCGCTTAACACTCCGCTTGATTATTTGGCAAAAGCAGGCGTTTGGGGAGGAATAGCATATCCTGGATTTATTGCAGCATACCAGCCAATGGCTTACCTCATAAGAAACCGCACATTTAAGGGGCTTGGAACTTATGTAAAAACACATTACTGGAAAACTCTAAAAGATGCATGGAAAAAATTGCTGCCTTTCAGTCTGTTGAATGTATTTTTTGCTCCATCATGGCTTCAGATTCCAATCTCTGCGGCACTAAGCTATGTCTTTGACTTATTTGGGGCTCCGCAAAAAGAAGAGCTAAAGGAAGAAGAGAAAAAGGACAAAACCCCCTACTATAAAGCTGCTGCCAGTGTAACATACAAGCTGGCCAAGAATTCAATTGGCGGCATATACGATGCATTCTACTCTATAGGAAGTGGGCTGAACAATGCTATGTCGTATGCGCCTGCTGCGGCTGCGCCTTCTGCTCCAAAGCCAGCATCTCCAAAACCTAAACCAGCCCCAGCTGCAGCTCCAGCACACGCGCCGGCACACTAAAATGAAGGAAAAAATCAGCATAACACTGGATGAAGGAACAGTTCTGGGTATCCATGAGGCTATTTCCAGCGGAAAATTCAGGAATAAAAGCCACGTTGTAGAGTACGCTGTAAAAAAGCTGCTTGAGGTGGAAAATGGCTGAGGGGCTTCCAAACGCTGTTCCGCCTCAGGAGCAGAAGGAAGAGAAAAAGGAAAAAGGCGCTTTGGAAAATCTGATTGATGAATTAGGAAGCTTTGCAAGAAAGGCATTGTTATTCGGCTCTCTTGCAATAATGCCATTTGTTTATATGCCATTTGATGCGTCTCACGTTCCAAGGGCAGCTGTAACAGCAGCTGGATTTTCAGCGGGCAAAATTGCTGGAAATCTGGCACAGAACGAGCCTATTGAGAAAGGCGCATTCAAGGCAGGCATGGTAGGGACCGCATTATCGTTGCCATTAGCGACTGGCTTCAGGGCATTGAATAATCTTGAGACTATTGTTGCCGCTGATTACGGAAACACAGTCGCTAAAACAGCTAAAGTAGGCGCCTTTTTGGGAATACATCAGCCTGCAATTTCAACAATGAGAACTGCAATGAACTATGGCATAGGCAAAGAATTCAGGAAACACTGGTGGACTGGAGTAAAAGATACGTTCAAGACACTTGGAATATTGGGGACAATAAATGTTTTGTTTGTTTATACAATGGGGCTTTTGCCGCAAATGATTTATGCCGGCCTGTTAAGCTTTGTTTATAATACAAAAAATGCCTTCAGAGAGGCCGAAAAAAAGGCAAGCATGAGAAACCTTCTTGATGCAATAAACCCATTATCTTATGCTAAAGCAACGGCAACAGTCTCCTACAAGCTTGGAAAAAACACAATAGGGGGAATTTATGATGCTTTGTACTCAATAGGATCCGGTTTAAGCGGAGGGCAAAAAACAGCGCCTTATGCACCAGGCAAGTAAATAATGACTAGATTTAATTTTTTCTATGGAAGCATTCCGGATGGATCACCTCAGCCAGCTTCTGCAGGCCAACAACCAATCTCGGCCCGGGCCTGTTAAGCCAGGAATCATCAAATACATAAACTTTGCCATTTTTAACAGCGCTTAAATTTTCCCAGCCTTTTCTTTTGGTTACCCACTCTTTTGGAGCCTTGTCAGCCATGCCGCAAATCGATATTACTATAACCTCAGGGTCATACTTTTGAATTTGCTCATTTGAAACCTCTCTGCTATGGACTCCTGCCTTGATTAAGCTGTAATCTCCGCCAGCCATCTTCGCAAGAGTAGGAACCCAGTTGCCGGATACAGTTGGCGGCTTGTGCCATTCTTCAATGTAAATCCGGGGACTTCTTCTTGATTTTTTTATCTTGATTTTTATTTTATTGAAACTTTCTTTCATTGAATTTACTGCATTGATTGCTTCCTTTTCTTTGCCAACCAATTTTCCAATTTTTGATATTGAACCAAAAACCCCCTTTAAAGTTGTTGGCATTAAGGAAACAATGTTCATTTTTGATTTTTTATACCTAGAAGTAATTTTATTTTGGACAAACGTTGATGTCAATACCAAATCCGGATTGTAGCTTTTCACCAGCCCGTCATTTATATCAATCCACCCGCCTATCCTTGGCTTTTCCCCTGCCTCTTCGGGAAAATCGCAGTAGCGGGTGCAGGCTGCCAGCCTGTCTTCAGCGCCAAGTGCGTAAAGTATTTCTGTGTTGCTTGGGGCTAATGAAACTATTCTTTTGTACATGATTATTTTTTATTTATTTTCTTTGATATTTTCCACAACAGTTTAAACTGCTTCCTGATTAATCAGGATGCGCACCTGTTTGGCCCAAACTCTAATTGCTCTGCCGTCTGCCTGGGCAAAATCATAAACTTATCATTTATGCTTTTTATCTGCTCATAATTAGGCGGCGCAGATTGTGGATTTTCCAGCACTTTGCCGATAAATTCATTTTCTGAACTTATTTGCAATAGCTTATTGGCATCCAACAAATCTCCAAGTTTTTTATATACTGGGATGCTTTCATGAGCCGTGAAATGGGCAGGCAGGACAATCAATCCCTTATCGAGGTTCTTTATCTTATTTAATGAATTATAAAGCTCTTTTGCGCCTTTCTTTATCTCCTCTTCGTCTTTTCTCAAGTCAGGCCTCCCAACACCATCCAAAAATAAGGTATCACCGGTCAAAAGCGCCTTATTAACCAGAAGACAAACGCTTCCATCGGTGTGCCCCGGGGCATCTACTACATTTATCATGCTGCTTCCAATTTTTATTTCTTTCACTTTTTGCAAATCAATAAAGTCGGCATGAGCCTTAAAGTCTTTTCCGGAAACATAATATCTTGATTTTGCTGCTTCTATTATGGCTTTAGCCCCTGACAGGTGATCCGCATGGACATGGGTCTCTATTACTCCATTTATTTTAAATCCACTGCCTTGTGCAGCCTCTATGTATTCCTCGGCAAATTGTGAAGGATCAACAATAAAGCATTCTCTTGCTGAGTTTGAGCCAATTAAATAAGACAAGCACCCTTTTCCAACCCTTATTATCTGCTTTATCAATAAATCGCCTTCATTTACAACATCAACTGCATGGTGCAAAGAATTCCACCCCATCATGCCTTTTTCAACCACTAAGGCTTTATAGCCCATTGATTCAAGAAGCATTGAGGCATTTTGAGACGTTACTCCTGCATTGCACACTACAGCGATTTTCCTGTCCTTAGGCAATACGCCTAATTTCTTTTTAACAATATCAAAGTTTCCAGCCCATATGTCATTATAAACATCAATATTTTCACTATTATTTATATGCCACTCATTGAATTTAGCAGAATCTCGGATGTCAAGTATAAAAATTGATTTGTTATTTGCATTTATAAGCTCTTTAGCCTTTATCAGCTCCATTTTAAATTACCCCCACACATCAGTCTTAATCTGCTCTTTGACAACTCCAAATGATTGAAGCATAGACACTATATTGTCAACAAACTCCTTTGGCCCGCACAGGAAATAAATTTTATCCCCAAATTCATCAATATTCTCTTTTAAAAGCTCTAAACTTATCCTCCCTGTTTTCCCATTCCAGTTATGGCTTTGCTCTGGCCTTGTTATAGTAACGACATAATCAAAATTTTTGTTTGATTTTTTTAGCCTCTCGAGCTCTGCCTTGTAGATAATCTCGTCCGGAGTTCTTACGCTGTAAATAAATTTTATCTTGTTTCCTAATCCCTTGTCGCTGCAATACCTCATTATCCCCATCAATGGGGTTATCCCTGTGCCTCCCGCAATCAAAACCAGGTCATTTTTCATTTCCTCATTGAAATAAAATTTTCCAAAAGGGCCCTTGAACCTCAGTATGTCCCTTTTCCTGGCCTGAAATAATTTCGCTGTAAACTGCGCTACCTTGTTAAGCGCTATCTCAAGATAACCTTTTTGCATTGGAGATGACGCGATTGAATAGGCCCTTCCTGTCCTTATTTCAGGGTCGTTCAGGAAAGAAACCATGAAGAACTGCCCGGGATAAAAGCCAATGCCCTCATCCTTTGGCAGCTTGAACCTGAATGCCTTTACAGTCGGAGTCTCATCTATTATCTCCATCAATTCAAGATCATATTCCCCAATTCTTTGCTGGTTCATCTGCCCAAAGCCCTTATTATCTCCCTGCAGAACGCCGGCAGGTCATTTGGCTTCCTTGAGGTTATGACATTTCCGTCAACAACAACCTCTTTGTCAAAATATTCTGCCCCTGCATTTGTCACGTCATCCTTGATTGCGTCAACACATGTCACTTTCTTGCCTCTCAAAACTTTTGCGCTGACTAACACCCATGCGCCATGGCATATGGCAGCAACAACTTTTCCGCTTTTGTTCATCTCAGAAACAAAATCAAGGACTTCCTTGTAGCGCCTTAATTTGTCAGGAGCATAGCCTCCTGGAACAATTACAGCATCAAAATCCTTTGCATTGTAATCTTTTATGCTGCCGTCAGCTTCAAGAGGATAGCCGTTTTTTCCCTTGTATGTTTTTTCTCCTGTTCCTGCTACTATCACTTTGGCTCCTTCTTCCATCAATCTTAATTTTGGATACCAAAGCTCTAAATCTTCATAGATATTTTCAGCCAAAATCATTATTTTTTTGTTTGGTAACATTAATGCCACTTCCATATGTAGAACATAATAACCTTATAATTTATTTGTTATTTATATACTTTTTTATTCTTCTATTCCTTATTCCTGTTCCGAAAGTTTTAAATAATTGCCATCCTCCCTATTATTCACAATGGGAGAGATCGGATTATTGATGGCAGATATTGGAAAGGACTTAGGCAAGTTAGCAAATGAGTTGGCAACAAGAAAATATACTGATGGAAGGCTTTTTTCTGAAATTGAGGAGATGTTAGGGCATTTTGGCGCATTAGTAATGAAAATGCGAGCAAAAGGCTTAATAGAAGCTGAAGTAGCAGAAGAGCTTATGCAATTGGAAGAGGCAAAATCAAAATAATTCTCTGCTTCTTTCATTATCAACTCCAATCCAGCACAGCCCCTTTCCCTCCGGTAAGCCACCTGTAGCATTCAAGCGCTGCCTTTGAGCCCTCTCCAGCTGCAATGACTGTCTGCTTGTAAGGAACAGGAGTTATGTCCCCTGCTGCAAATATTCCGGCATGGGATGTGTTGCACTTTTCATCAACAATAATCTCCTTTTTTTCGTTAACCTTGACAAGATGCTGCACAAATGAAGTGTCAACTACATACCCTATCTCGATGAAAACTCCATCCACTTTTAATGTTTTCTTTTCTTTTGTAACTATGTTTTCAACTTCAATTCCCTCAACATTTTTGTCTCCCACTACCTTTGTGGATATGCTGTTTAGGACCAGCCCAATATTCTTGTTTTGCTTCAATTTCTCAACTGTTATCTCATCGGCCCTAAATGAATCCCTTCTGTGGATTAAATAGACTTTTTTGGCAATTGTGGCTGACTCCAATGCCCCTTCAACAGCGGAATTGCCTCCGCCTATTACAGCAACATCCCTGTTCTTGAAGAGAGGCAAATCGCAAGTCACGCAAGTGCTGACCCCCCTGCCAAGAAATTTTTCCTCATTTTCAATTCCAAGGCTCCTTGGAACCTTTCCATAAGCAAGAATTAGCGCCTTGCATTCATAGGATTCTCCATTTGCCAAGCCAACCCTGAAGCCATTATCAGTTTTATCTACCTTATTGGCTTTCCCCATTATCAATTCAGCGCCAAAGCCAATTGCCTCATTCTGGAATCGCTGCATTAATTCAATGCCGTGCATAGGCCCTGTGCCTGGATAGTTTTCAATGTGGCTCGTAAGGTTTGTCTGTCCGCCTACATCAATGCTTATTATTGCGGTTTTCAGCTTCTTTCTGCAGGCATATATTGCTGCTGTTAGTCCCGTTGCTCCTGCCCCAACAATTATGACATCGTACATTTTTGATTTTAGAAAAAATCTAAGTTTTATAAATGTTATGCTAAACTTTCAGTGCAGCCCATAAATGCCTTCCGTGAACAGGAACAAAGCGATTACAATGCCCAAATCAAAGCCCAAATCCAGCGGATAAATGATGCTAAGCAGATAAACTATTCCCGGAAGAGCTAATATTATTTTGATTATTTTCCCCATGAATGTCGTGCCTTGGTTTGAAATATGCACCATAAAATATGAAAGAATTTGCATCAGAACAAGGTAAACTGCCCCTGTTAATGTTATATCATATGGGATAAGCTGGCTTGGATCATAAATTTTGAAATAATCGAGCGCAATCAGAATGCTCAATGGCAGCGCAATGATTGAGAGTAGCTTGCTCATTTTCAATTAATTTTTTTATCTACTATTTAAGGATTTAGAGTTTTTAGAGAGTCGTTATCGGTCTCGCCTGCAGAATATAGAGCTTGCCGTCAATCGCCCATTCTATGTCCATGGGCTTTTTGTAATATCTTTCAATATTAAGGCATTCTTTAACCAGCTCTTTCAGCTCTTTACTGCTCAATGACTTCTCATTTGCTTTTTTGCTGTCCAATTTAACAGCCTTATTTTTGCCATCTTTCCTTATGATTGCAATCTTTTTTTCATTGACTGCTTCACTAATGATTCTTTTGGTCTTTTTGTTAATGACAAAATTGTCTGGCGTGACAATTCCAGAAACAATCGCCTCTCCAAGCCCGAAAATTGATTCTATTACCATTTCATTCATGTTTTTTGTGACAGGGTTTACCGTGAAAACAACCCCAGATTTCTTTGAGCCTACCATTTTCTGCACAACGACAGCCATTTTTGGGTTATGATCGAACTTATTTCTTTCTCTATAGATGATAGCCCTTGAAGTATAAAATGAAGCCCAGCATTCCTTTACATATTTGATTAAGTCTTTGCCCCCTTTTACATTAAGAAAAGTTGCCTGCTGCCCCGCAAATGAGGCATTCTCCATGTCCTCGGCAACAGCGGAGCTCCTGACAGCGACAAAGCCATTAATTTTACTGTAATCAGCTATTATAGCTTCTTCAACTTCTTTTGGCATTTTAGATTTTAAAATCAATCTGCTTAGGTTTTTGGAAACATTTTCAATATTCTTTAAATTATTAATATTAATTTTTTTAAGCTGGATACTTATTTTATCCTTGATTTGTGCAGCCTTCAGGAATTTCTCAAAAGCATTCACAGTTATGCAAAATCCGTCAGGAATGGGGAAACTGGAAAACATTTCTCCAAGATTAGCTGCTTTGCCTCCGACTAAAGAAATGTCTTCCCTTCTTATTCCATTAAACCACTTAATAAACATTTTCTGCGGCATAATAGAAATACAACTATGGTGGTATTTAAGATTTTTTGATTATCCTGGCAATTCCCCTGCCACCATCTACTTCAACATAATCCCCGTCTTTTAAGGTCTTTGTAGCTGTCTTTGTTCCTACAACACAGGGAATTCCAAGCTCTCTTGATACAATAGCCGCATGGCTTGTGATGCCACCTTCATCTGTAACAATTGCAGCAGCCTTCTGCATAGTTGGAACATAGTCGGGATGAGTCGTAACCGCCACCAAAACATCCCCTTCCCCAACCTTTGGCAGGTCTGCAGTAACGACAAGGTTGCCATTTCAATTGTCACGCCGGAGCAAAAAATATGCTTCCTGGTGCAGAACAGGGAAGTTGCAGACAGCTATATCGAATATTTTAACCTGCTCTGGAAGAATGCGATAGAGCCTTAAAATAAAAACAGAAAGCTTTAAATAGCGGTATATCATACCTATATTATGTCTGAGCTTGTTTTTCACGATAAGAAGATTTTGGACAACGAGCATTTGATGGAAATAAGGATATGGCAGGTAAAAAAGGACAAATATAACCCCGAAGGATTTCATTATTCGCTGGTTTTAATAAAAAATACCAAAAGGATTTTGGGCTATGACAACCACGAAAGAAAAGGGCACCACAAACATTTTCATGATAAGGAATTAAAATATAATTTTGAGAGTGTTGACAAGCTGCTAAATGACTTTTATGAGGATATGCAAGGGATGATGCTAAAATGAAAATTAAAAACATTGCTGTTGAGATCAAATCAGTGGAGGACACCCTGAAAGAAGCAAAAGGGGTAATGGAAAAGCTAAAGGAGGGAAAATCAGTTAGTAAAAAAGAGTCAATTAGCTTTAGCAATATAGACATCATGAGGAAGGCCCTTACAAACAAAAGGCTTGAATTGATAAAAGCAATAAAAAGATACAAGCCAAAATCCATCTATCAGCTGGCAAAAATAGTAGAGAGAGACAGCAAAAGCGTTAATGCGGATTTGAAACTCCTGAATAATCTGGGCATGGTGGATTTAAAACCACAAGAAAGAGGCAGGGAAAATATTGTTCCTAGAGTTGAATATCAAAAGATTGACGTGGCAATTCCAATCTGATTACTTTATTCTTAATTCTATCCATCGGAAAATTATAACAAATTTATATCTATATTTATTCCTTTAATGTGCCATAATAAAATTCTTCACATGCACTTCAGAAAGAGATTCAACTGGAATTCTTGTGTTTACATCAAGCAGCTCTATACCTAATATATTATTTTCGTTGTCCAAGTCAATAAGTGTAAAGTCATCTATTTTCTTATTTTTGGCAAAATCGCCTTTCCTAAATTCTATATAGATGGCATCCGCTTCTTTGTCGTTAAAAATCAGGATTCTTGATTAGTAAATACAATCTCCATTGTTCTTTCACTTCCACTCCCTCAGCAATTCCATCATCAGCCTTACAGTAGCCCCTGTGCCTCCTTTTGTAAGAATTCCCTTGTCAACTTTTGACCAGACTGTTGTCCCTATGTCAATGTGCGCCCACGGAACTTCACCCACAAAATTTTTCAGAAACGTCGCCCCTATTATCACTCCTGCATCTCCTTCTTCGCTTATGTTCTTAATATCGGCTACATCGCTCTTTATGCTTTCCTCAAATTCCGGCCAAAGAGGCAGCTCCCAGACTTTCTCAAGGCTTTTTTTGGAAGCGCTTTTTATTTTTTCGCTTAATTTTTCATCTGTCGCAAGGAAAGGTGTTGCAACATACCCAAGTGTTACCATGCTTGCGCCTGTCAATGTGGCAATGTCAATAATCACTTCAGGCTTCAGCTCAGCAGCGTAAGCCAATGCATCAGCCAAAATCAGCCTGCCTTCTGCATCCGTATTTTTAATCTCAACAGTCATTCCGTTGTACGCAGTCAGGACATCATCCGGCCTGTAAGAAGCAGCATCAATCATGTTCTCGCAGAATGGAGCAATAACAACCAAATTTACAGGCATCCTGAGCTTTGCGCACGCCTCAATGGTATGGATTGCTGCCAAGGCGCCTCCTTTGTCATCCTTCATATTAAGGATGTAAGGATATGGCTTGACGTTAAGCCCGCCGCTGTCAAATGTTACTCCCTTGCCGACAATCACAATCGGCTTTTTGCTTTTTGCTGCGCCATTATATTCCAGAACAACAAGCCTTGGCTTATTCACGCTGCCCCGGGCAACTCCCAAAAAACAGCCCATCTTCATTTTTGCAATCCCATTTTCATCAAAAATTTTGGCTTTGATACCAAAATTTTTGCCTATATTTTTTGCATAATCCGCAATATGCTCTGGAGTTGCAACATTTGGGGGTGTATTGACAAAATCCCTTGTTTTGTTAACTGCTTCAGCGACAATAGCGGCATATTCTGTCTCTTTTTCAAGATTATGGCCGGAATCAGTTATTAGCGTTATTTGCCTGATGCTTTTTATTTTGTCCTTGTCCTTGGTCTTGAATTCAGTGAATTTGTACAGCCCCATCAGGCATCCTAGGGAAGCTTTTTCAGCCAGCTCCTTCTCATCCAGCACCCCTCCGGAAAAAGAGCCCAATAAAATGCTTAACGACTCCACTCCATTTCTCAGCTTTTTGCAGGCATCAGCGACTGCATTCTGCATTACGCTGATGCTGAACTTATCCTGTTCCCCAAGGCCGACAAGTACGATGTTTTTCAGGCTTTTATTAATGTAAATGCTTTTCACGTCGCCTTTCTCCGCCTTGAAACTGTTGTCCCTTATGAAAGAGCTGACGATATTGCCATGCTCAGCATCAAATTTTTTGAGCTCTCCGCTTAATCCTGTCTTTTCCTTAATGAACCCGATTAGCAATGCATTGTCTTTTACCTTATCAAGGCTGCATTTCATTGACCTGACAGAAACAGATTGATTTTCCATTGTAAGGGAAATCTTTAAGCTGTTTATTAATCTTTTGTTAGCGGCTTCTTACGATTCCGATTTTCGGGCAGCAGCCATTTACAGCGCATCTCGAGCAGAAAGGGGAATTAGTCAGGCAGACATTTTGGCCATGAAGAACAAATAAATCATTTAAATCACTCCAATATTTTTTTGGAACAATCTTCATCAGCTCGTCCATTGTTTGATCTGCGTTTTTTGTTTTGACCCATCCCAAGCGATTTGATATTACAAAAACATGGATATCTACTGGTATATAATCTGCCTTACCGTGACCATAGACCATGGTAATTGCGGCTGTCTTTTTGCCGACGCCTTTCAGCTTCATTAACTCATCAAAATTATCAGGCACTTTGCCATCGTAATCCCTTATTATTGTTTTTGCAATGCCTTTTATTCGCTTGGATTTTGTTATGTAGTAATTAACTGGGCGAATTATTCTTTGTATTTTGCCTAAAGACATTTTTGCCAGTTTTTGCGGCGTGCCAGCGGCTTCAAAAAGCCTCAAGGCAACCGGGCCAGTTGTCCTATCCTGCGTGCGCAAGCTTAGAATGCATGAAATTAAAACCTTAAAAGGATCTTGTTGTATCTCTCCAATTTTGGAAACTACCGGGTTTTCAAAATCTTTTACCTCTTTCCGAAGAAGGCTTATTATTTTGCCTATGTTTTTTATATCTGCCATGCCAATTTTCTGATATTTGAAATTTTGATGCAGTATGTATTTTTAATGTGCCGCCCTATTCCATAATTCCAAGATCTTCATTGCGACTTGATAATATAAGCTTAGCCTTTCCTGCTTCCTACAACTTTCAGTTTCAGTAAAATCAGAATTTAATGATAGGTAAGAGGTTTGCCTGAAGGGGACACTTTCTCTTTCCAAGATTTGCACTAATTTAAGCCTTTCCTGATCTGAGAGCATTCCTAGCCGAACCCTCCTAACGGTAATTTTGCTACCAGCAGTTGCAGGCCTATAAGCTAATTGAAGTGTTGGGGTTCCGTCAGTACAGCACTTTGCAAGCATATACGCAGCCGGCTTATTTCGCTCAGTATATTCTATCAATTCCTGCAGGTTTTCCGCATCTCCCAAATGCCGCGCATCCCTGTCAAGATGTTTGGTATGGAGTTCGTATAATCTTTGAACTTTGGGGTTTGGCTTCATTTTTTATTTCAAAATCCTTCCGCTTTTCCTGCTCCATAAGAGCAAATCCAGTTCATCCATGTCAATTCCAACATCTTTTGAGAATTCAATGAACTTCTGCTCCATCTCAAAATATTCCCTTGGATTCTTCGGCTTCGTATTTGAATTTAAAACTCCGAATTCATGCAGCGAATTTATTATGTGCTTGTCAAGTATTGCATAGCCCTTGAATCCTATATTCCTGAGAAAGTGTGAGGCTTCCTTGTATGCCAGCCCTTTTATACCCTTATTAAGCGCAAAAAAATCCCGCAGTTCATTCCTATCCTTGAAGGACTTTATTTTCCCTTTCAATTCAAAATTCAATGTATTCTTTAAATAATTCCTGGTATGCACAATAAACTCAGGCCTCAGATTGTTGAATCTATAAATCCCCTCCAGCCTTCTTGTCATATCATTGGCGTTTCCGCTTATTAAAACACCTCTCACAGCATCAACCGCCTTTAATCCCATTTCTGCGCTTGTATTGGCTGTAAAAATGCAAAAGGAAAGCTCCTCAAAGAGCCTCTGATTGTCATCCTTTTCAGAAGGCAAAAGCTTAAGCTCTCCGTTTATATAATGCCACGAGCATGGCTCATTGAAGAATTTTTCAAACTGGCTCAATCTTTCCCTTATTTTTTCTTTTTTATTCCCATAATCCTCTGTTAATTTGGCTATTTGGCTCATAGAATAATGGAAATTTATGGTGTCTTTTAAAGATTATGAAAATCTCTTGTTTCTTGCAATCAGGATAAAAACGCACATTAAGGCGGCATAATTCAGGATCATGAACCACCCATTTGCCCAGCTTATGCCATTAAAATTATAGCTGGAGATTGGCCACAGGAAAGGGGTCGGAAAAAAGCTTGTCGAATGGGTTGGAATGTCAGTTATGATATGTATGCCCCAGGCTGCTAGCGGCCAGAGCCATTTTTTTGTAATCAGGCAAATCAACAAAAATATAATTCCAAATACAACAAGGCTATGGGTATAGTTATAAGATACAAACACGAATTTCGGAATAGTGCTTAAAGGCGGAGGACCATTGAGTTTGTTTCCCGCCAGAATGTTCATTGTGACAAATAGCCCGAAAGAAAGCGCGTCAGGCAAAAGCCCAAACAAGGCAGCCCACCACTTGTATTCTTTCTTGTGGAAGATTGCGTAAGTCCACAATCCGTGGGCGAAGAAATCCATTTTTGAATTTTAATGATTTTTACCTTTGCGCCCTTGATTTAGCAGCAATTCCTTCAATGGATTTAGCTACAATTTCTGTAAGGGTTTGAATGTTTATTCTATCCTCACTTTGCAATTCCTGAAATCCCCTTCTAAATTTTTTAAGAGCTAATTCCATTGTTCTTAAATCAGCATTTTTATCCAAAATATACATGCATAAAACTTTAAGTGTAGTATCAAATAATATATCATAGCCCGTTGCCTTATGATAAGGTTTTTCCATAATAACCTTTTCCCAATCATGCACCCTAACGCCCGGGTATCTTGGTGCATTAGGGATGTAAACTTCCTGCTGAATTTCTGTGGAACTGCGCCCCATAAGCAATAAAAATAGCAGCGTCTTTAAAAACTTAACTTTTTATTTTGGTTTTTTCCAATAATTCCTTGCTAATTGCTAATGAGCATATTTATGTGTAAGTGCTAACTACTAATTAGCATGATAGCAAAGGAAATAAAAGCAAATGGACAAATTCAGGCTGAAGCAGGGATTGATATTGACGCATGAGCAGGATGAGGAAATAAGAGTTAAAATGAAAAAAATAAAAGTTGTGCCTGTGTGGAAATGGCTTCTTGCTTATTAAGGATTAAAAAATTTCTGAAATGATTTTGGTTAAAATTCTCTACTTTATTGCTGCATAGCACTTGTTCTTCAATTCCTGAGATTTTAGAAACCTCAAATTCTTTTGATTGCTCAAATTGAGTTCATACTCCACAGCTTGCTGTGATATTCAACTCAATTTGAGCTTAAAAAAACCCGCAGCTTGCTGCGATTGGGTTTTTTATTGCAAGACCCCCAATGTCCATTCACATCAGTTCTTTGCTTACCATGGCATTGCAAGTTCCATCGCATGTATTGCAAACATAGTATAACATCATTTCCCGCAGTTCGGGTCGTATTCCGCGCAGTCATTGCAGTTTCCGCAGGAGTCGCATTCCTGTTTGCCGGGACATGAAGCGTATCCTAAGCATCCCTGGACATATGTTTTTCCGTCCGGTATGCAAGCTCCGCATGTTCCGCAATCGCCCGAGCAGGAGTTACAGTCCTCGCCGTTGTTGCACTGCCCATCGCCGCAAATAGCGCCGCCTTCAATTCCGCCGCTCTCACCAGGGCAAACAGCATTGCACGCTCCAAAATGACCGGCGTCATCAACAACAGCTTGTGTCCCTGTACATATCTTTCCCTTAGAATTTGTTATAGAGCAAGGCCTAGTAGCGCCTATTTTTGGTTTGTTAGTAGCTGTATCCCAGCAAGGATCGCCTGGATAACATCCGGCTGAACGTCCCAGACAATAAAGTGGGTCATGCGTGGCTCTGCATTGATTATAATTATTTACATTTGGATTTGAATTGCCAAGCAGAGCGCTTGCATCAACACACCCTCCTGTGCACTCATCACAAACTTGAGTTGGGGTGCAACCTGAACACTGTTTGTTGCATGTTTTTGGGTCATACCTACTATTCCCGGTAGCAGGATCGCAATAAAGATCGTATTGTCCACATGCGCTGCTCCATACACCTCTTCCATTCACTACACTGCAAGATTTTAAGCCCGGGCATCTTCCTTTAGAACATCCTGCCTGCTGTCCGGGATTGCATTCGTCATTTACAGATTGCCCTTGTGGCATGTTTCCACATTTACCCTGATTGCAGGTATTACTAGCACACTGATTGGAATTGCTACATGTTGCGCCAGGAGGCTCAACACATATGCCCCCCCTGCAGATGCCACTTTTGCAACTTAATTCCCCTTGTGTACCGCATGGTTTGCCGCTTTCTACCCCTCCGCATCTATGTGATGAATCACAGCTTTGACCAGTCACACATGTTCCGCCAACACAAGGGCCTGTGCCGCACTTACATCCAGAATCTCCTTGCCTACACAGTTCTACCTTGCCTGTTGTTGAGTCATATGATTTTTCGCAATATCCGTGAGTGCATTGGAAGTTTCCAGTACAATCAGCGCCTATGGGCTTTCCTGTTGGTCCGGGAGAACCGCCGCTTGGTTTTCCGCCAGCATCGCATACAGCATTAACAAGAGGATCTCCAGTTGTTTTAGAATTGCATTTAAATTCATGACAAGTGCTATATTGTGCTTCAGTACAAGTGCAATCAATGTAATCGCCTGGAACGGGAAGTCCATCCTGCATTACTACACCTCTTCCAATATTTGGAAGCAGCGAGCAATCAAACGTTGTTCCTTCTATGCAAAGATGGTTTACGCAGGTGCCAGCCGGGCAGTCCAGCTGACCTGCGCAAAAACTATATCCTCCAACGCCTGAAGTATCGCATTTTGCACCATCTGCTGTTAAAGAACAATCTTTAGAGCAAGTTTCAACGGGCTTCCACAGATAATTGTTTCCGTCTTTAACGCATTCATCAACTGCATTGTCGCCGCATCTTTTGTTTCCGACACTTTGTGCATCGCACATGTCAGCGCTTCCTGCAACGCATGCTGGCCCATTTGCTGTCTCTGTACAATGACCGCCATCCGAGCTTGAGCTTGATGAGCTGCTTCCCCCGCCGCCTACATTAATCCAAATCCAATTTCCAGTGCCGCCTCCTCCGCTTGAAGTGCTGCTGCCACCAGTACAGAACTGTATCTGGTCCCATGCAAATCCCGCGCCTGCTTTAGTGCATTGCTCAATTGCGTTAATCTGGAAGTTGCATCTCTTTTTTTTCGTGTCAACGTCAGCCTGTGAAGCGCATGTAGCTGCCTGCCCGTTAGGGCACGTCGGTTCAGGAGGCGGAGAATATGAACTCTGTCCCTCTCCTTCCACCACTTTTAGACCCACAAAATCTGAATAGGTTACGCTGCCGTCGCCATTTTCTATGGAAAAATGTCCATTAAATCCGAAATCTTCTGGGATATTTCCGTTATTCGCCGCTTTAAGCTCTTCCAGAACCGCTGGCAAAAATGCGATCTGTTCCCCCCTTATTACAGCATAAGCTTCTGTCGGGCTAATGACAATCATGTCCAAATTAAAGGAGTTTCCTGCGCCCATCAAAAACCACTTCATTCCTGGCCTGAAATTTTGGCCGGTCAAATGATATGTCTGGTCATGACCGCCTGCATAAATCACACCAGGCTCGGCGCGGCCTGCTAGCTCACCCCTTGGCCATTTGGATGGATCACAAGCATCTCCTGAACCTCCTGTGCCATCGCTTCCTTCGCCCGCGAGATTGCATGTCCCACTATCAAAATTGCATTTAGCATCAATAATATAATTGATGTCTGCAGTGCCTCCACTTCCATAACTCTGCGCCCTTCGCGGGTTTAATGTCTTCACTACGCTCTTTGTCCCTTTTACGATTCTTACTTCCCAGTTGCCCGCATTTAGGTTGATGGCGATGTTGGTGATTACCCAGTTGCTGCCCGGATTTAGGACAATGTCGGTGTTGATGAATATTTTTCTGCCGCTGTTTGAAATCGTAATCTTCCCGGGGGCATAATTGCCGGAGCGGTAGGTCCTTGAGAGATAAGCGACAAATGCCTGATCAAACACTATCTCTCCGTTTGCGTTTGTCTGGCCGACCAGAAGCTTGCCTGTCGGGTCTCCTGCAAACAGGTCGGCAGCATTCGGATCAACTCCTTTGCTGTCGCACTTTGAAAAGTCCGCTTTCAGGCAGATGTTAAGCCTGGTGTCGTCTCGATTAAACGGGTAAGGCAGCTCTTTTGATCCGCATTTGCAATCCGAAGGGCACTGGCTGTTGCTGGTGCAGAAGTTTATTTTTATTGTCCCTCCTCCTGCAAGCCTGGATTCCCTATCTACCGGCACAGGGGATTTCTGATTATCATACACTTTAGCGCCTGCTATCGGCCTTCCGGCACCATCCAAAACTCTGCCGTAGAATACCAGCGTGCTTCCGCTCTCTCTCACAAGGCTGGAAACAGGCTTGATTTCCATGTCCCTTGCCGGCCTGAATGGCCTGTCTGGGTTCAGGGCATGCAGGGTTTCTGCTTTGATGAATGGGAAATTTGTTGCGGTGCTTGCACTGCTGCTTGAGTCAAAGAAATGGTATCTACACTGCAATTCCAGTTCTTGATTTAATCCGATGTCATTTCCGAGATGATCACGGTTATGAAGATTGGCTGGTTTGTTAGGACAGTCTGCCACGCACTGGTCATAAGCTTTTATTTTTTCCCTGCAGTTGTAATTTCTGCCGTTCGCTGTAACAGCATGGTCTATGTTTGGATAAGCCAGGCACATAAGAAAACAATTGTTTTCGCACTTGCTCCATGCAGCTGTTGCCTGATCGCGGTTGTTGTCAGGCACTAGTGTGTAACATTTATCCATTGCAGTATTTTGCAGGCACGTGCCCGCATCAAGGCTGCAGCCTGTGCAGGAATATGTTCCTCCAGTATATCCATCCTGAGCACAAGTTCTGCCACCAATGTTTGTTCCATCACATTCTTCTCCTAAATTTCTCTCAAGCTGCCCATTGCCGCAAGAACTTGATGGTGTATTAGAACAAGCTGGAAAATCGCAATTTGGAGGTACCCTGCTGACATATCTTCCATCAGGGCATTGCTTTGCATCTTCAGCGCAAGCAGTGGCGGAAATGCAAGCCCCATTTCTGCAGCCATTTGGGCAGTTATAGGTTTGAGTTACCAAATTATTGCCGCTGCAAGAGTGCTCTTTTAATAAACAGTTAACTTTCCCTTCACATATAGAATTTGTGTTTGGATTTTGGCATAGGTCTGTGCCGCATTGCTGTCCAGATAAGGTTGAACCGCATGTTGTTCCCTGAGCACTATACACAATACCACCATCACTATCAGTGCACTGAGCAGCTCCTCCTATCCGATTCACAACAAATTGGGCGCTTTCTGTGTTGCCTTCAATCATTTTAATAGTTACGCCAAATCCAGTCCATGTGTTATCAGATGTTGTGAATGTTATTTCTGCTTCCTCATTACCGTATTCAACAACAACATCGTACTTAAACTTTCCAAAGAAAATGAATGATCTTCTTATGTCCACCAAGCCAATGCCCATATTGTTGTCTCTTACTATTACAGACTTTCCTTTGAGCAGTCCGAATTCCTGGCCTAAAGATACGTATCTTGGTTGCCCCTCTTGGTCAGCATTTCCCCGGCTTAACGCCATCACAAATTCTTTTGTCGCAGCATTGCCTTTGCTATCAACAACTGTTATGCTAAAGCTTTGGGAAGACTGGGATAAGACTTCTGGCATTAAGATTAATACAATCAATGTTACCATCCAAATTCCTATTAATCCTTTTTTCTTAATTTGAGCCATTTTTAATCTCAACAAGCCGCGAATCTGGTGTCAGCTCCGCCATCAGAGCAGTATCTCTTGAGCGGTTCTGCGCAGGTGGAAGACCACATCTCGCATTCGGCACCAGCCCATGATCCGCTGCTGGGGCATATTTTTCTTCCTATGCATCTGTATCGCAATGACGGGACATCATTGTCGTTTGCATCTTGCAGCTCTGTTTCACATCCTCTTTCCAGTCCGGGAGTGCAGCTGTTAATATCGCTAGGGTTGCAAGTACCTATGTCACAGAACAGGTTGCCGTTGTTGTCACATTTCTTCGAGCCCACACACTGGAAATCTCCGCCCTCTGCGCACGGCTCTCCTTCCTTGTCTTTGCACGTGCTTTCATCAGGGCCTGCACCGCAGCTGGGATCTTTCTTCGTGCACACGCCGTCGCATGACAAGGAACCCGCGCAGCCGTCCTTCAGCGTGCACCTGACCTCGTACCGCGAGTCATACCACTGGAACACCTGATACCCGCCGCCCCTGAAGCATGTATTGGGCACGCCGCATATCGTTCTTGTCGCGCAAACATTAGAGGCACCGCACGGCGGATATGTGCTTGTCCACGTGCCTCCGATATTGTACCATTCAACCCTGCTGCACGTCTGCGGGCATATGTTGCTGTCTCTGTTTGGGCATGTTCCGCTTCCCGGCCCTGGCTCAGTCAATAGAGTAACATAATAAAAGTCGCTTTGACCATCGTCGCTTCTTATCAAGTTGCCTTCAAGGACAAACCTTCCTTGGCTGTCCGGGTAAATGCGTTGCGTTGCATAGTGTTTTAAATTTCCTCTCATGTCCTCGTCAGTTAGGGTGAAATATCCTTCAGTAAGGCTTGTAGCAGTGATGGGGGCATATGTCAGTCCGACGCGTGCCGTCATTCCGCAACCGAAGCCTGTTCCGGTTATCTGGTATTTTTGGCTTGTGACTCCTCCTCTTAAGTCAAAAATATCCGGAGCCATGCCCGTGAATTCAAACGGCCCTGTTCCCGGTCCAAAACTGCAAGTTCCTGTTTGTGTAGTTGGGCAGGTTGTCCTGCAATAGCCGTTGCTGCACCTTTGCCCTGAGCAGCAGTTGCCTGGGGAGTTGCTGTTTAATTGAGCACAGCCAGGCCCGCCTGTTCCGGCTGTCCCTGACAGCATGCCCTGGCTGCTTAAAGCCAAACCCGGAGGCAAGCTTCCGCTTATTATTTCCCAGGTATGTGGAGCCTGTCCTCCGCTTGCCTGAATGTCTGCAGAATACTGCTGGCCTGCAACTGCGTTTGGCAGCGAATTTGTGATTATGTTCAACTGTGTTGAAGAGCCAATCGGAGTTCCATAGATTCTCCCCAGATTTCCGTCAAGGCTAAGCCCTGATGGCAGATTTCCGCTGGAGACATACCATCTGTAAGGAGAGGCTCCGCCAGCTGCCTGTAGGTTTGCAGAATACTGCTGGCCTGCAGTGGCAGTTGGCAAAGATGTTGTAGTTATTCTAAGGTCGCTAGTTGTTCCTTTGTTTACAGTAAAAGGCCTCAATTGCCAATATCCGCAGTCATTTTGAGACTTGCAGCCGCATTTCCATACATCATTAACTAATGCGCATGTGTATGCAATCATATAATTTGTCCCGTCTTTTAGCTGGGCTGTCTGCACAGTTATATCCTTTGAGGCAGTGTTCTCTATCCAGGCACCATCTAAAGTAGTTTGTGAAAATGAAAATTGCTGCCATCTGTTGTTGAGCCATATGTAAAAATTCCTGTAAATTATGTCATTTCTGGCATGAGCAGTCATTGAGGTGCTTGATTGCGAGCCTGTCCCAACCCTGACTGCTACCGACCACTCATTGTTCCTGAAAATGTTATCCGGAGGCGCAAAATCACCGGAGGAGCCTGCAGCATTAACAGCCGCAAGCATGAGTGTAGCTATAACTACGGCTAGAAAAAATCCGCCTCTTGTTTGATGACGCATGTGTTTTTTCATTTGACGATTATTGTTTTTGAGTTTTTTTTAGTTTGATTATTCAAGGTTCCCATTCTCCGGCGGTGCACCTGGCAACCCTGGCGCTCCTGGCAATGCACCACTGTTATCATCATCAGGCGGCGGGATATCTCCAGGATCTCCTGGGCCAGGCGGCAGTCCCGGTATTGATAACCCAATGGTTATCCTTAATTCTTCTGCATCAGTTCCTCCTTTGCAGTCTGTAATGCTTGCCCTTATGTTATATGGGCCTGCTGCCTGCCATGAATGGCTTTTTGTTACTGACCAGCCTCTTTTAGCTGAATTTTGTGATGAAGGGCAGGTTTCCTCGAACTTAGTGCCGTCGCCCCAGTCAATTTTCCAGTATAAGTCATCATTATCAGAGTCAACTGCGCTCCATGAAAATGAAACTGATTGCCCTGTTTTGGCATTTGAAGGAATGTCAGGCAATCCTGTTATCGTGGGCTGCTCATTGAACCCGTCATCAGGTATTATGCTGAAATCAAGGTCTGAAACATCGCTTGGGCTTATGCTTGCGCCTGAAGGCAGCTGAAACAGCTTATCCAGCCAAACCTTGACGCGATAATTATTTCCTTCATACCCTGTAGGAACTGTCCACAACAGCCTGTTATTGCCAACTTTAGTCTCTGCATTATTGGAAATCCTCACCTTTTCCTGATACTGGGTCCCCTGCGCCTGCTCAAGCGATATCGAGGTTGCAGATGTTTCTTCAGAGTTTGGATAATTAAAATTCCACCTTAGCTCGTATGTTTTCCCTGTTTCAAGCGTTTCCCTTCCGTTCGGATACAGGACTCTCAGCAGAGGGGTGGTGTCCTGCTGCACGTTAAGAGTGTAAGTGCCTGAATCGCTGTCAGAGCCGTCATCGACCGTGATTGTAACTTGATAAGTTCCGGCAGCTGTTGGTGTTCCTTCAATATAAACCCGGGGATGGTACACATTTGTTCCTTTGCTGCATCCTCGCGAAACCGGCCTTAACCCCGGAGGCAATCCTGAAACTTCCCACTGGTAGCTTGGCTTGCCGCCTTGCGCCGATACAATTGCTGAATAGGATTTACCGATAAATGCAGTGGGCAGATCACCTGTACTTATTTCAAGCCCCTGTCGTGAGCAGTCTTGTGAGAGTGTGCTTAATGGAAATAAAAAGATGTAAATCCAGCTAGTTATAAGCAATGATAAAAGTTTTTTTGTGTTTCGCATTTTGATTTTTGGGCTTTTTGAATTTCTAAAATAAATAAATTAAAAAATTAACATTCCCAGGTGTGATCTGCATCAGGAACTGGATTAGGGGTTGGGCATTCGCATGGTCCAAATGTGGCTGGGCCCACCTGGCCAATAGGGGGCCCTGTTTGCTGCTGGCATCCTGATCCAGCCCTGCATACACACGGGCCAAGACTATTTTCAGTTCCGCCACCACCCCTGTAGTTTGCATCAATTGGGCATGTATTTTGCTCACGAGTTCCGCAGGTGGCATAAGCTCCTATATTTGGATCAAGATAAGAGCATTGGCGACACGCAGTTGGCTGGTTTTGATATGTATTGGCAGGTATGTCATGGCATGTGCACACAGGCTCATTGCTGCCACCAAGCTGGATTGAAAAGAAAATAAAATCGGTAGTTCCATCAGGAGCATCCACATATCCTGCACCTGAATATGAGCTGCCATATCCTCCTAAGTTATCACGGGTAATTGTAAATTCGCCTTCTGTTGAGCTTAATGGTGTTATTTCAAACGATCCTGCATGACCTAAATAAATCGACATTCCGGTTCCAATTTTGTCTCCTTTAATCTTGACTTTAAGCTCTGAAACACCTGTCATATCCCAAACTTGTGGCTCAAATCCGCAGCATCCCTTAATGCTTCCAGGACCTATTCCCTCTGCACCCGGATTGCTGATAGTTCCGCATACCGGCCCGTTGCTGTTGTATATGCATTTTTGCGGGCTGGTGCAGTATGTTCCTTGAAGATCCCATCCAAATCCTCTTCCTATTGGACCGCATCTTTCAATTCCTGTATTAGCGCTGTTGCATCTTGTTTTTCCGACATCAGCCTGTGAAGCGCATGAAGTCCCAATGTTTTGGCATACATTTCCTGCGCATGGCCCGCTGTTACAAATGTTTCCGGCGCAACAAGGCTGGTTTACAGAGCCGCAGCTTCCGCCGCCTGATCCTCCTCCGCCACCTCCTCCCCCGCCGCTAAGCGAAGCGCCTGTGCAAGTGCCCGCATCGAAATTACATTTTGCATTGATATTGAAATTGCCTGTTCCTTGGGAATCCAGTGTCTTCACGACACTCTTCGTCCCTTTCACTATTCTGATGTCCCATTTAGAGTCTGTTCCCCACTTCAAGCCAACGGATGCGCTTTTGCCTCCTTCACCGACTTCCAGTTTGGCTTCCTCGGCGCGCTTCGTTGACAAGTATGCAATGAACGCCTCGTCGAAGACTATGTCGCCGTTCGCGTCTGTCTGCCCGACGAGCAGCCTGCCTTTTGGATTTCCGGTGAACGAAACAATCTGGGTCCAGCAGAAATGGGATGCAGCAGGCTCCTTGCCTAAGGAGAATATTCCTTGGCATGCGTTCGAATTCCAGATTGTATTGTAGGGAGCAGGGGCTGCCTGGCAGCTACAGCTTGCAGTTGTTGCGCTTGACTGGACCGAATACTGGTTGCACTGGGCATTTGTTGAGCATAGAGTGGGCTTGTTCACGCTTCTCATGCAGTAATAAAGTGCCCCATTCACCTGGCTGCAGCTTGACTGCACGTATTTTGGATCTGTCGGGAAGACGGTAAGTTCCCATATCTGGCTTTCACGGTCAAAAGGCGCTGGCGATTTGTCGTTGTCATAGACTTTTGCGCCGGCCACCGGCGTTCCCGACTCGTCGACTATTCTTCCGCTGTACCTCGCATATCCTGCAGTTAATGCCAAGGAATCGCTGATTATATAAGGCGGGCCTGTTGTCACTTTCCGGGTTGGCCTGAAAGGCCTGTCTGGGTTCATGACATAAGGGGTTTGGCTTTTGTCGAATGCAAAATCGCTTCCGCCGCCAAAATCATTGATGACGCATGGGTACGTGCATGTGTAGGCAGTATATGCCTCATTTCCCCTTGGGTTTGTTCCGCATCTTGGATCGCTGTTTATCCAATAGCTTGGCGAGCTTGGTTGGCTGCAATGCAAACGGGGGCAGTCCGCCAAACTCGGACATGAGTTTCCTTTACTATCACAATGCTTGTCAGCTTGATTTTCAGTGCATTGAAGCCTTGAATAAACAGTGCACGTTCCTCCTGCACTTATAGCAGGCCCTATTATTCCGCTAAAGAGAATGTTGCTGCAGGTGTCATATTTGATGGGTACTTTTGTGCATCCGCTCGCATCAAGTGAGCATCCCGTGCACCTGTATGATCCGCCTGTGTATCCGTCCTGGCTGCAAGTCCTTCCGCCAAGATTTGTTCCGTCGCATTCTTCTCCTAGATTAGTTTCAAGCTGGCCATTTCCGCAAGAGCCTGTTGGCTGTGGTGAAGAAACGCACGCCCCATTCGAGCACAACTTTCCGCTATCGCAAGATATTTGCAAAGAGCTGACTGTTCCGTCATTATTGCAGAACCAT
>JACOUX010000046.1 GCA_016177615.1 Candidatus Woesearchaeota archaeon | reverse complement strand
ATTCCAGAATTTGCCTTTCCAGACGTGATATTTCCTTGTGGATTTCAGGCTGCCCAGAAATATTTTCTGTGAAAGAAGGCACAAGAAGAGCGCCAAATACGCTTCTTTTCAGGAACACTCTGCGGTCCATTTTTCAGAGAGAATCATGGTTTATATTTAAATATGATTAATTTTCAAAAAAACCCCCCAAGCTTTGTCTGCTCCTTTGTCTCCAGCAAATCCTCTTTTGTATAGCCGAGAACATTGAAAATCCTTTCAACAGAAGGGACTAATTGATTCTCGATATAGTAAGTTGCATCATATTCGCCTTCTTTCACTTCTTCTGGCAGCTTTGACCTGTTCCTGATGATATCATTTCCCTGGGTAACTACATACTTTATGACCGAGCCCGGACCTATAGTTTTGCCCTTGTTCTTCAGCCTTTGAGCAACTGCAACATGAGGGCCTTTGGCTGCATAATCCAGAATGTCCTTTTGCAGCTGCGTGTGGATTATCACTTTTTCAAGAGGAACTTTCTTGCTTCTCAATTCATTGATTGTTTCCTTTACGTATTGAAGCGCTTTTCCGGTATCGCCTTCCTTCAGTATTATGCCTAACACATTTTCCTGCACATCTTTTGCAATCAGGGACCAGTTCCTTCTGACAGTCTCAAAGCCCTTGATCCTTAACGTGCCGTCTTCGGAGAGCAATGCATATTTTTTCTTTGCGCCAAAAGAGCCCATTTTTGCAGAAACGAAAATCCCTGAAGGATAAAAGCCCTGATAGCCGAGCTCCATCATTCCTGGAAGCTCTGAGTTTATTGATTTGGCGAACATCCCAGCGCTCTCCTTTGGCTTGCCGTCAAGGGTGATAAATATGGAATCAGTATTGTGCACCAAAATCATGCCCTCTGCATCAACAAAGTTATGGCAGCCTTCAACCTCCAAATCATAAACAAATTCCTCATTGGGCAACTCTTCAATTGTCAGTATTTCGGCAGCGCAAAAATTATGCCTTGAAATCTTTGCTGACTGAAGCCTCAGGTCCTGGATTTTCGGCTTGTCTTTTCTATACTTCCAAGCAATGTGCTTTATTTCTTTCCCAAAATGATTAAAGCCATGTTTAAGCGACTTCAGCAAAAAATGAAGCCCAATTGCCAGCTCTTTGCTTTTTGTTGAGAACCTGATAAAATGAGTTTTATATCTTTTATCCCTCGCTTTATTTCCATCTCCGTCGAGATAGCCCTTTAGGAAGGGGCGCTTCAGCGCATCCTCTGCTGTGAAAATAAACCACGGGACATTCTTGAATTCGCTCCCTTTTCCAGCTCCAAATGCGTATTGAAAAAGCGCCACTATCGGAAGGCACTGAACTCTGTAGTAAAACATTTTTTTACCGGTTCTTTTGTCTATATTCTCAATAATCGATGTGGGTGCTCCAGTTTTTGCATCCAGAATTGACTTCACCCTTTCTATCACCCCCTTGTCTTGGCCTCCCAACGAAAGCAGGCATTTCCTATTAGTTTTTATAATTACATCTGAAACTGACCCTTCGGCGCAGTAAAAGCCGAGGAGCCATGCAAGATCATAATCAAGTTTCCAATATCTTGGAATTCTACGTGTTTTTGTATATACGCCCCCTACCCAGCCAAATAAGGATTTCTTGTCGAAAGCTGCCCTTCTTTCACGATGCTTTAAATGAACATGAGACGCCAAGCTGGCATATTTGAGACAATATGGGCATTTTTCCATTTTCGCCGGAAACATGAGATTGTCGGAATACAGCAAAAGCTCTTTTGCATAATTGCCGAAATCCATATCAACCAAATCAAAAATATATCCATGCTGGTAGACAGGCTCAACTTCAAAAGAGGTTAATGAAACAAGCTTGTCCCCTTTTCTCAATTTTCCAGCATCAACAAGGTGTATACCATTGGCCTTCTCGTCGAATGAATATACAGAATGCTGTGGAGTCACAATTGTTGAGCCATATTTAGTCACTATTTTAAGCAATTTCTTATTATAATTGTGCCGGATTACTTTGGATATCTGCTTTAGCTCTATCTTTTTATCCTTATCCAGCGCAAAAGTGCAAATTCCATGTGCATCTTTATACTTATCATACAATTGGCCGATTTTTATCAGTCTGATATCGCCTTCCTGGAATCTAATAAACACATACCTGTCATAAGGCATGCTGTCGCTATACAAAACCTGAAATTTCTCTTCCTGCACCTTTTCAATTACATTATGGATGTAAAACCTGCCCCATGCTGTGATGCTCCTTGCAGATTCAAGGGAATACCACCTTGCGCCAAAAAACCCCAGATATCCATAAAATGAGTTTGCAAGAAGCTTGAGGCTGTTCTGCCTTGCATCAAGGAATGCTGATCTTTCATCATGTTCGCTCTTGATTATTTCTTTTATTTTTGCCCTCCTTGTAATAAGGTCCCCTATCAGGCTTGGAATAAACCCTTTCTTTTTCTCGCAAAACCAGTATTTCCTGCCTTCATCCCCGGGAACTGGCTTTGAGGTGTCCTTGCAGCAAATGCAGTTTATCGTGTCAGGGCCAATGTTATGTGAGCTAAATATAGTTGGATACAGGCTCCTGAAGTCAAATACCACAATATCCTTGTACAGCCCAGGCTTTGGCTCAAAGACAAAAGCGCCTTCGTAAGTGCTCATCCTTCTTTTTTGAATTTCGCTATACGATGGCTTGTTTGGGGCTATTTCATTAAACTTCGGCGCCTGCTTTAGAATATACCACTCCACCAGCTGGGAGAATCCCATCCTATTGGCATCATAAATCGGAATGCCGACTATTTTGACAAGCTCTATTACAGTCGGAAGCATTTTAACGGTAAGGTTGTAGGCTAGGTAAGAGTCATGTAGGTTGTACACACAGAATTTTTCCAGCCCGTCATTGTTGTCCCACGCGCCTGAAAGCCCTGATAATTCCACATGCATTTTTTTTTCATTCAGCATCTCGGATGCGACAGACTCCAAGTCATATGCATAAATATCGATAGAAGAGCCCATGACTTTTCTAATGAATTTGAAGACATCGAAATGCGTTATCCCATTTAAATAAACAGATGTGTCTTTGCCGCTTTTCACCCTCAATTCCGAATAGTCAAGGCTGATGTCAAGCTTTACATTGTTTTTGCTGGCCCTTGTCTTTATGTACGGGAGGTCAAAGCCATCTGAGAAATATCCGGCCAGAATATCCGGCTTCTGCTCTTCGATTATCTCCTTGAATCTTCCTATCAGCTCGGCCTCGCTGCCGACAAATTCAACATAGTCCATGCTTGTGCTAAACCTTTTCCATACAATAACCTTTTTGAATCTGCTGCCGTAAAAAGAAACCATCAGAATCTGATTTTTTTCGGGATCTATTTCGAAGTCAGGCGAGCTGTAGGTCTCTATGTCGAATGCAAGCACATTCGGGGCATTCAGCGTTTCAGCTCCGGCCTGCTCTATGCTGGAAGCTTTGAAAACAGGAACCTTTGACTTCTGGCTTACGAATTCGCCTGTTGCATAATGCAGCACCAGCGGAGTTATATTCCTGTCTATGAGGTATCTCCGCACAAACGGAATGTCGAATTCGTGGACAGAATGGACGCTTTCCCATTCCTTCACAACATCCTTTATAAAAGGAACTGCGCCCGGAATATTTACATAAACCTTGATGGCAAACGCTTCCTTGCCAAGTAGGCGCTTCAGCATTGTTTCTGTTCTCACCACAAAGAATATGTCGCTGTCTTTTTCCAGCCTTATCCTCTCCAGCTTCTCATTAATGGCTGATCCATCCTTTGGTATAACATAGAAATATGGCTCAAAATTGCTGTCTGTAACGCATACCTGCCTGCCATCAGGTGTTTTTGAGTAAAGATGAACCACTGCTTTCCCGTCAGTTATTTTGTATAGGACATCCAAAGGAAAAAATTGCAATGTCTCAGGCATACTGCAGGATAAGGCATCTTAGTTTATAAATTGTTCGTAAGGCAGAAAAGAAAACTTTTTATAACTATTCAATTATGCCGTTGCAATGTCAAGGGGGCTTGGTGCGCTTGTTATTTTTATGCTTCTGATTCCGGTAGGGTATCCTATATCAATGCGCGAATTGCTTTCAAGATACTCTTTTTCAGCGCCTGCACATGCCATGAACGTAACTGACTACAATGACTACATGGTCGATAAGGATGGGAATGGGGTTAATGATACTCTGGTTATAGAGCTTACATCAAATAATGCAAAGGGCAGCTATTACTTTGTGGCCAGCCTGATTGACATGAACAGGTATGTAACCAACCAATCATATATGGCTCTTGAGGAGGGAATAAACAGGCTAAACCTCACGTTCAGCACATTTTTGCTTTCCCAAAACCAGTATAATTATTCTTTAAGAATATTTAACTCCACTTACTCAACAAAATTCAGAAAAGACCGCATTCCTACAAATTTTTACAGCTACTTTGAAGAAGGCTTTAAGGTTACCGGGCTATCTGACTATCAGGATGAAAAGGCTTTGAAAGTTTCTGTTGAGCTGAATTCTACTGCAAACGGGACTTTTGAAGCTGCATTATTTTTGTCTTACAATAACTCCATTATATATTCAAAAGAGAATTTTACGATAAACAGCACGCCGCAAAACCTGACATTCAGCTTTGGCAATGCCACAATCATGGATTCCCATTATAGCGGAAAATTCAACATTTCGTCGATTAGAATAGGAGGAAAAGCCCTTAGGATCGGATCAGAGACATCATATTACAGCTACAGGGATTTTGCCGCAGGCTCCTACATTATTGATTTTTCCGATGCAGGCGCAGATACAGATTCTGATGGAAAATATGATTTGCTTGAGATAAGCGCAAATATAAACGCCTCAAGAGCTGACGATTATGCGCTGAAAATAGCGCTTTATGACCAGCTTGACAATCCGATAGAAACAAAAAACAGGACAATGGAGCTGACAGGCGGCGTAACATTGCTGACTGTTGGAATTAATGGGTCGATGATTTACAGCAAAAGGCTCAACGGGCCTTTTATTGTGAAGTATGCAGAGCTGCACCAAAACGGCACCATTGCGGACAGGGTAGAAGATGCATATGTAACTTCAAATTATAATTATAATGATTTTGAAACTCCTTCATTTCCTGATATGGGGGTAAAAATCTCATCATCCGATTGGCATCATTACGGGATAGGAAACATAACCATGAACGTCACATTTGAGAACATTGGCAATTCTCATGCATTCAACATAATGACAGAAATTTTTGACAACTTCACATTTTTAAGGTCAAATAAGACAGTGCTGCTTGGTTCAGGCTCCGGCATTACATACCAAATTGCATTTCAAAACATTACTGATTTTGAGCTTGCAGCGATTGCCGACCCAGCCAATGCTTTAGACGAGAGCAATGAAAGCAACAATATAGCAAGGCTCGTGGTAAAGATGAATAAAAAGCCGATTCTGGCTGATGTCAATAATGTTACAGCTAATGAAACAGATATAATAACAATAAACCTGTCAGCTTCTGACCAGAATAACGATGCACTTTCTTACTCAATCAACTTATCCTCATTTACAAAAAACAGCAGCTTGTTCATATGGCACACCGGAACCATAGACAATGGGAATTATACAATCAAAGCCGCTGTTTCTGACGGCTACCTTAATGACTCAAAGATTTTTCATATTGTAATCTTGGATGCTCCGGAAAAAGATGCTGACAATGACGGCATTAATGACAGCATAGACAATGTTATAGGGGACGAGAGATCAGTCAATGTTTCAAGAATAAATTTAAGCATACATCTTGACAGCTCAAGGAACTTGTCTGTTATCCACAACGGCAGCAAAAGGGTAAGGTTCAGTGATGGCAATTTTATAATAGCTGAATTCGATTTTAACCTCTCAAAATACAAGCTGAACCTCACCAACCTGACCATAAAAAGGCAGCCGGAAAATTCAACCGGCTCGCTTATATTCAGCGGCTTGAATCTTCCAGACGGAACGACAAAGAATTTGTACCTTGATAGAATCAATGAAAGCCTGAATGGGGTATGCATAAAGAACTCTGAGGTTTTAATTCTAAGTGAAATAAGCACAAATTGCGATGGCCCAAATGAATTCAAAATAGAATGCGACGGAACAGAGCAAAGCTCTTACGCCTGCATTTACAATGCAACAATCGGCAAATACAAAATAGAAGGGTTAAGCCATTCCGGAGTGATGCAGTTTTCCTATTCAAAGCCTGCAATATCAGCTTCGCAGGTATCCGCTTCAAGCTCGGTTTCCACGGCTGGAGGAGGTAGCGGGATAGAGCCATGCGATTCAGGCTGGCAGTGCACCGAATGGAGCGAATGCATTGATGGATTAATGACAAGAAAATGCATTGACACAAGCCAATGCGCCTTTCAGGGCAAAAAGCCAAGCGAGTCTGAGCAATGTAACGCCTCTGTCAAAGAAAATCAGGGAGAATCAACGAATGGAAATCAGGAAAATCCCGAAGTGCATGAGAAGGAAAACAAAACATTGCTATCCGGGCCTGCGGGAATATCGGGCTTTGCATTCAATCTGCCAAAAACAGGCACTTTCCTTAATGCCATATTGATTGGCTCAATTTTATCCATAACAGCATTCGCAATATGGAAATTGGTGAAAAAGATTTAAATGCAGACTAAATTTTGCCCTTATATCGGGGCTGTAGTATAGCTAGGCAGAATTGGCCCTTGGGGTAAACCTTTTGCAAAAATACGATTGTCACAAAAGGCTTCCAGACTGGGTCCGGCCGGAGTTCGAATTGTGTCAGACCATCTTGCCTGGCGCACGCATCTCTCCGCAGCCCCATTTAATTATCCAACCTTTATGTTCTCCTCTTTTATCGTGCTTAAAATCAGCTTGGTTTCTGTCCTTTCAACAAACTCGTAAGTCTGGATTTTCTTGAGGAAATTGTCCATCAGCCTTCTTGTCGGAAACCTTGCAAGGATTACGGCATCAAATGTGCCTGTAACATCGTAGATGGCAAAAACATTGGGATGTGTTGCAATCTTTTTCTCCACTTCAAATAATTTCCCTTTTGAAATCCTGATTTCGATCAGGACCTCGACATCAAAGCCGAGCTTCTCGTAATCAAGCTTTGCCGTGTACCCCTTAATCACTTTTTCTTCCTCGAGCCTTTTAACATGGTGCATCACGGTTGCAACGGAAACATCCGCTTTTTTTGCTATCTGCCTGAGGGAAAGCCTTGAATTATCCACCAGTATATTCAGTATTTTTTTATTGGTTTCTTCTGTTTTCATTTGTTTATTTTGAACTAAACTATTAGATGATATTTAAACAAATATTTAAAATTTTCTGTTTTTTAGTGTTTTTTGTTTAATAAATTCAAGAATAAATATATAAAGTTATTAAGATGCTAAAAACAATGGGGTGAATCATATGAGCACAACTGAAATTTTGGAAGTAATCAAGAAAGAGCCGGCAAGGGCGATGAAAGCAGAATTTATTGAGTCATTAAAGAGGGACCTTGAAAGTATCAAGTTTGTTGACTTGAAATTTACCGACATGCCAGGGACATGGCAGCATTTCACAGTTCCAATAACGGAATTAAGCGAAAGCTCGCTTTCAAGCGGCTTTGGCTTTGACGGCAGCTCAATAAGGGGCTTTAAGGAGATTTATGAAAGCGACATGCTTCTTGTGCCAGACTTAAAGACCGGGTTCACAGACCCGTTCTCTGATTCAACTGTGAGCATAATCGGCAGCGTAAAGGACCCAGAAACAAACGAGCTGTTCACAAGAGATCCGAGATATATTGCGCAAAAAGCTGAGGCGTATTTGAAAGAAACAGGAATTGCAGATGTGGCATACTGCGGCCCTGAGCTTGAATTCTTCATATTTGACAGCATAAGGTATGACCAAAAGGAAAATTTTGGGTATTACTATATTGATTCCTATGAAGGAAGCTGGAATACAGGAGCAGAAAGCAACGGAAGCCCTAATTTGGGCTACAAGCCAAGGTACAAGGAAGGGTACTTTCCTGTCGCTCCAACAGACACTCTGCAGAATATCAGGAATGAGATTGTTGAAACGCTGATTAAGTCAGGAATTCATGTAGAGTGCCATCATCACGAGGTTGCCACAGCAGGCCAATGCGAGATTGACATGGGCTATGCGCCTTTGCTCAGAATGGCTGATCAGGTGATGATGTATAAGTACATAATAAAAAATACTGCAAGAAAGCATGGAAAGACCGCAACATTCATGCCAAAACCCTTATTTAACGACAACGGAAGCGGAATGCACACTCACACGAGCCTTTGGAAGCAGGGCAAAAACCTGATGTATGACAAAGATGGCTATGCACTTCTCAGCGATGCTGCGAAATACTACATTGGGGGGTTGCTTGAGCATGCTCCTTCATTATGCGCCTTGATTGCACCGACAACAAATTCTTACAAAAGATTAGTGCCTGGATTTGAGGCGCCTGTAAATCTTGTCTATTCAAAGAGAAACAGGAGCGCCGCTATAAGGATTCCAATGTACTCTACAAGCGAGAAGTCCAAAAGGATTGAATTCAGGACACCGGACCCTTCTTGCAATGTTTATCTTGCATTTTCTGCCATGCTGATGGCAGGGCTGGATGGTATTAAAAGAAAGATTGACCCTGGAGAGCCGCTTGACAAAGACATATATAATCTCAAAGGAGAAGAGGCGAAGCTGATTAAGAGCGTTCCTGGCTCGCTTGCAGAATCACTAAGCGCGCTTGAAAGCGACCACAAGTTTTTGCTGCAGGGAGATGTTTTCACAAAAGACATGATTGACATGTGGATTGAGTACAAAAGAACAAAAGAGGTTGATCCTGTAAGGCTGAGGCCGCATCCTTGGGAATATCAGCTTTATTTTGATGCTTGATTTAGTGGGGAAGAAATGTATAATCTGCAATCACAGCCACAAAAAGAGATAGTGCATATTCCACCTCCTCCGGGGGAGATTGATCATATGGGCTATGTTGGAAGGGAGCCCGAAAAGCTTGACCAATTTAGAGTTTCGGGAATTATTAATCCGGAAGAGCCAGGAATTTTTTATAGCTTAAGTTATGCCAATCCAAATAGGCCTATTGGAAGGGTTTATGTAATAACAGGCAGCGGCCATATGCTTGAAATAAGCGGGCATGGCGTTATTAATTTAATTTCATCGCCTGAAAGTCACGATAAAAAATTGACGAGAGAGGAAGTGATTGCCGAGGCGTTGAAGACTATAAGGGAATTCGGAGACATAACTGTGAAAACGAAAGATCCTTTTTCAAGCGGCAACTCCCCTGAAATTGAAGTTCCCTTAACCGGTAATTTGGAAATATTGTTGGGGGATGCTT
>JACOUX010000043.1 GCA_016177615.1 Candidatus Woesearchaeota archaeon | reverse complement strand
TTCCCCAATCCCGAACATTATGTTCATGTTCTGAACTGCCTGGCCTGAAGCCCCTTTCAGAAGGTTGTCAATCACAGAAACAACAACAAGCTGGTTGTTCTCGTCAATCTCAAAGCCGCCAAGGCAGCAGTAATTTGTGTTTTGAGCATCATGAAGCTCCGGGATTTTGTCCATTATTTTTACGAATGGCTCGTTTTTGTAATATTTTTTATAAATATTTTTTATCTCATCTGGATTAATGCTTTTATCCAGGATTGTGTGCATCGTGCACATCAAGCCCCTGAACGTCGGCAGCACATGCGGGGTAAAAGATATTTTTGCCTTTATGAACTGGTTTATTTCATACTTGTGCTTGTGCCTTGTAAGGTTGTACGGGATAATGTTGTTGCTATAATTTTCGGGCTGGCTTAAATAGGTAGGCTTTACCCCTGCTCCGCTATATCCGGATTTACAGTCAAAGATGATGCGGCTTGCTAATTCCTGAACAGGAAGCCCAAGCTGTGTTTTTTGTTATATACCCTTGAATACATTTCCAAATCGGAAAACCTGTAATCGGCGCTTAAATCAATCACTCTCAGCTTCAGCTGAGGAACAATCTCAATTGACTCGCCGCTGGGCAATGCAGTAAAAACAGCATCGGCATTGTTTATTTCATCAATTCCAACGTTTGTGAATTTTAACTCAGCATCAGAAAAATCCTTATAAAGCGATTTTACAGATTTACCACTGTGCGTTCTGCTGTTTAAGAAAGCAAGCTCAACATTCTTGTGCCTGCTCAAAATCTTTATTAGCTCATATCCCGTATATCCGGATGCTCCGATTATTCCAACCTTGATTTTCATTTTTTGTTAAAGTGCAAATAATGATTCAAAGATTAATTTTCATCTTCAAGCACTTCTTTCAGTACTTCAAATGCGGTATCTATTGTTTGCTTATCAATAATCAAGGGAGGCAAAAGCCTCAAAACATTCTCATTTGTGCAGTTTATGAGCAGCTTTTTTTCAAGGCATTTTTTTACAATTTCAGCTCCTTTTACATTAAGCTCAATTCCAATCATCAGGCCTTTTCCCCTAACTTCTTTGATTGTATTTGATTTTATTGATTTAAGCTTATTAATAAAATAATCACCATTGGCAGTTGCATTCCCCATTAATTTATTTTTCATTATAAACTCAACTGTGAAGTTAGCAGCTCTGCAGACCACCGGATTGCCGCCGAAAGTTGAGCCGTGGTCACCTTTTTCAAAGCTTAGGGCAATTTCATCTCTTGCGACTGTCACACCTATAGGAATTCCGTTTGCTAGCCCCTTGGCCAGGGTTACAATGTCGGGCTTTATTTTGCTGTGCTCATATGCAAAAAATCTTCCTGTCCTGCCGCAGCCTGTCTGGATTTCGTCCAGGATAAGCAGCAGGCCGTGCCTGTCACAAATCTCTCTCAGGCTTTTTAGGTAATCCTCTTCTGGAACAATGATTCCAGCTTCGCCCTGTATCGGCTCGACTATTACTGCCGCAGTTTCATCTGTAATTGCATTCTCAACCGCTTCTGCATTGTCGTACTCCACATGGCTGAATCCTCCCAGCATTGGCCTGAACGGATCTCTTATCTTTTCTTTTCCTGTTGCAGCCAGGCTTCCGAACGTCCTGCCATGAAATGAGTTTCTGGCTGCGATTATCCCGATTTTTCCAGTCGTTTCAGCATTTTTCTTTTTGGCACGTTTTCTTGCCAGCTTTATGGCTGCCTCAATGCTTTCTGCCCCGGAATTTGAGAAAAAGCACTTGTCCAATCCGGACAATCCTGAAATCTTTTCTGCGAGCTTGACCTGCTCTTCTGTATAATACAGATTAGTGGGGTTTGTTACCTTTCCGATCTGGGCTCTTAAAGCGTCTGCAAATTCCAGGTTTCCATGGCCTATTGAGCATGTTGCAAGTCCGCCAGCTAGGTCGATGTATTTTTTGCCGTCAGAGTCAAACAAGCAGCATCCTTTTCCGCTTTCTATTGCAATGCCGTGCCTTGAATAGGTCGGCATGATGAATTTTTTCTCTGATTCAATAATTTTTTTCATATCCATTTTTGTAGACAATTTCTGTCCCGACACCCTTGTCCGTGAATATCTCCAGCAGAAGCGAGTGCGGCACAAGCCCGTTTATCAAGTGCGCTTTCGGGCATTTGTTCCTTACCGCAAAAATGCAGGCCTGCACCTTTGGAATCATGCCCTTGTTGATAGCGCCTTTTTCAATTTCGGATTCTGCATGTTCAATATCAATGTGGGGAAGCGTCTTTCCATCAATCATGATGCCGTCAACATTTGTCAGTATGGTGAGCTTTTCAGCATTCAGGGCAACTGCGACATGGGATGCCGCGGTATCAGCATTAATATTGAATATTTCTCCATTCGCGCCAATGCCAACCGGGGATATGACAGGAATGCATTCTGACCGCAGCAGCTTATGCACCCTTCCGGTTTCTATTCCGGTTATTTCCCCAACAAGGCCAAGCTGCTCATCTTTTTGCTTTGATTTAATCGCGTCTGCGGCATCTGCAGCATCAGCCTCATGAGCTTTTATGATGCCGACAATTTCATCGTTTATTTTTCTGAAAACATTGCCAACAACCTTCATAGTCGCTTCATCAGTATACCTTAATCCGTTTACGAACTTCGGGATTATTCCAATTTTCACAAGCTCCTGATCAATCTCAGGGCCGCCGCCATGCACTATAACCGGCTTTATCCCAATGTGCTTGAGCAGCACTATATCCTCTATTATGCCTGCAAGCTCAGATGATGCATTGCCCCCCACCTTTATGACAACAATTTTTTCCTTGAATTTTTTAATATACGGCAGTGCCTCAATCAACACGCTTGTTTTTTGATGCAGGTCCATTTTCAATTAAAATTTTTTAAGTTGTATAGGCTGCATTTATCTTCACATAGTCAAAAGACATGTCGCATCCATATGCAACAGCATTTTTTGTTCCGCTCTTTAAGTCTATTGTAATCTTAAGCTCACTTTCAGCCATAATATCTTTAACTTTCTTTAAGTCAAAGCCATTTGACGTTCCATTCCTTACTATCGCCTCATCTCCGAAAAACACATCAATCTTTTCATGGTTAAAATTTACTCCTGAATTGCCCATTGCGCAAACGATCCTTCCCCAGTTTGGGTCGTTTCCAAAGAGCGCGCATTTTACAAGGTTCGAGCTTATGACTGATTTTGCCAGCTTTCCGGCATTTTCATGGCTGTCTGCGTTCTTTACTTCCACCTCGACGAGCTTTGTTGCCCCTTCCCCGTCCATTGCAATTTTTTTTGCCATTTCTATGCACACAAAATCAAGCGCGTCCTGGAATTTTTTTTCATTAACTTTCCCTGCAAGGCCGTTTGCCATCAGTATCGCCATGTCGCTTGTGCTTGTGTCCATGTCAACGCTTATCATGTTGAATGACTTGCCAACAGAGCTTTTGAGATAATTTTGCAGCTTTGCCGAGGGAATATCTGCATCAGTTGTTATGAAGCACAGCATTGTGGCCATGTTCGGGTGTATCATGCCGGAGCCTTTTGCAACTGCCCCGATTGTGAAATTGCCGAGCTTTACAGCTATCTCCTTTTTTGCAGTGTCGGTTGTCATTATTCCTGCTGCGGCATCGGATGTGATGCTTAATTGTTTTTTTATTCCCTTTAATCCGGTTTTTATCCTGCTCATTGGAAGATAGGCACCAATAAGCCCGGTGGATGCAATGAGGACATCCTTTGCCCTGATGCCAAGCTCTTTTGCAGCTGTCTTTGCTGTTTCCCTTGCGTCATCTATCCCCTTCAGCCCGGTGCACACATTAGCAACTCCGCTGTTTACGACAATGGCCTGCGCTTTCCCATTCATCAGGTGCTCTTTTGTCACGATAAGAGGCGCGCCTTTCACATTGTTGGACGTATAAACAGCAGCAGCATTTGCAGGTTTCTGGCTGAAAATCACAGTTAAATCCGGCTTGCCTGACTTCTTTATGCCTATTGACTTTGAAAGAGCCATAAATCCCTTTGGCGCGCAAACATTATTTTTCAGCAGTTTCATTTTAATCATCTTATTTTATACAGCAATATAAGCATTTTACTATGCCGCACGCCACCACAATGGCGCTGACGGTCATGCTCACTACGTTCGCATGCCCTACTCGGCACCCCGGATGGGGCGTCCCCCGCCTCGTCAGCGCCGACGTGGCGTGCGGCTTGACGGGGGTTGTCCCTTACGGGGTGTCAAGCAGGATTTTGCGGAATGAAATGGAGTAAAATCCGTCGCACCGCCATAGTCGGCGCTGTCATTCCGTTAAGTTGCATTATTTTTTATCTTTTACCCATCAACTTCAAAATTACTGCCTTTTGCATATGCAGCCTGTTTTCTGCCTGGTCAAATACAATGCTTTGATTGCCGTCAATCACTTCAGCAGCCTGCTCATAGCCCCTCATTGCAGGAAGGCAGTTCATGAAAACAGCATCTTTTTTTGCATAAGACATCAATTTTTGGTTAACCCGATATGGCTGAAATATTCTTATCCTGGATTCTTTTTCTTTTTTGGGAATATGGTAGCTCATCCAGGTATCAGCGTAAACAATATCTGCACCTTTGGCAGCTTTTTTTGCGTCCCCAAACACCATAACTTTTGAGCCTATGGACTTTGCCTTTTTTTCTGCAATCTCCACAATCCATTTCTGCGGCTCAAACTGCCTTGGGCAGCCGACAGACACATCAATGCCTACAGCAGAGCAGCCCAAAAGCAAGTCATGCGTTATGTTGTTATTGCCGTCTCCTACAAACGCAAGTTTCAACCCTTTCAATTTTCCCTTTTTTTCATGTATGGTCAGCAAATCCGACAAGATCTGGCATGGGTGAAACGTGTCGGTTAACCCGTTTATAACAGGCACCGCAGCATTTGAAGCCAATTCTTCAATGTCTTCCTGCCTGAACATCCTGGCCATCATTAAGTCGCAGTACCTGCTGGACACTTTTGCAGTGTCTGCAATCGACTCTTTTTCCCCCAATGGAGTGTCTTTTGCCTCAATCACAACCGAATAGCCGCCAAGCTGCTGCATTCCAACCTGAAAAGAAACTCTTGTCCTTAATGACGGCTTTTCAAAAAGCATCAGCATTGTTTTATTATGCATTGAGTCAGAATACTTTTGCGGGTTTTTTTTGATTTTAATTGAATTGTTGATCAAATCCAATGCTTGGGCATTATCCAAATTAACCAGAGAAAGTATGTTTTTCATTTTATTTGGTTAGATTGGCTAACTTTGAGCTAAATTTTTTGATTTCCGAATCCAGCTCAGAATTTAATTGCTTAATCTTATTTTTCAGATTATCAAGCCCGAGGTTTCCTGCTGCCCCAATATGCTTCTTTGAAGAGATGTTTTTCACTAGGTCTATTGCAGGAACTTTTTTGATGTCCCTTGCCACTTTTTTATAAGCATCCCTGAAAGGAACTCCTTTTTTTACAAGCTCATAAACCTGCTCTGTTGCAAAAAGCTCGCTGCTGCATGCTTCAATGCATTTTTTTTTGTTTACCATGATTTTTTTTATTACTATATTGAAGATTCTAAGTGATGACAATGTAATCTCAAAACTGTCCATAAGCGCCTCTTTTGTCAGCTGAAGGTCGCGGCTGTAGCCTGACTGCAGCTTGGACATGATATTTTTGACTAAAAACAGGTTTGCATCCACCTTTGCGGCCTTTGCCCTTGTTAGCTCAAATGCATCCGGGTTTTTCTTTTGCGGCATTATCGAGCTTCCGGTGCAAAACTCGTCAGGCAATGAAAAAAAGCCAAATTCATCCATGCTGAAAAGGATTAAATCATTTGAAAGTTTTGCCAAATCGCCCATAACCATTGACATTGCAAATATTGAGCTTGCTTCAAATTTTCCCCTGCTGTTCTGGACATAAAGGACATTATTTTGAACTGACTTAAACCCCAGCAGATCCGATACAAGCTGCCTGTCAATATCCAATGGCAGGCCGTAGGATGCCCCGCTTCCCAAGGGGCACTGGTCGTTAAGCTCAAATGCCTCGTCAAGGATTTCCAAATCATCAACAAGTGATTCTGCAAAGCTTCCGAAGTACAGCCCGACTGATGATGGCATTGCTGCCCTGGAATGGGTGTAGCCCGGCATCGGGACAAGCCTGTTCTTTTCGGCTGCCTCTGCAAGAGAGAATGCCAAGTCCAATGCTGATTTTTGGACTTCAAGCAGCTTTTGTTTTGAGTAGAGCCGGATATCCACCAAAACCTGGTCATTTCTCGAGCGGGCTGTATGTATTTTTTTGCCTAAATCACCAAGCTTTGCTGTAAGGTAGTTTTCAATTGCAGTGTGGGCATCTTCATCAGAAGGGTTGATTTGAAACTCGTTCTTTTCATCCAGCTTAAGTATCTCAATCAGGGGTTGTTTCAATTTTTTAAACTCTGCATTGGATAATATGCCTATTTTACAGAGCATCTGCGCATGGGCTATGCTTCCATAGACATCATGCTTAACAAGATTTTTGTCTATCAGGAAATCATTGCCTACGGTAAATCTTTCAATTTCCTTGTTTAAAGAATAGCCTTTATCCCAGAGCTTCATTTTTTATTTCTTAAAGAGCTGGATTTTAGCCTTAGAGCATTAAGCCTTATGAATCCAACTGCGTCAGTCTGGTCATAGCCCCCTAAAGCGTCCATGCTGCTTAAATCCTGGTTGTAAAGCGACTCCTGTGACTCCCTTCCTGTTACTGTGCAGTTGCCCTTGTAAAGCGACAGCTTGACTGTTCCGCTCACATGCTCCTGGCTCTTGTCAAATGCAGCCCTTAGGAAGTCCATTTCAGGAGAGTACCAAAAGCCGTAATAAATCAGCTCTGCAAATTTTGGGATAAGCGAATCCCGAAGATGCATCACTTCCCTGTCCATCGTAAGGCCTTCAATATCCCTGTGGGCAATGTGAAGGATAGTGCCTGCAGGAGTTTCATAAACGCCCCTTGACTTTATTCCCACAAACCGGTTCTCTACAATGTCCATTCTGCCGATTCCGTTAATGCCGCCAATCTTGTTCAGGTACTGGAATAATTCCAGCGGGCTGCTTTTAACAGCCCCATCGCTTTTATTTTTCACTTTGGTCGGGATTCCATCCTTGAACTCAATTTCAATTTCAGTTTCTTTGTCAGGGGCATTCTTCGGGCTTGCAGTCATCTCAAACATGTCCTCTCCGGGCCTTAATTTCGGGTCCTCAAGAATTCCGGCTTCATAGCTTATGTGCATCAAATTAGGATCTGTGCTGTAAGGGGCGTTTTTTGACGCCTTTACAGGAATGCCGTTTGCCTCTGCGTACTCAATCATGTCAGAGCGGCCCTTGAACTGGCTTAAAAATTCAGGATTTTTCCATGGCGCTATTATCTTGAGCCTTGGGTTTAATGTTTGGCAGGTAAGCTCGAACCTGACTTGGTCGTTTCCCTTTCCGGTAGCTCCATGGCTCACAAATTCGGCATTTTCCTTTTCTGCTATCTCGACCTGCTTTTTTGCAATCAGCGGTCTTGCAAGCGAAGTTCCAAGCAAATACCTGCCTTCATAAACGGCATTTGCCTTAATGGCAGGGAATATGAAGTCTGTTACAAATTCTTCCTTGAGATCTTCAACATAAACTTTTGAAGCCCCTATCCTGAGGGCTTTCTGCCTTGCCGCCTCAAAATCCTCTTTTTGGCCCAGGTCAGCTATAAACGCTACTACATCGAATCCTTTTTCCACAAGCCACTTCAGGATTACCGAAGTGTCAAGCCCCCCGCTGTAAGCCAGCACCACCTTCTGCTTCATCGCTTTTCTTGGGCTTTCATCCTGTTTTTAAATATTATGCCCAAGGCAAAACAAAAATAAACAAAAATGTCTGAAACAGAACATTTAAATAATCATTTGAATTAACGCGCGGAATGCCAAGCATAACAAAGCTCGCTGAAGAATATGTCCTGGAGCATCCGTCGATAAAAGACTGCCTGAAGAGCGGCCTTGTGAACTATTCATCACTTTCAAGGCAGATTGCATCGGATTTGGGGCTAAGCCCGAAAAAAAGCTTTGATGCTATACTCATAGCGTGCAGGAGGCTCAGAAGGAAGCTGAAAAAGGAAGATGCTTTTGAGAAAAGAATAATCAAGATTCTAAAGGAAAGCAAAATTGAGATCAAAAACAAGGTAATAGCAGTGGTGCTTGAAAAGGACATATTTTTCGGCAGCCTGCTTGACCTTGAGAAGGAAATCAGGAAAAAAAACGAGGTATTCAGGATTATAGAGGGGGTTTCTGCCATAACTATAATCTCAACAGAGGAGTTTCTGGACATGATAAAAAAATATTTTAAGAATAAAATAATCCTCGAAAACAAAAATCTGGCTGAGATTACCATAAGGAGCCCGAAAGAGATGGAGACTACACCCGGTGCTTATGCATACATGTGCTCGTTATTTGGAGAGAACAACATAAATATTGTAGAAACTTTAAGCTGCTGGACTGACACAATCTTTCTTGTTGACGAGAAGGATGCCGGAAAAGTGATTGGATTGATGAGGTTTTGAAACAGTCGCTGAGTTTTAATTATCTCACAACACCCTTGTGCTCCAGAAAATGCCCCAGCTTTTCCTTTTTAGTCTGAAGGTACCTCCTGTTTAACTTGTTCGGCTCGATTATTATTGGCACTCTCCTTATTATCCTGAGGCCGTATCTTTCAAGCCCCTCTATTTTTTTTGGGTTGTTCGTAAGCAGCCTGATTGTTGACACACCCAAGTCGGCAAGTATCTGCGCGCCGATTGTATAGTCCCTTGCATCAGCCCTAAAACCAAGCTTTACGTTTGCTTCAACTGTGTCCATCCCATGGTCTTGATAATGGTAAGCAGCAATCTTGTTCATCAACCCTATGCCCCTCCCTTCCTGTGCCATGTACAGAAGCACGCCTCCTTCCTTGCCTATAAGCCCTAATGCCTTTTCAAGCTGCGGCCCGCAATCACACCTTAAAGAGCCCAAAGTATCCCCTGTAAGGCACTGGGAGTGCACTCTCACAAGCACCCCATTTTTAGCATTAAGGCTTCCTTTCACAAGCGCAAGATGCTGGGCTTTTTTATGATCTTCATAGGCAATAACCTTAAAATTGCCGTATTTGGTTGGAAGCTTTGCCTCAATTGTTTTCCTGATTAATTTTTTCATCAGCGAACCAGTTTTGAATTATTATTTAAACATTATGCATGATTTTACGTATGAAATTAAAAACATTTAAATAGTTAAACATATATATAATATCCATGGAATTAAACCAAATCATATTGATATGCTTATATGCTTCAATAGGAATGTACCTCTTATATAAAGTATTCTTTAGGAAAAACCCCTATCAGGCAGAGTACGAAAGGATGTATAACGAAATATTGACTTCTAAGAAATACAGGGTCAAAGGGCAATTCGATAGGGACTAAATTAGCGCATCATTCTTACATTTAAAAAGATCCATAATAATATCAGTGCTAAGGACATACCTATCACAATCCAGATAAGATCCTTATCATTTCCAAATCCAAACGGTATTGGCCCGATAAATCCTCCAACAGCTATTTTTGTCTTTGAATCTGATGCTTTGGCTCCGAGAAACAATCCTGCTAAAACAATGACCACTCCCAATACAATTATTATTATCCCAAAGCTGATTAAATGCTCAATTCTGAATGCCATAAGGGCGTATAAAGAAAGATAATTCTTAAAAGTTTCGGCTAGATTTGGAAATATATTCTGGAGTATATATCAAAATCGAAAGGTATATAAATAAGTAATATAGAAAAAGGTATACTAGTATATTTATTATAAAAAATAGTATACTGGTATTCGAAAAGAGGTATAAGCAAGAATTATTCTTGCACTGGAAATGCAAATTTTCAACTCTTGGAAGGCAAAGAAACAATCGAAACAAATAGCCTTTGAGGATGCCTCTTTTTGTATCGAGGCAACGGCAAAACAATGACATACGAGTGGCTGAAAGCCGGCTTGTCGCTGGCCAAAAGCTTACTTGTCAGTTTTGCCTCGCCCTCATTTTTGAGGCAAAATGGAGCAGGAATTTGAAACATTTAGGGAAAATGTGGATTCTTGGATAAAGCAGATAAGGAGGGAATTTTCCGACTTCTCGGAATTGCCGGGCATTGTCAATGAAAATGCGGACAATATACAGCACAATTATGAGCTGATTTATGAGCTAAAAGATGAGGTAGAGGAGCTAAAGCAGGAAATCAATGCTTTGAAGCTGATACAGATAATAAGCTTAAAGCAAAAGAACGCTGCACAGAAAGTCGAAGAAAAGCCGCAGGCCTAGTCCATCTCATTAGTTATCTTTTCTAATGCCCTGTCAACAGCAGCAAGCAGGTTCCTGTCAGTGACCTTTGAAGCATATACCTTGCCGCCATCGGTTACTTTTGCATGGATCTCGTATTTTTCGCTTTTTTCGCGCTCGTGCACTCTTTTTAAGGTAAGATGTATGCTGTAATTATTTTTAGACAGCTCGGCTATCCTCCTTAAATGATTTCTTATGTTCCTATTCAAAATGCTCATTGCGGAGCTTTCAATGCCTTTGAATCCCGCAAGCTGAATATTCGGTTCCGGACCCATACTGCGCCAAATGATTAAGAAATATAAAAAGATTTGGATTTTGCCTGCAAGATAGAAGAAAAGAAATAAATAAAGCAAAGGATTCCTTCAGAACCGATGAACCTGACACTTGGTAAAACCTCCTTCCGGCTTGATGAGAAAACTGCAGATTTCAGCGAGCAAACCAGGCTCTCTGAATTTCTTAGACTGATTATTATTGGGTGCAAAGCACTAAGAAGCAACAGTTATGAACCCATATCAGACATCAAGAACGACAGAGAAACAAATAATCTTGAAGCGATTGTTTCATTGTTTGGCAGAAGAATATTTAACCATCGCTCATGCCATGAACTACTAAAACCGAATTACCTTCGCAGAAACATTTCCTGGCGCAATCTCGTTGCATGGTCATATTGCTTTATTGATGAGCATGATGATGAATTGCCACTTGGCTTAATCAGCAATTCAGCCTCTATAGAAAAACAATACGTCTATACAATCATAGAAAAAGGCGGGAGCAGACCATTGAACCTGTTCGAGCAGTTTGAGGTTGCTCTGGGATTTGTGGATTATTCGCCTTATGAAGCGGCATTACTGGCATCTGTAGCCACAAGGGGTATTAAGCACCTGGACCAGCGTGCGGGCTTAATGTTTACTCCTAAAGAGAGGACAGACTTTGAAAATGCAATTATGCGATTTCCTGACACTAAGGAAGCCGGAAGCGATTATCCGCAATGCCTTGCTGCAGCGGACACTTACCACTTTTTTGAAGGGATTGCTGTAGGCATTCTAACAGAACATTATTTTAAGCCTATCAGGCATTTCTACTCAAATCTGGATAAAGCGGCAAGGATTTTTAGGGAAATGATTCCAAAAGCCGCCAGTAAAGCAGTAGCGGGCGACCTTTCAGGTGGATTAATGGCAATTGGAAAAGCAATTAATCTGGATCCCAATAGTGCTGTACTCCATCAAAAGGCGCTTAGAATGGGCCTTGATATAGGAAGATATATATCTGAAAGAGTATATGTGTTATAGCAACATAAAAAAACTGATTGCGCTAAAATACTGATAAGATAAAATTATAAACATCAGATTACAACAGGTTATTTATGCCTTTAGTAACCTCATTTTCAGGCATTCGCGGCATTTACGGCCAGGACTTGAAAGACAGCACTGCAATAGGGTTTGCATATTCGTACCTTTCTTTCTTAAGAAAAAAGACCGATAAGAACAATATCACGCTAGTTATAGGAATGGACACACGGCCCTCAAGCGCAAAGCTGTGTGATGCAATAATGGGAGCGCTTGATTGCAATTTTTTAGATGTTGGAATAGCAACTACGCCTGCAGTTGAGTTTGCAGTAAGGCATTTTGAGGCAGATGGAGGAATTATAGTAACTGCCTCGCACAACGAGCCGCATTGGAATGGATTTAAATTTTTAAGTCAGGACGGAGCTGTGCTTAATGAAAAAGAAATGAATTCTGTCATAGGAAGCTCATATTCCCTGAAGAATTTTCACAGGATGCAGGACAGGAAGATTATGGAAAGGCATTCTGACGCAGTAAAAAAATATCATGATTTCGTTTTTGAAATTATAGGCGTGAAGAATATTGAGATGATAAGGCGGTCAGGCCTGAAGATAGTCCTAGATCCAAATGGGGGCACCGGGGCAACTGCAAAAAATATTCTCGAGCAATGCGGCGTTGAAGTGATTGGAGTCAATATGAATTACGGGGATTTCAACAGAAAAATTGAGCCGTCAGAGGACTCTTTGATTTACCTGAAAAACATAATTGAAGAAAATAAAGCAGATTTTGCAGCAGGCTTTGACTGCGATGCCGACAGGGTGGAGATCCTGCTTAAGGATGGCAGGATGGTGACAGGAAATGAAGTTCTTGCTTTGGTTGCTGAATATGCCCTTTCCATGAGCAAAAACCCAAGAAATGAAACTGTTGTTGTTAATGATGCAACTTCTAATGCTGTCAGAGATATTTGCATAAAATTCCGCTCAAGGTACAAAGAAGTCGAGGTCGGAGAGACAAATGTCGTTGAGGCGATGAAAAAGCTGAAATCTTCTGTTGGAGGCGAGGGCTCAAGCGGGGGAGTTGTGATATGGCCTTCAAGATGCAGGGACGGGATTTTAACCCTAATAATACTCCTGTCTTTAATTGCAAAAGAGGAAAAGCGCCTTGGGGATTTAGTGGATGAGCTTCCAAAATATTTTAACCTGAAGAGTAAACTGGAGTTTGAGCCAAAAAAACACGATAAAATCAAGAAGTACCTCAAAGATTACTATTCAAACAAGGGCTTTAAGATTACTGAAAATGGGGGCATTAAAGGCAGCTTAAAGGTTATCACGGGGAACAATTCATTTGTGTGGTTCAGGGAGTCAAAGACGGAATCCGGGATATTCAGGATTATAAGCGATTCTGACAAAAAAGAGGAAGCGGAAAAGTTGCTTAATGAAGGGATTAAGGTTTTTAAGAGAGTGAATGAATAAAAACAAATTGAAGATTTTTGAAAAAATAGAATCCGAGCTGTTATCTACGTTATTCAGCTATGTTGTTCCGTTTCTTGAGAAGAAAATAAGAACAGCCCCTTCAAAAGATAAAAATTCAGGCAATCTTGAAAACATAGTCAGTTCACGCCCAAAAATCAGCTTTGGAGACGTAAAAGAGCTTGAAATGGTGCTGCTAAAAAGCATGAACGAAAATGTTAAAGCGAATAAAGCCAATAAATCTGATTCGGAAAATATTTTCTATTCATTGGATTTAACCAGGGAAAAAACCAAAAATGAAAAGGCAAATAATTATTCAATATCAATAAAATATGAGGAAAATGAATCTGAAGACAGATTGAAAATAAAAATAAAGCAGTCTGAAAAGGAGATTTATTTTGCTGAAATAATCAACAAAAAGGAAGCCAAAGATAAAGCCGCCCCTTATAGTGTAATAATAACCTATACAGACAATTATACAGAAGAAAGACTGTCAATAACTTACAGGCAGCAATTGGAGAGTTATCTCAAGCAGCATATTAATTCAAAAGAGGATATGAGCGAAAGAGTCCCGCTTAAATGGGTCAATATTTTGCCGGAAACCCAGATGGGGGGAGTACTTGGCTTCACATATCTTGGCGACCATTCAATGGGCAGAAGGGCGGATTTGACTGGAAAGACCGCAAGAATGGTTGACATTCACGAGAGCATACATACGCCCGATGAATACGAAACCAGATGTCTCACACGCTGGATAATGAGCAAGGAAAAACCGAAGTATAAAAAATAAAACGGGTGGCAATCCAGCATAAGATATTTTACCGCGACCTTTTCATTTATTACAAGATAGAAAGGTTCGAGACTTACCAAAAGGGCCAATATAGGTTTTCCTATTCTAGTATATAAAAAAGAAACATTTAAATATTCTGCCCATAATAGAAATTCTGCAATGCATTACCATAACACTACCTTGAAAGCTGCTTCATCTTACATATACAAATATCCAAAATTCTTATTACTGTTCATAACATTTTTAATTGCTTATTTGTTATTCAATGGCAGAACAAATCCGGAATTTCATGTATTTATAATATCTCTTGGCTTTTTTGGCACTTTTTTAGCGGGAATATTGTTCACTTACGGATTCACGGCAGCTCCTGCAACTGCAATTTTCCTCATTATTGCAAAAGAGCAGAATATTCTGCTTGCAGGATTGATTGGGGGCTTGGGCGCTTTGCTTGGAGATTTATTCATTTTCAATTTCATAAGGTCGTCTTTTAGGAATGAAGTGAAAAAGCTGCACAGGGAAAAGTTAGTCATGTATATTAGCCATAAAACACCCAGCTTGATTAAAAGATACCTTTTACCAGCCGTAGCAGGCTTTATAATCGCCTCCCCTTTGCCTGATGAAATTGGAGTCACAATGCTGGCAGCCTCAAAATCTATTTCAGCCAAGGTGTTTTCTGTTATCTCTTATGTGCTGAATACCATGGGGATTTTTATAGTTTTGCTGATTGGAAAAAGTTTATGAAAAATGGATTGGAATATATACCTTCAGATCCTGAAAAATTTCTTTATTGACAGGCAGTTTTTGGTTTTGTTAAGCTCCACTATAATTTTATTCATAATGGTTTTATTATGTGGTATTTTTACAACAAGCAGCTATCTCAAAAGGATTTATTTGAGATTCCAAAAATAGATTCTAATAGTAAGTTTATGAATTTCGTTAACAAAATTAATTTCTTTTTGGTGTTCCTGGGGGAAATGTTTAGGTTCGGCATAAGCAGAAGCAAAATACTGACGTTCAACTTTGTTAGGCAAACTTGTGACAAGTTCCAAGTGAGGCACATAATTAAAATGTCGTGGAAGCGCCATAACTCATAGAGCTGCCTTCATCATTATAAATGTATCTAAGGAAATTGAATAAAAAAAAACAATGTATTTTTAAACTGCAACTTTCTTATTTTTCTTATGATACAATATTACAAGCAGCTTAGCTCCCTCTTCTCAGACCGCAGCATAAGCCTGCTTAACATCCATCATGGCATTTTGATGCTGGCAAACCACCTTGCCGGAATATTCAGCGCTATTTACTTATATAAAAACGGGCTTGATTTATGGCAGGTTTTTCTGGTGTGGTGCGGAATATTTATTGTGAGATTTGCTGTGCGCCCTTTTTCCCTTTGGATTTCGCTAAGGAAAGGGCTTAAGAAGAGCCTTTTAACAGGAATTTTGTGCTATGCTGTGCTTTATCAGATATTATATCAAGTTAATGGGCTGAATTTCTGGCTGGCTGTATTCATCATTTTCGCGGCGATAACCGATGTCTTTTACTGGCTGCCGTTTCATGCATTTTATGCCTTGATTGGAAGCGAAAAAACAAGAGGCAGAGATTTTGGAACCAGGGAATTTCTTATATCAATTACGGGAATTTTTGCTCCGGCAATAGGCGGATTTTTTATTGCTGTGTACGGCTTTTTTGTATTATTTCTCGCAGCGAGCCTGCTTATACTGGCTTCAGCGATCCCAATCCTAACTATGAATGATGCGCCCATGGAAAAAAATTTCACATTTCGGACTGCATTCAAAAACGTGAGCAAATCCGGCTTCTGGCTTTTTGTCGGAGACGGGTGGTATTCAACAGGACTGCTGTTCTTATGGCCCATTATCTTGTTCCTGATGTTTAATAATTATGTGACTTATGGCAGCTTATTGACAATAGCGCTGTTTTTTCAATCGCTCGGATTTATTGTTCTTGGCAGCATCATTGACAGCGGGAAGGGAAAGATTGTTTACAAGCTAGCGCTTATCCTTGGAGCTTTTGCCTTAGTTGGACGCGCAGCTTTCGCATTCACTATCCCTGCTGTTATTTTTTTCGATTTGTTATATGCAATAGTGAACTGCTTTTACTATTCATCGCTTGGCGTGGCGCTTTATAACAGCTCCAGAAGCTCAAAAAACCAGTTGTGGTTCCAGTACTTTGCCGAGAATGGGTGGGATGTAGGCGCTTTTTCGCTGACTTTGCTGGCTGCCGGAGCTGCGTATTTTGGCCTGAATGTGCGCCTTGTGTTTGCAGCAACTCCTGCAGGGCTCTTGCTCGTCTGGCACATCCTGGCACAATACTTTAATAATTATCAATCAAATAAACAAAAACAATGACAAAAGTAAATCTCATCACCCAGGGCTGCAGCAGCAATTTGAGGGAGTCTGAATTAATGATGGGGCTGTTAAATAATTCTGGATATAGCATTGCCGATGATGAAAAAGAATCTGACTTAAATGTAGTAAATATCTGCACTGTTAAAGGGGACACGACAGCACTTAGGGAGATTAGAAGACTAAAAAAGCAATTTCCCGAAAAAAAAATGATTGTTGCCGGCTGCATCACTGAAAGCATTGCGCCAAAAATAAAAAATATTGATGAAAATATCAGCCTCGTTAATACCCATAATTTCGGAAGAATCTCGGCAGTTGTTGAAAATGCGAATAATGGAACAGTTTTGGAATTGCTGGATAAAAAATACGAGCCAAAAGTCAACCTTCCTTCTGTAAGAAAAAATCCCGTGATAGGGATTGTCCCGATACTTAACGGCTGCAATTACTTCTGCACGTTCTGCTCTACAAAATTGGTCAAGGGCAAATTGGTCTCCTATCCGATGGATGCAATTAGGGAAGATGTAAAATCACATTTAAAGTCAGGGTGCAAAGAGATATGGATAACATCAAATGACACAGGCGCTTACATGGTCGAGCAGGGCGGAAAACAAAAATTGCCTGAGCTGCTTCAAAACATTTTATCAGTTCCAACGGATTTTAAAATAAGGATCGGCATGATGAATCCCGGAAATACAATGACTATGCTTGATGAATTGATTGAAATTTACAAAAATCCCAAGATGTTCAAGTTCCTGCACATTCCAGTCCAATCAGGAAATAATGAAGTACTAAGGTTGATGAATAGGAAGTATACTTTTGAAGATTATATAAAAATAGTTGAAGCATTTAGAAGGGAAATCCCAGAAATTACAATATCAACGGACATTATTGCCGGCTTTCCTTCAGAAACAGAAGAGCAGTTTGAAGATTCATTGCAGATTATTGAAGAAACAAGGCCTGATGTGCTGAATTTATCAAGGTATGCTGCAAGAGAAGGAACAATAGCGGCAAAGATGAAACAACTGCAGAGCAACACCCTCAAAGAAAGGTCAAGGATTATGACCAACCTTTACAGAAAAATTTCCTTTGAAAACAACAAAAAATGGATTGACTGGGAAGGAAAAATACTGATTGATGAAAAAGGCAAAAACTATTCATGGATTGGAAGGAACTACTGCTACAAGCCGGTTGTTGTTAAGGGAAACTTTAGGCTTGGCGAAGAGATAAATATTAAAATAAATGAAGCTGCAATGTTTGACTTGAGGGGAAATGTCATCGATTAGGGGCCTGTCAAGGGAATTTGTAAATTATTCTGATGTAGTCAAAAATACAGACAGCATCCGTGATGCTCTATCAAAACTTGAACACTTCTTAGAACAAGATAATCCTGAAATAAAGCGGCATAACTTGAGGGCGGCAGAATACGTTATACAGCAGATGATCGATGTTGGAAGGATAACAGAAAATAACGCATCTTATGGGATAATAAATGAATTCTATAGGAGGCATTATGGTAAATCATCGCCATTTTATGTTGCCAGAAACTCAACATGGCAAAGGCGAGTTGAAGTAAGGGATTCCAATTTAGCTTTTAAGAAGGCCCGCAGAAAATAAGTTTCGGCAATTTAAACCATCCGTTATCCTTGTTTATTTTTCTCAATTAGACTCTTCAGCTTTTTCAGGTCTCTCTTGACTATTTTTGCATCATCCTCAAATGCCTTTTCAGACACGCCATGCCGCTTGTATAACGTGAAGGCCAATTCGCTTCCGCCATTGTTGGGAAACACCCTCATTGGATTATAAACGATTTCTCCGGACGGCAAAGTGACATTATGGTCAAGAACGCCATATTTATTCTTGGCTGCAAACTCGATTTTTATTCTTCCCATTGGGGATTCTGCAATTAATGAATTGCCGATTTTCCTTATAGAGCTGCTCAATCCTCCTGCCCATTTCGGCAGATTTTCCGGGTTGGACGCAAACTCATAAATCTTTTCAGCATGCTGCTTGATAGAAATGCTGATTTGCCGGGATTTAAACGTGCTATTAGTTTTCATTGTTTTTGACATTCTTTGAATATATCTACCCAAAACTTTTCACCTTTATCTTTGCCATCACCTGCTCGTGCATCCTCCTGATGAACTCAACCTTGTCCTCTATCTTCATGATGTCTGTGTAGCCCTGCAGCACCAGGTTAAATGCAAATGGAGACGGCAATGCCGTATTTATCTCTTTGATAAGAATAACCTTTTTCTCAATTCCCTCGATTATTTTAGTGGCATTTTCAATGTCCATCAAGTCCTCAAGGACTTCCCTTCTGGCCTCTTTCAAAATGCAGAAATTCTCGTTAAGCCTCTTGACGGCGCTTAGGAGTATCATTGAGCTGACCTGCTGCCTTCCTACCCTTTTCTCATGCCCCATGTAATTTCTCAGTATCATCATTGCCCTTGTCGCGCAGTGTCTGAACCTTCTTTTCAGGACTTCAGTCTGCTCGATTGCCATTCCTGTTATTTTTCTCAATTCCTCTGACTTTATGAGCTTAAATGCCTGCATTATGTTCAGGCTTTTTTCGTATGCAACATAGAATCCATTGTCGCTTATTCCAATCTCAACATCCCTATGCTGCGTCCTTGCAACGGCAAAAGCAACTGCCCTTGATAGGCAGTCATTGACCCTTCTTCCGTAAAGCGTATGGAAAATTGTGATTTTTCTCCTGGCATTTGGCTCATTGTAATGCTCAACTATAATTCTTGAGTGGGATGGTATTTCCGCGAAGCTGAACTGCTGCTCAAAATACTGGTAAATGGAATCAGCTGAATTGCTGTCCACATAGAGAAAGCGGTTTATGAACACCATTATCTCTGCTTTTGATTTTTTTGCGCAAAACATCTCATTCATCAGCTTCCTAAACCTTCCAATTTCCAGCGCCAAGTCAAAGCTCAGTGGAAGCATCTCAGAAAACCAGGAAGGTATTGTCGGGGGCCTCATCACAGACGCATTTACATAAGCTACCATTCCCTTTGCATAAAGAAATTCATATCTTTCCCCTCCAAGAACAAACACATCTCCTCTTTTCAGCCTCTCTAAAAATCCTTCGTCAATGTGGCCAATCGGCTGCTCGCCCACTTTTACAGTTACAAAGGATTCATCCGGAATTGTGCCGATATTGGTCATATGAATTACCCTGCTCATCTTGCCCTTTTTACCAGCTTCTCCTGCCTCTTCATCGTACCAAATCTTTGCATAGATGTGCCTGTCTTCAAGGGAAATATATTTTCCTGCAAGATACTCAACAATTTCAATGAAATCTTTCCACTCCAGTTCAGCATAACAGTAACTCTGTTTCACCAAGTTAAACAAATCCCTTATCTTCCATTTCTGCTCAAGGCACATCCCATGAACCTGCTGGGCGAGGACATCAAGGCAGTTCTTGGGCAGGTGTATCTTGTCGATTTTCTTTTCAATTGCCGATTTAAGCAAAACAGCGCATTCGACCAAGTCGTCCCTGTCAAGAACTATGATCCTTGCCTTGACTATGTCATGCAGCTTGTGGCCCGACCTTCCTGCTCTCTGCAAAAATCTTGCAACAGATTTAGGGGAGCCAAGGCACAATACCAAGTCAATAAACCCTATGTCAATCCCCAACTCCAGCGATGTGCTTGACACAATCACTTTTAATTCACCTTTTCTCAACCTGCTTTCTATGTTGTGCCTATGTGATTTTGACAATGAGCCATGGTGCGCGCCTATATTTTCCGTGTAATTTTTCGGATATTTTTCCTTGAGAAAATGCACAACCCTTTCAGTTGCTGACCTTGTGTTGGTAAATATCAAAGTTGTCCTGTGGCTTTGTATCATCTCGTCCATCATGCTGTACATTGCATTGTGCATCAGCACATGCTCCTCTCCAATGAGGTTTGCTACAGGAGAAAGCACTTTTAAGTCCATGCTCTTGATGAACTGCACGTCTATGATTTTACAGTCCCTTAATTTTTCATTTGAATAGCCGACAAGAAATTTTGCAATCTCTTCAAGAGGCGCTATTGTCGCGCTTAGTCCTATTCTTGTCATTGAGGGAGAAATTCTGTTTAATCTTTCCAGCGACAAGGACAAATGGACTCCTCTTTTATTTTCTGCAAGGGCGTGAATTTCATCTCCTATGAACCACTCCACATTTCTCAGCAATTCGCTGAATTTTATGGATGAAAGCATGATGGCAAGGCTTTCCGGCGTTGTTATCAAAATATGCGGCGGGTGCTTCAGCATCTTTGCCCTTTCCGAGGCTGTAGTGTCCCCTGTCCTTGAGGCAACCCTTATATTCAGTTTTTTTCCGGCAATTTTTTCCATTTCCTTCAATGGCTCAACCAGATTGACTTTTATATCCTCTGACAATGCCCTTAACGGGCTTACATAAACGCAATAAACCCTGTTTTCCAGAATCCCTTTTTCACTGGAGTCTATCAGCTCGTTCAGGATTGATAGGAATGCAGTCAAAGTTTTTGTTGCGCCTGTAGGCGCGCTTATCAATACATTGTTCCTTGAGTGGATTTCCATCACCCCATATAATTGCGGCAGTGAAAACTCCTTGAACCTTGTAAAGAACCATCCCTCTATAATGGGATTCAATATGTGCCTTAACTGCTCCGGCTTGTATGGCTCTTCTGCGTAAGTTATCATTTTGTCTTGCCGATATATCTTAAAACATCTTAATTTCTATATCGAAAATAATATTATATTTTCAAAATTTATTATTTGATAATGTCAAGAAATTTATAAAGTCTTCTTTTTCATTTCTTCCGGCATTTTGCTTTCATCCATATAGAAGATTTCCCAAATATGCCAGTTAATATCTTCAAATGCACGCCCATACATCCATCCATGGTCTTGCGCCTGCCTGTATTCCTTGCCACCAGCATCAATAACTTTCTTTATCATCTCATCAACCTTTGGCCTGCTTTCAACAGCCAAGGCAATTAACGCTTCTGTGCTCTTTTTGGCATCGGCAATTTCTTTGCCGGGAATGAAGCTTTTAAAGAATTTTTCAAGCAGCAGCATTGCGAACATGTCCTTGCCTATTATCATGCATGTAGCATTTTCATCGGTAAACTGCGGATTGAACTTAAAGCCAAGCTTTGTAAAAAATTCTATTGTTTTATTCAGATCCTTCACCGCTAAATTAACAAAAATTTGCTTTGGCATGGGATTTAAAAAGTGGATAAAGTATATAAATGTTTTTGGATATGGACATTAAGTAAAGTCAAAAAAATTCCTTTCCGAAAACCGCCTTTTCCAGACTCGCTTTTCCTGCACCATAAGCAAATGTTACAAGGAAAACGAGCATGAACAGGATAGCTGGCCCACCCTGGTTTGTCATGGGGTTCCATCCGTTTGGCAGAGCGTGGCCAATCATATAAGCCACAATCATCTCGATGACTCCAAAGAACGATGCAAGGCGCGTTAATACTCCGGAAATCAGCGACAATCCAATAAGAAACTCAGCTGCGCCAGCATACCAAATCAATGTATTGAAAGCAGCAGGTCCGCCTGGCATGCCCCACAATCCAAACAGCTTCATCAAGCCGAACATGAAAAATAGTGCCCCTGCGCCAATGCGAAAAGCCACATACAGGTAGTCTTTATATTTTGTTTCGAGATAGCCCATGATTCATCATCCTTATTTTTGTAATAATTATGATTAATATATAAATGTTGGGAAAACAACAAGTTTTTTAAACAGCAGCATATTCCAAATTAATGTGCTAATTCAATAGCCGCTCTAACACCGCAAGGTGCGAATAATTCAAACTAAAAATGCCAACAATGTATGATGCTGATCCGCAGGAGCTGGTAAGCAAGGCAGCTGAAGAGCTGAAGAAAATTCCCGAAATAAAGGCGCCTGAATGGGCTGCTTTCGTAAAGACTGGGATGCACAAGGAGAGGCCTCCTGTAAGCAATGACTGGTGGCATATACGAAGTGCTTCTGTGCTGAGGGCAATCTACAGGATTGGGCCTGTCGGGGTGTCAAAATTAAGGGCAAAATACGGAGGCAAAAAAAACAGGGGCCACAAGAAAGAGCATTTCTACAAAGGCTCAGGGAGCATTTTGAGAAAAGTAATCCAGCAGCTTGAAAAGGCAGGCTTAATTAAATTTGCGGAGAAAGGGACGCATAAGGGCAGGGTTGTAACGCCAAAGGGAAAGTCATTTTTGGATAAAATCGCTTCACAAATCACAAAGCCTGTGCAGGGCCAAAGGCCGCTTGAAAAAGCCGAACCAAGAAAAGAATTGGCCGAGCAGAAACAGGAGCCCAAGGCTGCCGGGAAGCCTGAAGAAAACAAGCAATAAAATGCCAACTCTTGAAGAGATCAGGAAAAGGAAGCTAGAGGAGCTTATGCAGGTGCAGCAGCAACAGGTACATGAGCATGCCCAGGTGCAGCAGCAGGTTGAGAAGATGGAATCTGTTGTGAGGCAGTTTTTCACTAAAGAGGCTCTTGCAAGATATGGAAACCTTAAGGCTGCCCACCAGGAAAAGGCATTGCAGCTTCTGCTTGTGCTGTTCCAGGCAATACAAAAAGGCCAGATAAGGGGCAAGATTGAGGATGAAGTGCTGAAGAAAGTTTTAGAGCAATTGGCGCCTAAAAAAAAAGAGATAAATATCAAAAGAGCTTAAAAAACAAAAAACAAAAATGGCCCGTTACAAGCATCCAAGCAGGAAAAAAAGGCTGGCAGGATTAAGGAAACAGACTAGATGGGCGCCTTTCTGGACAGTGGCAAAGATATACGGCAAGACAAGAAGAATCCATCCAGGCAGGCATACAAAATTAAAGAGAAGCTGGAGAAGGACAAAGACGAAGGCGTAAAAATGGCACTATCAGCAATATCAATGGGTCCAGCAACACAGCCAATTCCAGCAAATCAGAATATAGCCAAAACACCAGACTTGGTTGACCAGTCGGATATCGGCGGACTGGTCTTGAGTAGCCTGATATCAGGACCAAGAATATACCCTGATTTGCTTTACGAAGTAAAAGTAGAGTACAGTAGGTCGCATCATGGAGAGGAAGTTAAGTTTGACCAAATAGCATTTGTACTCAATCAAATGGCTTTGATAGGTGAAATTAACTATGGAAATTCTAGAGGCCGCAAAATGAAATTGCCTGCCAACGAGCCCGATATATTATTTGTAAGCGCAAATCCAAAAACCTTGGAATCCTATCTCAAAATAGGCGGAACAGAATAAAATGGCCAAGAAAGAAGAAGCCCCAAAGCCGGTATTGGAAAGAACCTACAATATTCCCCTTAGAAAGGAGACTTTGAAAGTTCCTCCGTTCAAAAAAGCAAATAAGGCAGTCAAGACAATCAAGGCGTTCATTTCAAGGCACATGAAATCGGAAAATGTGTCGCTTGGAAAATATCTCAATCTTGAAGTTTGGAGGCATGGCGCAAAAAACCCTCCCCACCATGTTAAGGTGACAGCGGTAAAGGACGACAAGGGCAAGGTTTCAGTCGAGCTTGCTGGCGCCCCAAAGGAAGAGCCAAAAGCCGAGGAAAAGAAGCCTGCAAAAAAAGAGGAAAAAGTAATCAAAGAGGCGGAGTTCAGGGAAAAGCCTGAAGCAGCCCTTGAAGCTGAAGTTAAAGAAGCCAAGGAAGAACAAGCTCAGGAGTCCAAGGAAATCGAGAAAGAAGAAATCAAGGAGATGAGGAAAGAGCATATTCCGCATCATGCGCCAAAGGTTCCTCCAAAGCCAAAGTTCCAGGAATCAAGGCCCACAGCGCCGAGAAGCGTTTAGTAAAGAAGCTCAGCCATAATTTTATAATGCTCGTCCTTGCTTATTTCCGGAAGGAAAAAAATTCTGTAAAGTTCCCGATAATACGGTTGATTTCTTTCTTTGTAAGCTGCTATCCTGTCTTTATATGGCCTATTTGCCATTTCAGCTACTACAGCAATTAATGTTTCCTTAAACGATGGATTTTCAGCTTATTAAACTATTTAAGCATTTAAGCTAAACATTTATTAAACCAAAACTTTTTCTTATATTATGAAAAACTTGCTTCCTTTTGAAAAAATAGAAAGAAAAATCCTGGTCAGGCAGGAAGGTGGCACTGACTGCAATCTTGGCTGCTTCCCGGAGCAGAGAAAAACAGAGGAAATAATAAATTACGGAATTGTGAACATAGACAAGCCCAAGGGACCAACATCACATCAGGTTTCTGATTATGTCCAAAAAATTCTGCATATTAAAAAGAGCGGTCATTCTGGGACCCTTGATCCCGCCACAACTGGCGTATTGCCTGTTGCCTTAGGTAGGGGCACAAGGATTGTGCAGGCATTGCTGACGGCAGGGAAAGAATATGTGGCAATAATGCATTTGCATAAGGATGTCGAAGAAAAAATATTAAGAGAAACAATAGAAAAGCATTTTCTTGGAAAAATAAAGCAGATGCCCCCATTGAAAAGCTCTGTGAAAAGGCAGCTTAGGGAAAGGAGCATATATTATTTTGACATATTCGAGATTGATGGCAAAGATATCTTGTTCAAAGTCGGCGCAGAAGCAGGCACTTACATAAGAAAGCTGATACATGATATTGGGCAAAAGCTGAATGTCGGCGCCCATATGGCAGAGCTTAGAAGGACAAAAGCAGGCCCTTTTGATGAATCGACCTTGTTCACGCTGCAGGAATTAACAGACGCATATTATTTCTGGAAAGAGGAAGATAATGACAAGTTTATCAGGAAAATAATCCAGCCTCTGGAAAATGGCGTCAGGCACCTGCCGAAAATCTGGGTTTTTGACACTACTGTCGAAAGCTTGTGCCATGGTGTTGACTTGAAAGTTCCCGGCATAAGCAAATTGGATGATAAAATAAACATGGAAGATGCTGTAGCAATAATGACCTTAAAGGAAGAATTGGTTGCCTTGGGAACTGCGAAAATGGAATCAAATGGGATGTTTGGGGAAAATGGAATTGCAGTGCAGACCAACAAGGTTTTCATGCAGCCAGGCACTTACAGGAATGCCGGTTAACTTTAAATTCTTTATTATTTCCTGCTTGAAAAAATGCCGGAAGACAAAACAAAAAAGAGCCTGAAGTACTCATTGTATGATGGTGCGGCTTATGCAGTAATGGACGGGATGACCTCCACGTTTTTGACTCCGTTTGCAGTTGCGCTTAACGCCTCTGTAAGCCTTATTGCAGCGCTGACTTATGTGCCTCAGCTTGCAGGCGCATTTTCCCAGCTGATAGTTACAAGGCTTGTTGATTTCCTGAAAGACAGGAAAAAAATTGTTGTATTCAGCTCATTCATGCATGCTGTTCTGTGGATACCTTTGCTTCTTATCCCCTATGTATCTCCCAATAAAAAGTATATGATAATAGTCTATGTTTCCATCCAAACTATCATAGTCCAGATAATGCAGTCTGTAGGAAATGCATGGCTTGGAGACCTTATCCCAAAGTACGAGCGGGGAAAATTCTTTGGGGCAAGAAACAAGATTGTTGGCGCGACATCATTTGCTGCAACTATTGCTGCAGGAGTGATATTGAATTATTTCTCACCGGTTAATCCATTTATCGGATTTTCAATTTTATTCTTTGTTGCTTTTGTTTCAAGGTCAATTTCCGGAATATTCAAGGCGAGGATGTACCATCCCGAGCCTGGTATAGAGCATGCTGAGAAGTTTTCGCTGGCAGATTTTGTAAAAAGGGTGGACAAGACGAATTATGGGCATTTCGTAATCTACATTACACTGTTCAAATTTGCTACTTATATTGCATCCCCTTTTTTTGCACTATACATGCTGCGGGACCTGAATTTCAGCTATCTCCAGTTCACTATACTGGCGGCTGCCGAATTAATCGCCAGTTTCATAGCGATGGGGATATGGGGCAGGATTATAGACGAGAAAGGCACGAAGCATGTGCTGTATATGACCGGCATGATGGCTCCACTTATACCTGTACTATGGCTTTTTTCAGGCAATTTTTACTATCTTATCCTTGTTGAATTCTTTTCCGGCCTGTCATGGGCAGGGTTTAACCTCAGCGCTTCAAACTTTATTTTTGACGCGGTAAAGCCGGAAAACAGGGTGAGGTGCATTGCTTACCATAAGTTCTTTGAGGGGTCTGCAATATTTATTGGGGCATTGTTGGGAGGGTATCTGATTAATACCATTCCTTCCTGGATTTTTATCTCAAGCATCCCTTTTGTCTTTTTGATTTCCGGCATTCTGAGGCTGGCCACATCATTGGCTATTTTGCCGACACTAAAAGAGGCAAGGCTGATAGAAGTTGATATAGGGCATTCCTTCTTCAAAAGATTCCTGTCAATAAGGCCGAGCGAGGGGCTTGTTTTTGAAGTGCTGGGAGAGTACCACAAGGTGAAAGAAAAAATTCAGGAAGTTCATGAGTATATAAAAGAAAAGGCCAAATCAAAAACCGATAAAAAAGAAGCGGATGTTTATGCCAAAAGGCTTTTGAAATTCATTGACAAGGAAATAGCTCCAAAAAAAGAAAGGCATGACATTACTGATATGCATGAAATAGAGCATATTACTGAAGAGATTGAGAAAGGAAGAAAGATAAAGTGACGATAAAGGCTTATGGAGTTTGCTTATAATATTTTAGAATATCTTGAACCGAGATCTCCCGTCCTTCTTCTGGGCTGCCAACACTTTCATATGAATATTCCGGAATCCAGAAGATTCTTTTGGTTCCATCCAATCCAAAAATTCTGGTACCATTTTTTCCTTTTGTTATGTAATAGGAGGTTCTCCTTTTAAAATTGGCAATTTGGCGGCGTGCTTCTGGCACAGAAAGCGGCCTAAACGATTCATCTGAGATGCATTCGCCGATGACTTCTCCAAGGCTTCGCGCCTTTATGCTGCCCATAAGCGAATTGAAGTCATAGGAAATTAAAAACTTTTCCCATTGAGTATCTAAAAACCGCAAACTATTTATTATTGTGTAGTAAATAACCTTTTTTGTGAGCAAAATGCCTTTAACATCACTGTACACCTGCTCAAGATGCAGAAAAGAATTCAATTTCAGCAATATTAAGTATGACGAGAGCCATAAGCTTGTTTGCCTGGAATGCCTGGATAAAATCACCAAGCTTGAAAGAAAGGAAAAGCTGCAGTTTGAGAAGGCCGAAGATAACGAGCCTATCAATTTCATCTGCGCGCATTGCAGGTACAAGTTCTCCATAAAAAAAGGCTCTCCTAAAGCGGTGAAATGCCCGTATTGCGGAAAAACAAAGCTAATGATTATCAAAAGATATAAGGACGAGAATGACTTGATAAGCGATTCAATGGATCACAGGTTTGATTATTGAATTGTTTCAAGAAATCGTGAAAATTCTCGGTAATCCTTATCAATGCATGGAACTCCGTCACTTCTGGCAGCCTGTATAGTCTCAGGTCTTGCAGCCATGGCCGTGAATTTGGCTTCGCCTTTATCAAGATAAGGCTTAATCAATTCATGAATCAATTTAGCAGAACTGCAATCAACACTTCCAGGAGAATCCAGATTTGCATCCATCAGATACAAGCTGAATCTATTATTGGGCATGCTGGTTCTTGAGACATCAACACCCATCTCATATAGCATTTTTTCTAAATTATCAGTTACCGAAACAGTATAACCTAGAGGTTCAAGTTCGTCCATAATGTTATTTCTAAAAAGGACATCATGAAAAGCTACTAACGCCTGTTTAGGAATTTCCATATAATAAGTTGATATATGCATTTTTATATAAATTTTTCTATGTGTTACGACTTTTTAATGAACTAGATTTTCTTTATAAACCCTATTTTTATCTTACAATATAGAAAATAATTAAATTCTTAAAAAATCTGCTTTGTATACCAGTATACAAAAGCGTTACATTTATATACTAGTTCATATATTGCTAAAATATAAAATTTTTTAAAACTAATTAAAACGCTGAGGTGAAAGGTAAAATGGGAATGGATTTTGTTATTGAAAGTGCACTAAAGCAACAAGTTGCACAAAATGAAGACTTGCAGGTTGGCCACGCCAATATTAAGGTGATAGGGTGCGGCGGCGGCGGAAGCAACATGGTAAGCTGGCTTTATAAAAAGGGAATAAGAGGAGCAGAGATCATTGCCTGCAACACAGACAAGCAGCATTTGGAAATTACTGAAGCTGACAAAAGATTCCTAATCGGAAAAGAGCTGACAAGAGGGCTTGGCTGCGGAGGCTTCCCTGACAAAGGGAGCAAGGCTGCGCAGGAAAACATTCAGGAAATAAAGGATGTTCTTAAAAGCTCTGACATGGTATTTGTATGCGCGGGAATGGGCGGCGGAACAGGAACAGGCGCTGCTCCGGTAGTTGCGCAGGTAGCAAAGGACGCAGGCGCAATCGTAATCGGCACAGTCACAATGCCTTTTAAGATAGAAAGGGCAAGGATTGACAAGGCAGAGTTTGGGCTGCAGCAGCTAAGGCAAACATCAGACACTGTGATTGTGATTGATAACAACAGGCTTGTAAACATTGCAGGAAATCTTCCTGTACAGCAGGCATTTGCAGTTGCAAACGAGCTGATCTCTACCATGATTAGGGGAATTGTTGAAACAATTGCAGTTCCATCATTGGTCAACCTGGACTATGCTGATGTAAAGGCAATCATGCAGGATGGCGGAGTCGCGGCAATCGGCGTTGGAGTCTCTGACACAACCAACAGGGTTGAGGAAGCCGTAAAAGGCGCATTAAGCAACCCGCTGCTTGAGATAAGCTACAAGGGAGCAACAGGCGCATTAATCCACATTGAAGGAGGCCCTGACATGACTCTTGATGAAGTCAACAAAGTCGGTGAGCTTGTCACAGAATCCCTTGACCAGGATGCAAATGTCATCTGGGGAGCAAGAGTCTCTGAATCCATGAAGGGAAAAGTAGCTGTTATGACAATAATAACGGGCGTAAACTCGCCATGGATACTTGGCAAGGCAGACAAGAAGTCAAGAATAGTGGAGGCAAAGCGCATCAGCGACGAACTTGGAATAGATTACTTTACGGAATAAAACTGTGAATTATTTTTTTATTTTAGTTTTTAAATTGTTGCAAGGAGAATACCTATGATATTAAAATGTAATTGTATGATAACTAATGTTTCATATACTAAGGAATACCTAGAATTAAAAATTGTGGATCAATTCAAACAAGTTGGAACTTTACATTTAACTTCTAATGAATGTACAAAGTTAAGTGATCATTTTAAAGATGAGGTTATGGAATCTGACAGAAGTCATAACCCTCAGGGCGGTTTTTCAGGTGTATTTGTAGCCCTGTCTAGAGTACTTCCTAAAAAACAATTTGAATTAGCGTTAGAGTTCAAGTAATAAAGATTAATCCACAGTTAATTTATTGTTAAATTAATTTAAAAATACTAAACAAAAAAGGTGATTATGATGAGCGTTGATGAAGATGTAATAGTAAAGAAGATGGTTGCGGAAATTGCAGATTCTAATGAAAAGTTTATGAGCCATTCGCAGGACATGGAGAACTTCAAAAGAATTGTCCCTGTGCTTTTGGAAAAGGGCATAGACAATGTGAATCTTTCTATGTTTGACGATGCGACAAGAGGCAAGCTT
>JACOUX010000045.1 GCA_016177615.1 Candidatus Woesearchaeota archaeon | reverse complement strand
TACAGTTTTTGTGTACGTGTTGCCGCTGGCTGCGGTATAATAATCAATTGATATTGCTATCTTGTATTTTTCCCCCTTTACTATGCCTACGCCATCCGAATTGCAGCCGCTTAAAGTTATTTCCTGTGTGTCTCCGGATTTCCATCCGGAAATTGCTGTAGAAGCTCCGCATGCAAGAACTGTCTTTGATTCGCTGCTGGGTGTGATTTTGCCTGCGTCAATGCTTATTGGCTCCCCTACATTATTTTTTAGCCGCATCTTTATGCTTCCAGTGGTTGCACCTCCATAAGTGATTTGATAATCAATGCATTGGAATTCTGTTCCGAAATTGCACCTGTTAGGCAGTATCTTGCTTGGGCTCAATATCCCGAAGTAGGCAAGAGTGCCTATCATAATCAGAATTACCAGAAAAGCCCATCCATAAGTCGTAAGAAATTCAAGCGCTGCCTGGGACTTAAGAGACTTTATTTTTAACATAATCAACCTCTTTATGAACGTTATATGATAGGTTATTTATAAACTTTTCTATTATTTAAAATTATTAGAATAAAACCTTATAAACAAACAAATTATTCTTTTATTATGCTTGCAGAAGAATTCTTGAAAGAAATCTATTTCCCGCATGATAAAATCAGGGAAGTTCAGTCCAATTTGATTTCAGATATTTTCAATGCGCTGAAAAATAAAAAGCACATAATCATGCACGCTCCGACTGGTATCGGCAAGACAGCAGCTTCTTTGGCGCCTGCCTTGTCTTTTGCTGTCAAAAACAACCTCACCATTTTCTTCCTGACTTCAAGGCACACCCAGCATAGGATTGTAGTGGATACCCTAAAGCAGATAAAAAAGAGGCACGGCATTGAATTTGAATGCGCTGACATAATCGGCAAGAAATGGATGTGCCTGCAAAATTCCGTTGAGGCGCTTGGCTCAGGCTCTTTTCATGATTACTGCAGGGCTTTAAGGGAGGAGAATAACTGTGAATTCTACACAAACACCAGAGGCCAGAGCTTGTCGCCTACAGTTATTGCAAAGCAGTCTCTTGAGGAGCTCAAGATTGTTGGACCTTGCCATGTCCAGGAAATAGTCGAGGAAGGCAAAAGGAAGAAATTATGCCCCTATGAATTGGCAACCTTAATTGCGGCAAATGCAAAAGTCATAATTACGGATTATTATTATATATTTGACCATGGCATAAGGGAAGGGCTGTTTCTCAAGATAAAAAAGGACATGAAAGATGCAATACTCATAGTTGATGAAGCCCACAACCTTCCAATGAGAATAAGGAAGCTTTTGACCCAGGAGACTTCAAGCATAACAATAGAGAATGCCAAAAAGGAGGCAAGAAAATTTGGATATGAGGAAACTGCCCAAAATCTTGAGCATATTGAAAACGCCCTTTTTGAGCTTGCTAAAGACATAGATGCACGCACAGAATTCGGCAGCACTCCGGCAGGCTTCGAGAAGGTTATTGGCAAGAACGAGTTTGTTGATGCTGTGAGCAAGGGAAAAGACTACAATAAGCTGATTTCAGAGCTTGAGATTATTGGGGAAGCTATAATGGAGCAGCAGAAAATGAGTTATGTCTTGAGCGTTGCAAGATTTTTGCAGGCGTGGCTCGGCTCTGATATTGGCTTTGGCAGAATCCTGTCCAAGACTTGGGCCAACAAGTTCATGATAAACCTTGCTTACAAATGCCTTGACCCTTCCCTCGCAGCAAAAGAAGTTATTGACAAAAGCTATTCAACTATTTTAATGTCCGGCACACTAACACCAACTTCAATGTACAGGGACATCCTCGGATTTGATAAAAATGCTGTGGAAAAAGAATACAAAAGCCCTTTTCCAAAAAAAAACAGGCTGAGCCTGATAATACCAAAGACAACAACAAAGTTTGCCAGCAGAAACAGCAGGCAGTATGGCGAGATAGCAAAAGTCTGCGGAGACATAGTAAATTTGGTAAATGGAAACTCTGCAATATTCTTTCCGAGCTATGAGCTAATGCTTAATATAAACGAGCACCTGGCAAGGGAAACAGCCAAGCCAGTATTTCTTGAGAAGCAGAGAATGAACAAGCAGGAAAAAGAAGCCTTTTTGGCGGCATTCAAAGGATACAAGGAAAAAGGAAATGGCGCTGTTCTTCTTGGCGTTTCAACCGGCTCTTTTGGAGAAGGGATTGATATGCCTGATGTTCTTAAGGCAGTGATAATTGTCGGCTTGCCATTGAACAAGCCAGATACAGAAGCAAGGCTCCTAATCGAATATTACGATGACAAATTCGGCAAAGGATTTGAATATGGCTATGTATTGCCTGCAATAACAAAATGCATGCAAAATGCTGGAAGGTGCATAAGGTCAGAGACTGACAAAGGCGCAATTATTTTCTTGGATGAAAGGTATGCATGGAAAAACTATTATGATTGTTTTCCACCGGATTGGGATATGGAAGTGGAGATGGATTATTTAGGAGTTTTGAAAGGGTTTTTTAGAAATCTATAATCTCTTATAAAATGGTTCATTTTTTAGAAGATTGTGCACCATTAATCCGACATCATATCGCCCAACGTTGCCAATCCTCTTTTCCAAATCCTCTTCAAATCGCCTCATTACCGGAATAATATTTCTCGGAAGAGGGCATACCTCGCATCTGGGCAGTCCGTGACTTTTCCTAAAATCATGCTCAAAAAATTCTCCCACGACATGGGCATCATATGGCCAAAAGACATACCCCTGGGATAACAGAAAGAATTCTGATAATTCGTGCACCATAACAGCAGTCTTTAAAGGAGCGTCTTTTTCTTTCCATGTTAAGCTGTTTATATAGATGATGCGAAACTCCGTGTTATCTATCTTTGGAGGCCTTCCAGCATCAGCCACATCTCCATTAACAATCAAGCTTCCAACAAAACGAAACCTCATCCATTGCAAATACTCGCCAAATGAGCCAAAATTTCCATAATTTCCATCAAACAGATAGGGCCTGGTAATGATTAGCCAATTAGCGGCATTTACAGCTTCACTGATTGTTTTATATCGCTGCAATTTACTTTTTTGTTTCATAAGATGGGGGATTATATTTTGTTAATAGATTTTTCCTAATAATCTTAATTGTCAAAAACAAAAAATATGAGCATTAAGAATTAATATACATTTTCCTATACTAGTATCTAAAATCGAAATATTTATATACTTGTAATACTTTCTTATTTAAAATGGTTATACTGTTTGACAGGTTTAACCTATCAGAAGATATATATGAGGTCATTTTTGCGACAAAGCAACAGATTATTGTTGCCAAGCTGCTTATTGAGATGATGAAAGACAATGGCGGGGAAATCGGCAAAACAGAGATGTCTTTGTTCGCAACCAAGCTTCATGAAGGCAATTTAATCACGGATTTGATAGAAGAACCTCCGTACAAAGGCAAAAAAGTCAAGGTAAGCTATAACAAAAGGCAGTTTTATGACAGGATCTTGACGCCTATGAAGAGCATGGGGCTCATAGACTATGATCTTTATAAGAAGACATACAGGATAAGCGACAAATTGAACAAGGATTTGCAGCACATAGGCTTGATGTGGATAAGGGAGATCAGAAAGCCTGCAAGATCATTTGTAAAATAATTTGACAAAAAAGGAAATTGAGGTGACTTAAACTCTCAGACTCTTCAACGGCCCCCCGAAAAACGAATTCTTTCATACCACCCCCACGTATAAGCGTATAATAAGGGGGCCAAATTTTTACAAAAAGGTGCATTTCCTGGTATGAATAAGAAACAACAACGACTTGTTGAGGTTGCAAGAGGGCAGCTTGCAAAAGGAGAAACACCTGATCATGTTTACAAGAGCACGCTTCTAAAAGGAGGGCTTCCTGAGAAAGATGCTGACAGAGCTATCAAAGAGCTATACAATGAAAAGCAAGCCAGAGATTACAAAAAAACAGCAGCCGAGAGCTTAAATCATGGAAAGCCAGATTCAAGCCAGCCCCAACCAAAGGGCTCATTTTGGCTTTATCTCTTTGTAGCAGTATTTATAATGGCTTTGTTGTACCTTATCTTTTCAGGCGGCATATTCATCGGCTGATATAGAAAATTTTGAAAAATGTCAAAAACCACCCGTCAGAGACGGGTGGCTTGATGGGCTGAAAGCCTTTATAGCCATCCCGTACATATACGGTGGTTTTTGAGCATGCTCGAAAATATACCATAATGTGCAACAACATTGGACTTTCGTCCATCAGTTACAAACTGATGGTATATTTTCGACATATTAAACTAGCTTATTTTTATTTCTTTTTTCTTAGCCTTTTTTCTTTTGCCTTATCGAGCCTGGTTCTTCTGGCTCTTACGGCAAGGACAGCTGCTGCCCCGACAAAAATCCCAATAAGAAATACTGCAAGCAGCCTGCTGTCAACATTCAGCCTGAATTTTTTCCCATTGCTTTCCTTGAAATAAATGTCAAGGTTGCCAAGCTCCAGGGCATATTCAGAATAAAGAAGGGCTGAAAAGACATCATTTTCTTTCAGCGAATTGGCATATTCATAATAGCTGTAACCCAATATCGGAAATGTCCCTTTTGCTGCCTGCCTGGCTATGCTGTTCTTGACAATCTCAAGCTTTCTTTCAACAAGGCTGTCAAGCTGGCTGCTTTCGACACCGAACACGCTTAGGATTATATCAACATCTGCTTTTGCCCTGCTTGCAATGGAGAGGCATAGCTCGTAATTCCCTTTCTCAAGCTCAGTGCCTGCCCTCTTAATTCCATTATCTACATTAGAAACTGCGTTGGGAAAATAAAGCTCAACGTACTGCTTTCTCTCATCTGCTTCGCTTATCTTGCTTTGGCAGGATTTTTTCAATATGTCTTTGTTAAGGTTGAATACTTTGCCTTCTTTGCCCATGAAACTGTACCAGGAATAGGCAGAATTTATGCGCTCTTCTGCGTACGCAAGCGCCCTTGCAATAACCTCAACTCTGTTCGTCTTGTTTATGAGCAAAACAGCTTGTGACGCGGCGTCTTCCGCCTCTTCAAGGCGCTCCTTGACTACAATATAAGCCTGAAGGTCAGTTATTGTTTTTTTCTCAAATGAGTCGATCTTGCTGCGGAGCTCTCTTGCATCCTTATTCAGCTGGGCAGCTTTCAGCAATATGCTCTCATTCGAAAGGTTCTTTGACAAAAGCAAAATTGCAGAATACTCAACATTTGCACCAAAGCAGTAGCTTGCAGAGCTGTAGAAAGCCTTTTTTTCAAAAGAATCTTTTCCCTTCCCTGTAAGATTTTTTGCATTATCATGCATTGAAGTTATGTTAGCTGAAACCTTCAGGCTTTTGGCTTCCTCTTTCAGCCTGTTGCTCCTGTCGCATAAGGACTTTGCAAGAGCCTTCATTGTGCTGGTATACTCATCACTTATCTCGATGCTCTTGAATTTTTTGGATATTTCTCTTCCGGTAAATTCCCTGACAGCATCATTCAGCTCTGAAATTTCAATTATCTCTATATCAAGCTCTTTCGAAAGGCTGCTTAAGTCTATAGTTCTGTTGTCAAACTTTACAATAACCTCGCCCGCGGGAATAAATACTTTTTTCAAACCTGCCTTTTTTGCAGCCTCAACCTTGGCTTTTAATCCCCCCACAGGGCCGATTAAGCCGCCTGAGTTTATCGTTCCTGTTATGGCATAATCCTCATTCAGCTTCATGTCCTCTAAAAGAGCTATTGTAAGGACTGCTATTGCCGCGCCTGCGCTTGGCCCCGCCACTACTGGAGAATCGGCTGTTATGGTATAGAAAAAGTCAACATCATCGCAGCTGTTGTCAATTGCATCGCACGCTATTGCCTTTGCAAATCTTGTTGACATCTGGGTGTCGGTTCTTGTTAGCGGGAATGTCTCAAGAAAAACACGGCCAGAGCCGGGATTTATTTCAAGATATAGGTCTGCTATCCCACCTTCCAAAGAGCCTGACTCGGTTTCCCTGACAGCAAGCAGCTTCATGTGGCCCTGCTTGGCAAAAGCACCCGGAATCAGAATTAAATTCAATATAACAAATAAAAACAAGATTCTTTTCATATATCTGGTAATGGATTTGGGTTTAAGAAGTTTTGGATTGGAAATTATTTTTCAAATCAATTTTTTTGAATTCAAATCTGAACTGTTCTTTTAAAGCCAGGTTATTCAGAATTTTTGTTATCATTATTTGTTAATTTCTCAGTATAACGACACTTAGGAAAACGATTGCAAGCGAGAAATTTGCCGTAAATCGAGCTCCTCAAGACAATATCGCCTTCATTGCACTTTGGGCATTTTCTTTTTAC